>NZ_VKHP01000310.1 GCF_010811875.1 Bradyrhizobium uaiense
ACTTCACGCCAACCTATGCCTCCTGGCTTAACCAGGTCGAACGCTTCTTCGCCCTCATCACCCAACGCGCAATCCGGCGCGGATCATTCGATTCCACCGCCGACCTCGTCAAAAAAATCGACCGCTTCATCCGCACCCACAATGCAGATGCACGCCCCTTCGCCTGGACCGCTACTGCCGACTCCATTCTCCAGAAACTCGCGCGACTTTGTCAGCGAATTTCCGGGACGGAACACTAGGTCATCCTAACTTAACTGGGGGTATGGTAACGGTGATATGCGGTTGTGGTAGGGTCGAGCATGCTCTCCGCAGCTGCAGGTTCTTTGGTAGATTCCGAGGAGCTATTTCACTCCCGCGTTTATGGTCGCCTTACTACCGATGCTGAAAATGTCCTTCGACAGACCCCATTTGTCGAGAAGCGCATTATAGCTACCGTCGTCAATCAGTTGCTGAAGAGCACCTCTGAGTCTCGCACCAAGTTCCTGATCTTTATTCAGAAAGCCCATTCCATACATGGTTTTGTTGAGCGGCTCACCGATGATCAGATACCTGTGGTCCTCGACGGAGTTTGCAACCGCCAGGGTGCCGGCACCGTTCACTGCTCCAGCCACTCTCCCCTGCTTGAGCAGCAACATGTTCTGCGCCGAATTCTCCCCAAATGCCACGTTAATGGCGGGCTTGCCATTTGGAATGCAATTGCGGTCACTCCAGTCCTGAATGCGATGAGCCTGGGTCGGATCACCACGCGTGGCCGCGACGCTCTCGCCGCATAGCGCCATGGGATCGGGGTACTTCTTGGCGTTATCGCGGAGTACGAAGAACACGAAGGGTTCAAATACGTAGTCAACGAAGCTGATTCCTCCCTCCCGCTTGTCAGGTCTGTCCGAGACAGCGGTGCCGTAGAAATCCACTCGACCCGTCTTGAGCGGGGCAAGGCTGAGTATCTGAGCGTATGTGAATTCTTCCCATTCAATCGTCGCACCGATCTTGCCCGCCATCGCCACCGCCAGATCGTGATCGAAACCGGTCAGCTTGCCCGTTCTCTGATCTTTATACGAGAACGGTGGATAGTATGTGATCGTTGCCGACCTAAGCACCATTTTCGGCTCTTGCGCAGCCGCGGGAGCCGCAAACAGTCCTGATGCGATCAGCATAGTGCGGGCTAGGAGGTTTAGATTCGTTATCTTC
Organism: Bradyrhizobium uaiense; assembly: GCF_010811875.1. Taxonomy (GTDB): domain Bacteria; phylum Pseudomonadota; class Alphaproteobacteria; order Rhizobiales; family Xanthobacteraceae; genus Bradyrhizobium; species Bradyrhizobium uaiense. Next base: position 1,189 of record NZ_VKHP01000310.1, read on the forward strand.
AAAGTATCCCCCTTGTTGGTGTGATGTCGGCTTTTGTGTTCAGCTCAGCACAGCCGAGATGAAATCCCTTGTCCGTTCTTGCGTCGGCTTCACGAGAACTTGGCTCGGGGTGCCAGTCTCTACGATCTGGCCATGATCCATAAAGAACACGCGGTTCGCGACCTCGCGGGCAAAACCCAACTCGTGCGTCACCACGATCATCGTCATTCCCGTTTTCGCGAGATTTCGCATGACAGCCAGAACTTCCCCCACAAGTTCAGGATCTAGCGCCGAGGTTGGCTCGTCGAAGAGCATCACGGCGGGTTTCATGGCCAAGGCACGGGCGATAGCTACCCGCTGCTGCTGTCCCCCGGACAACTCGACGGGGTAGGCGTCGCACTTGTTGGCCAGCCCGACCCGTTCTAGAAGGTTGAGTGCCTCCTCCCGAGCAGTCCGCGCAGGGATCTTAAGGATCTGCGTAGGCCCTTCCGTGAGGTTCTCTAGGGCGGTTTTGTGGGAGAAAAGATTGAACCGCTGGAAGACCATTCCTGTCGAGAGGCGCTGCCTCGCGATCTCGCTGTCCTTCAGTTCGTATAGCTTGTTGCCTTCGCGCCGGAACCCGAGCAGTTCTCCGTTCACCCACAATGCGCCGTCGCTGAGGGATTCGAGTTGGTTGATGCACCGAAGCAAGGTGCTCTTGCCCGATCCCGAGGGACCGATCAGGCACACGACCTCGCTTCTCTCAATGCTCAAATTGATGTCGTGCAAGGCTTGGAACGTGCCAAAAGACTTCTTTGCACCAATCGCATGCACAATCGGATTCATCTTGTCACCTCCTCGCGGCTGCTTGGAACCCCCGACTCGAACCGCGTGCGTAATATCGTTCGATCCTGCCTTGGGCCACGGTAAGGACCGAGACTATGACGAGGTACCAGAAGGCGGCGACGAACAGCAGTTCGATGACCCGGTTGTTAACGTAGTAGATATTCTCGGCCGCATAGACGAGCTCAGAGTACTGGATCACGCTGGCCAACGAAGTCCATTTGACCATGCCGATAAATTCGTTCCCGATCGGCGGAATGATGAAGCGCATGGCCTGGGGCAGGATGATCCGACGCAGGGCGCGCAAACGCGTCATGCCGATGGCGCTGGCCGCTTCGTATTGACCGTGATCTACGGAAAGCAATCCAGCGCGCACGACTTCTGACGTATATGCGCCTTGATTGATACCAAGCCCAAGGAGCGCCGCAACGAAAGGCGTCATCACATCCACGGTCCGCCATTCCGCGACGCCCGGAATCCAGATCGTCGGAAAGACCAGAGCGAGATTGTACCAGAGCAGAAGCTGGAGCAGGGTGGGAAGTCCACGGAACAGCCATATATAACCCATGGCCGACCAATTAATGATGGGATTGCTCGAGAACCGCATGATCGCAACACTGACGCCGAGCGTGACGCCAAAGAGCATGGCGAGGACGGAAAGAGCGATCGTATTTAGCAGCCCCTGAAGTATGACCGGCGCGAACAGGTATTTCGCGGTGTAGATCCACTCAATTTGGCCCCGCGCAAATGCAATGGCGAGCCACAGCAGCGCCGCGACGATGAGCGCTGCTGCGACGTATCGCCCGAGTTTTTTTCGGGGGACATGTTCAAATTTCGACAGATCGTACTGTTCGAGTTCCGCGTTCGTAACCGCAGCCGACTCCTTTTCGACTGGTTGTAACATCGTGGTCCCTCCAGCAATCACACTTTCCATTTTCTGATAATCGTACTGGATTGCTAAGTTACCATAAGCGTGCGGCCTCGTCGATTTGATGCGTATAGGCGGATTTGCGCGCCGGATCGCGGCGAAAAAAGGCATCCGACTTGCGTGGGCATGTGCGGTGAGGAGCTCCATTGTCATGAATCGGACGCTGGGCCTAGCGAGAGCGCGAGCAGAGGGTTGGGGGAAAACGGATTGCCCCCTGCAACCAGCGGAGCGTAATGGCGTCAGACTGCTCCCACTTTGTCGGTGTGCTCTGCTGCGAAGTTTTCTGAAGTCAGCACGCAATGGGCGCCTCATGGTGCCGCTAAGACGCTAAAGAGATGATCGGTTAGGCCAAACAACGCATGACAAGCATCTCAATACGCGAAGGACGAACACGTGAACATCCCGGAACGATTGGCCAAGCTATCGGCTGACGTTTCGATACCACGTTGAGATGCTGCAGCTCGTGAGTCAGCGGATCATGATCGACGTCATTCGTGGATCAACGACCAGAAGAAGATCTGCCGGGCTATTCCGATGGCTGCCCACCACTTCTACGTCAGAGACGCTCGCGCGAATATGCGGAGATGGTTTCCAAGCTCTTCAACCGATGGCCATTTTGCAGTTGCCTGTGCCTCTCACAATTGGAGAGGAAGGTCACGCCGGCATTCTATAAAAAAGCGCATTGTCAACAAACAAGTAACATATGGTTGCGTGATGGTGTCGTGGTCAGATTTGTCAACGCGACCTCCGAGGAAGTGGTCCGCTTGTCGTGATTGGAGACAGCCTTCGCCGGGCGTGTAGGCCATCGGTTGTTGCCGCACCGACGGGTAGGTCGGACGATGCCGGCCTTCGCCAACGCATGCAAGCGATTGCCAGGTCGACGATCAGAAGCTGTTCCGGCTTTACGGGAAGAGATGCCCGCGGTGCGTCGCCGTGGCCGCAAGTGGGCGATCGGGACTCAGGCGCGGATGACGGTGCCGAGGGCACCGAAGGACCGCTGGTCGCTCGACTTCGTCTCAGATCAACTCACCGCCGGCTGATGCTTCCCGCGTCTGAGACCGTGGTCGAAAATTGCACCCGCCAGTGTCTAGCTCTGCCGACTGGCATCTCGCTCTCGGGCGCCCTGGTGGCTGGGGGTCTAGACCGGTTGCATCGCCAGTCGGCGAACACCTCCAAGAGGCTGCCTCAGCTCATCAGAGCGCTGCATCGATAGCGGTGAGTTCTGGATAGCCAGCTCAAGCGTCTAGCGCCACGAAGTGGCATGGCCGCGATCGAGAGAGATATCGCCGTCTGCGATCGCCCGACTCCACGTCGCACATCGGAAAATCGCGGGTGCTGCTGCTCGAATGCGCGGCGTCGCGCCCATCATCCGGTAGAGGTCCGTAATGTCGCAGAAATTGCGCACCTTTGAACTGTGCCGAGGAGGATCGAGGATCGACACGAGCGGCCGCACCATGCGGTGGGTAGATGACTGGCGCCAAAGGCTAATCGTTGTTTGCCGAATACTTGAGATCAGTATGACTTTGCTAGGCCAAGCACCTTCTCAGCAATGAAGCTTAGCGCAAGTTGCGGGCTCACGGGCGCAATGCGCGGAATCATGACCTCGCGCAGATAACGCTCGACATGGAATTCCTTTGCATAACCGAAGCCACCATGGGTCATCACTGCCTGCTCGCAGGCTTGGAAACCCGCTTCCCCAGCTAGATATTTGGCAGCGTTCGCCGCTGCGCCGCAAGGCTTGCCGTTGTCATATTGCCAAGCTGCGGACATCACCATCAACCATGCCGCCTCAAGCTCAATCCAATTCTTCGCCAGCGGGTGCTGAATCGCCTGGTTCTTGCCGATTGGCCGGTTGAAGACGATGCGCGTCTTGGCATATTCCGCCGCGCGTGACAGCGCGAGCTTACCCAGCCCCACCGCTTCCGCCGCGATCAATATGCGCTCCGGATTCATACCCTCGAGAATATATCCGAATCCCCGCCCCTCTTCGCCGATGCGGTCCTCCATCGGGATCTCAAAATTCTCGAAGAACAACTCGTTAGAATCGACGATCTTGCGACCCATCTTTTCGATCTCGTGGACTTTGATCTGCTTTCGGTTGAAATCGGTGTAGAACAGGCTGAGCCCGTGGGTCGGGCTCTTCACCTCGTCCAGTGGCGTGGTACGCGCAAGCAGCAGGATCTTGTCGGCGACTTGAGCGGTGGAGATCCAGACCTTCTGGCCGTTGACGATATAGCGGTCATTTTTCGCAACCGCTCGCGTCTTGAGCTGGGTAGTGTTCAGTCCGGTGTTCGGTTCCGTCACTGCAAAGCAGGCCTTCTCGCGCCCCTCCACCATCGGCGGCAGCATTCGCCGGCGCTGCTCCTCATTTCCAAACACCACGACCGGATTGAGTCCGAACACGTTGATGTGCACGGCGGAAGCGCCCGACATGCCGCCGCCGGACTCGGAGATCGTTCGCATCACGATGGCGGCTTCTGTGATGCCGAGCCCGGCTCCGCCGTAAGCCTCCGGTACACAGATGCCGAGCCAGCCGGCATCGGCCAACGCTTTATGGAAGTCGTGGGGAAAGCCGCCATCGCGATCTTTGTTGAGCCAGTATGCGTCATCGAAACCGCCACAGATCTTGGCAATCGCATCGCGGATTGCTTCCTGCTGGTCGGTCAGCGCGAAGTCCATGGATACCCCTCTTTCCTGGTTCGTAAGGCGCGGCCCCGCGACACCTCAAGCCAGCCGCGGGTCTGCCGGCTCTGTTGGCTTCTGGGTTATGCCGCGGATCGTCAGATCAAGCGCGCCGCGCCCTGCTGCGAATCTTCAGCGGGGCGTCGGATCGACAGCGCCAAGGCAACAGATATGGCCGGTTCACTGTCGTGCTTTTTGAGCGTCCTCAGACGATCGAACCGACCACGCACCGCGTCCGCCAAATTCCGTTGGCAAACGTACAAATAGGTGAATCAATTTGTCAATACCTTGGATAAAAGTCAGCTGATGGTAATTTCTGGCCGCAATCTGGTCATTTTAATCCGACCAAATCACTATCTTGAACTTTATGTCCAGATGTATGCATTCTTGCGAGACAAAGCATGGGACCCCTTGGCGGTATCACGATCCTTGACCTGACCACCGTTTTGATGGGGCCCTATGCCACACAAATCCTCGCCGACATGGGCGCGAACGTGGTCAAGGTGGAAAGCCCTGAAGGCGATATTATTCGTCACATCGGACCGGGACGCAGCCCCGGGATGGGCGGCATGTTCCTCAATGCCAATCGAGGCAAGCGCAGCATCGTCATCAACATGAAGAAGCCCGAAGGACGCGAGGCGCTACTTCGACTGGCGCGGCAATCTAATGCGATCGTTTACAACGTGCGTCCGCAGGCGATGGCGCGGCTCGGCCTAGAATATGAGACGTTCGCAGCGATCAATCCGAAGATCGTGTATGTCGGTGTGTTCGGCTACGGACAGTCGGGCCCCTATGCCGCAAGGCCCGCGTACGATGACCTGATCCAAGGTGCATCGACAATTCCTTCCCTTGTCGCCGCCGCGGGCGATGGCACACCGCGCTACGTGCCGATCACCATGGCCGATCGGGTGGTGGGGCTGATGGCGGTCAATGCCATCCTCGGCGGATTGATGCATCAGCTTCGCACCGGCATCGGCCAGCGCATCGACGTGCCGATGTTCGAGTCAATGACCGATTTCGTACTGGTTGATCATCTGGGCGGCCTCACTTACGATCCGCCGCTCGACCAGGGCGGCTATGCGCGCCTGCTTTCCAAATACCGGCGTCCCTACATGACCAGCGACGGCTACATTTGCGTGTTGATCTACAACGACAAGCAATGGCGCAGTTTCTTCGAGAGCATCGGACAGCCGGAGTATCTCCTGCAACCGCGCTTTGCGAATCACGCTGCACGTCACAAGCACATCGACGAAATCTACGAAGAAGTTGGCCGCATCTTCATTTCTCGCACCACTTCAGAATGGCGCGACCTGTTGGAGCGCGCAGATATTCCGGTCATGCCCATGCATACCTTGGAAACAATTATGGATGACCCTCACCTCAATGCCGTTGGCTTCTTCAAGACTATTGATCATCCCGTCGAAGGACGCATTCGGCAGATGCAGGTGCCGTCCAACTGGAGCATCACCCAACCGCAAGCGGGTGGTCCTGCACCCACACTCGGCGAACATGGCCGGGAAATCTTGCGCGAAGGCGGCTTCTCGGCCGAGGAAATCGAAGGACTGGGCCAGCGAGGGGCCGTGGTCTTCACTGGGCCCCAGTAAAGCTCGACCTAGACACGCTTCTGAGGAGAATATTCATGCCCGGATTGCATTTTGAAGACTTCGAACCGGGGCAGGAGTTCAGGCACGCGCTGACCCGCACGGTCACCGAAATGGATAATACCATGTTTAGCCTGCTAACCATGAACCCGCAGCCCCTGCATATTGATGCACATTTTGCAGCCTCGACGGAGTTCGGCCAGCGGCTTTTCAACAGCCTCTACACCCTTGGCATCATGATTGGTATGACGGTCTATGATACGACACTAGGACGACAGTTGCGAATCTCGGCATGAACGACGTCGTTTTTCCTAAGCCCGTGTTTCATGGCGATACGCTGCGAGCTATCACCAAGGTACTTTCAAAGCGAGAAGCGAAGTCGCGTCCGAACGCAGGGATTGTGGAGTTCGAACACCAGGCGCTCAACCAGCGTGACGAGATTGTGAGCAAATGCCGCCGCATTGCGCTAATGCATAAGAGGCCAGCCTGATGCGCTCCATGCTATTTGTGCCGGGCGATAGCCTGCGCAAATTCGAGAAGGCTCGCGAAGGCAAGGCCAGCATGCTGATTCTCGATCTCGAAGACTCGATCGTCGTTGAGAGGAAGGTCGAAGCGCGCGAACTGACACGACTAATGCTGAGCAAACCGCGCGGACCACAGCAGCTTTATGTGCGCGTGAATGCACTCGATACTGGCATGACGTTGCAGGATCTTGCAGCCGTGATGCCGGCCGCACCTGACGGTATCGTTTTGCCGAAATCGCACGGGGGCGATGATGTGCGAACTCTCTCGCTTTGGCTCGACGCGTTCGAAGCCGCGGCTGGTGCGAAGCCGGGGGCAACGCGCATTGTCGTTGTAGCCACGGAAACGGCTGCCTCTGTGTTTGGCCTTGGCACCTACAAGGATAGCTCGCCACGACTTGCTGGTCTGATGCGGGGAGCAGAAGATCTCTCGGCCTCACTCGGCGCTACTGAGAAGGCGTCGGCCGGCGTGTTCCAGAGCCCTTACCGGCTTGCGCGCGACCTATGCCTGATTGCCGCCGCCACCGCGGAAGTCGCCGCGATCGATACAGTCTACACCGATCTCGACAATCTGGCTGGCCTCGGACAGGAGACCCGTGCCTCATTCATCCCAAGCATGTAGACATCGTCAACGCCGCTTTCGAACCGACGGAACAGGAGCAGATCTGGGCGAGGAAAGTCATGGCGGCATTCACTGAAAATCCCGAGCGGGGTACGTTTCGCCTCGAGGGCAACATGATAGACAGGCCGCATCTTCGGGCAGCGAAGAAGCTTCTTCGTTTTCTGTAAGAGGCCATGGGCGGGGCGCGATAGGACGAAACCCAAATGATCGTTCGACAAGCCGCGAACGTACTGGAAATTCTGGAATATTTCGCGCGAATGAAAAAACCGGCGACGCTCGCGGATCTTGCTGATCATTTTGGTTGGCCTCGCTCCAGCACATTCAATCTTCTTACAACGCTTTCCGAGAAAGGCTACCTTTACGAACCGCGCTCGCGGGCGGGCTACTATCCGACGCCGCGGTGGCTCGCAATGGCGCGCTTGGTGTCAGAGGTGGAACCCCTGCCCGCCTGGACCCATGCGGTTATTGCTGATCTATCCGCAGAGACCGGCGAAACCGCGGCGATCGCTGCTCCGTCGGGTACAATGGCGGTGTTCATCGACGTTGTGGAATCAGATGCGCCAATTCGCTATTTCGCGCAAATCGGCCATCGCATTCCAATTCACGCCACTGCGACCGGGCGGGCACTCCTGCTGCAGTACAGCCCTGAGGAGCGCGACGCGATCTACCGCAAGATCGAATTCAGGCAGTACGGCCCTGCGACGCCGATCAGCATCGCTGCGGTCGAGGCCGAGCTCCGGGCCTCGATCGATCGCGGCTACTGCCAAAGCTTCTCCGACTTCAGCCGCGATCTGGCCGGCGCGGCAATCCCACTTCCGATCGGCGACCGTCGTCTATCCATCATGGTGGCAGGCCCCGAGTTCCGAATCCGGAGCAGGATCGGTGATGTGGCAGCCACATTGAAGAAGTTCGTGGAGCGACATCGTCCTAACTCGGATTGAGCACCGCCCGAGCCTCCCGCCATCCCGGGGAGGAGCCCACTGAGTTGTGCTCATTTTGAACAGGACTCTCGCCGCGGTGATGTGCGCTTTGATCGCCGCGGCGATGGTGAATGATGTAAATTCCAGTGAACGATGAAGATTCCAAGCACGAGTCGTCGACGCCTAAGCAATTAATCGCGGAGCAGCCAGTCCAAAGATTAGCTGAACTGCTCTAGGTGGTGTGGACTCTAAGGATTCCCTTTTGAGAGCAAATCAGATTCAAGGCTTCTTTTTGGGAGGCAGTCTTGGGTGTGATGGATCGTTTGGTGTTGAGCGACGCAGGCTGGGAGCGGATGGCGCCGCTGATCATCGGCCGGCCTGACCAGAAGGGCTCGACTGGACGCGACAACCGGATGTTCGTTGAAGGAGTGCTGTGGATCGTGCGTACGGGCTGTCCCTGGCGTGATCTTCCGGAGGCGTTTGGGGATTGGAACAGCGTGTTCCGGCGCTTCAGCCGATGGAGCATCAAGGGTGTTTGGTGGCGGATCTTCGAGGCGATGT
>NZ_VKHP01000030.1 GCF_010811875.1 Bradyrhizobium uaiense
GGTCGAGATCGACATCGGTCTCGATCCACGGGCCCATCGGCTTGAACGTGTCGGCGTTCTTGGATCGCCACAGCCCGCGGTCGGCCTTCTGCCAGCTGCGCTCGGAGACGTCGTTGCCGATGGTGTATCCGAACACGCAGTCCATCGCATTGGCTTCGGTGAGGTGCTTGGCGGTCTTGCCGATCACGACGACGAGCTCGCCCTCGTAATGGATCTTCTCGGTCGCGCTCGCGGGGATCACCACGTTTTCGTCATGGGCGATCAGCGCGTTCTGCGCGCGGTAGCCGATCTCGGGTCGATCGGGGACGTTCGGCACCGTACCGGCCTTGTCGGCGGCTTCCTTGAGGTGCTTCAGATAATTCAGTCCAACGCAGTAGAAGGTGCGCGGGATCAGCGGCAGCTCGATCTTGACGTCCTTCAACGCATGGGTCTTCGCGGTTTTGCTCCATTCCGAAAACGGATCGCCGTTGACGGTGATGACGGTGTCGCCCTCGACGAGGCCCCAAGAAGGAGTGCTCGCAGTATTGCCCGCGGCGGTGAACTTCAGCCAGCGCATGATATTGTCCCTCTATTCCGCAGCCTGCGCCCGGGTCTTCCAGGCGCCGGCAGCCGGGCGCTTGAGCCCGAGATTCTCGCGCAGCGTCGTGCCGGCATAGTCCTTGTGGAACAGGCCGCGCTTCTGCAGCTCGGGTACCACGTGATCGACGAAGTCGGCGTAGGAGCCCGGCACGTAGCTCGCTGCGATGACGAAGCCGTCGCAGCCGCGATTGACAAACATTTCCTCCAGCCGATCGGCGATCTCCTTCGGGCCGCCGACCATCGCGTCCTGCACCTGGCCGCGGCCGGAGAAGGTGATGAAGTCGCGGGTCGAGGGATTGGTCTTGCCGGAGGTGCGCAGCACGCCGTCGCGGATGCCGAGCATGCCTTGCATGCCCTGCAATTCCTCTGTCGTCAGCGGCTCGTCGATCCCCTTGGCACCGAAGTCGAAGTTGAGGCCTTCGGCGAGCAGCGACAGCGCGTCGATCTCGAGCGGCAGCTTCTGGATCACGGCCATCCTGTCTTCGGCCTCCGCCTTGGTTGCACCGGTCACCGGCGTGATCAGATTACAGAGGAACATCTGGTCGGGATCGCGCCCGGCCTTGACGGCCTCGCCCCGGATCGCGTCATAGCCCTGCTTGGCGTTGGCGAGGTTGCGCGCTGCGGTGAAGATCACCTCGCCCCAGCGCCCGGCAAAGCGCTGGCCGCGGCCGGAGGCGCCGGCCTGGATCACGACGGGATGGCCCTGCGCCGAGCGCGGCACCGTGAACGGGCCGCGCGAGGTGAAGAACGCGCCCTTGTGGTCGAGCCGCTTCACCTTGGTCGGATCGGCGAAGCGGCCACTTGTCTTGTCGATCACCAGCGAGCCGTCTTCCCAGGCGTCCCAGTGGCCGAGCACCACCTCCATGAACTCGTCGGCGCGGTCATAGCGGTGATCGTGCTCGAGATGCTGCTCGCGGCCCATATTGAGGGCTTCCCCGTCATTGACCGACGTCACCACGTTCCACGCCGCACGGCCGTTCGTCATCAGGTCGAGCGTGGCGAAGCGGCGGGCGACGTCGAACGGCTCGAAATAGGTGGTGGACGCGGTCGAGGCGAGGCCGAGCTTGGTGGTGACCATGCCCATCGTGGTCAGCACCACGATCGGGTCCATCTTCACGCAGCGGATGCCGTATTCGACGGTGTGGGCGTGATCGTTGCCGTAGCGATCGGGCATTGCGAGGCGATCGTCGAAGAACGCCATGTGGAACTTGCCGCGCTCCAGGATGCGCGCGATTTCCTGGTAGTAGTCCGCCGACATCGAATCGTCGCGCGACTCCGGGTGGCGCCAGGAGCTCGGCAGATTGGTGCAGTTCTGCGCCTGCAGGAAGCCAACCAGCGCCATTTGCCGTGTCATGTCGTTCTCCTGTATCCGGGCGATGTATCAGCGAAGGCCGAAGTCGTCGGTCAGCTTGTAGTCGGCGGCGAGCGCCTTGAGCTTGTCCCAGGTCGCATCCTCGATCTCGATGCCGTCCTTGCGCCGCTGCTGCTCGCGCAGATATTCGATCTCGCCCGGATAGAACACGCCGCGGCTGCCTTCGGAGGGCGGTGTCGATTTCAGATAGCGGGCGAAGTCGGCGACTTCCTTCTTGAAGTCCTGCAATGGACGGAACGCGGCGACGTTGAACACCGCCATGAAGCAGCCGTCGTTGTGGCGGCCGGTCGGCTCGACGCCGAAACCGAGGCCGGTCAGGAGGCCGCACAGCACCTCGACCATCGCGGCAAGGCCCGAGCCCTTGTAGCCCTCGCTGCCGCCGAGCGGCAGCAGCGCGCCGCCCTTGCGGTAATCCTTCGGATCAGTGGTGTCGCGGCCCTCGGCATCGATGATCCAGCCCTTCGGGATGCTCTCGCCGCGCGCCACCGCGAGCTGGATCTTGCCGGCCGCGACCGCCGAGGTCGCCATGTCGAGATAGAATGGCGCCTCGAGATCGGAGGGCACCGCGATCGAGAGCGGGTTGGTGCCGAGCCGAGCCTCGCGGCCCCCGAACGGCGCGACATGTTTCGGCGAGCGGCCGGAATCGGCGGCGGCAATTCCCATCATGCCTTCGCGCATCGCCATCAGCGGGTAATGCGCGAGACGCCCGACATGGCTCTGCCGGAACACGGTGCAGGCCGCGACATTGGCGGTCTTCGCCTTGTTGATGGTCATCTCCATCGCCTTGGCGTTGACGTGGAAGCCGAAGCCCCAATGACCGTCGATCACGGTCGTGGTCGGCGTCTCCTGCACGACGGTCCATTTCGCGCCGGGCACGATATGGCCGGCCTTGATGCGGTCGACATAGGTCGGGATCGCGATCACACCGTGGGAGTCGTGGCCGGCGAGGTTGGCGTTGACGCAGCCGGAGGCGACCGCGCTGGCCTCCTCCTCCGACGCGCCGGCGCCCTTCAGCAGCGCCGCGCCGATGCGCGTGAGACGGTCGGCCTGGACGATCGGCATGGGATTTTCCTCGCGGTCCGCCCGCATGATGCGCGGGTCTTGCTTGCTGTTGTCTGCGGCATGGTCTCAAAGCGCCGAGGTGCGAGCAAGCGCAGAAAATCCGGTCCGCCATACCGCCAGCAGGGTGCTGGCGCCGATGTTTTCACCGAGTGGAACGGGCGAGGTCGCGATGCGGAATTTGGCCGCTCCGCCGACGCAGGCAGGGCCGCAATCCGGGCTTTATGGCCTTACGGCTCAGGCTGGCACACCGGCGTCCGTAATATCCCGGAAAAGGGCCTTCCGCGTTCGTCAGCCGTTTACTTTGTCGTGCAACTTGCCGGATACGCTAACCACCACTTAGGCCTATCGCGGGCAATGTTCCGCTCCAGTTTGAAGGGGGTGGCCCCGGGGCCTTCAGGAATCGTGCAGTCGAGCATCGGGCGTACATTCGCGGCGTTGAATGCCACCAACGAAGCGATCCTGTACGCAAAATCACCAGAAGAACTTTACGGAAAGGTCTGCGAAGCCGCGTTCTCGGGCGGGAGCTTCCTGGCCGCGACCGTGTTCTTGCTGGAGCCGGATACCGGTCTGCTGACCTTCGCAGCCGGCTGCGGCGACGATGTCGCGCGTCTGCGCAGCATTACCATTTCCGCGATCGCCCACGCTCCGGAAGGCGAAGGCGTTGCCGGGCAGGCGTTCCGCGACCAGCGGGTCTGCGTCAGCAACGACTATGTCAACGACTCCCGTTCGGCGGCCTGGCGCAGCGGCGCCGCGGCGGCCGGTGTCGGCGCGGCGGCGGCGGTGCCATTGGTCTGCGCCGGGCGAAGCGTCGGCGTCTTCATGGTGACGCGGCGCGAGAGCCACTCGCTCAGCGAGGAGATCGTTTCCCTGCTGGAGCGCATGGCCGCGAACGTCTCCTTCGCGCTCGATAATTTCGACCATGAGGCGTCGCGCAAGAGCGGCGAGCGGGCGATGCGCCGGCTCAACCGCATGTTCGGCGCCATCAGCGCAACCAATGAGGCCATCCTTCGCGCCAAGACCGAGCACGATCTCTATCAGCGGGTCTGCGACGCCGCGGTGTTCAGCGGAAAGTCCTTCGCCACCGTGGTGCTGCTGGCCGAGCCTGACACGCACTGGCTCGAGCCCGTCGCCGGCACCGGCGAGGCGATCGACCTGATCACCCAGACGCGCTTCTCGACCGATCCGGACAACGTCTATGGCAAGGGTATTTGCGGCGAGGCGTTCCGGACCCAGCGGCCGTGCGTCGAGCACGACATCCCGATATCGATAAGGGAAGCGAATACGCCAATCCGCGGCAGCGGCCTGATGGCCTGCGTGGCGCTGCCGCTCACCCGGTTCGGCAAGAGCATCGGCGTGCTGATCTTCTTCACGAGCAATTCCTGGGCGCGCGATGAAGAGATCATCGCGCTGCTGGCGGGGATCGCCGAAAACGTCTCGGTTGCGCTCGACAATTTCGGCCGTGCCACCGAGAAGGCCAGGGCGGACGCCGAGCGCGAGCGGTTGTCGCGGATGTTCGCGGCGCTGAGCGCGACCAACGAGGCGATCATGCGCGCCAGGTCGCGGCTCGAAATGTTCGAGCTGGTCTGCGCCGCGGCGGCGCATGGCGGCGGGTTCAATTCCACCAGCATTCTGATCGCCAAGCCCGGCGACGATTTCCTGGAGATGATGGCGGTCGCGGGTCCGACCGCCGAGAATGCGCGCCGCCTCAACGTCTCGCGCAGCGACGCGCGGCCCGAAGGGCGCGGCGTCTGCGGCAGGGCGTTCCGCTCCCGGCGCGCCTGCATCAACAATGATTTTCTGGGCGACGCCGCCAACAACCCGTTCCGCGAAATCATCGACCGCGAGGATGCGCGATCGGGCGCAGCCTTTCCCTTGACCGTCGACGACGAGCCGGTCGGCGTGATGCTGTTCATCTCCGCCAAACGCAACACCTTCACGGCCGAATTCGCCGAGCTCCTCCAGCGGCTCGCCGACAACGTCGCCTATGCGCTCGGCAGCTTCGATCGCGCCGATGAGAAGGCGCGGACCGAGGAGCAGAAGGAACGGCTGCGGCGAATGTTCGCGGCGCTGAGCGCGACCAACGAGGCGATCATGCGGGCGAAATCCCGCAGCGAGCTGTTCAATCTGGTCTGCGACGCCGCAGCGGTCGGCGGACAGTTCATCTCGGCCACGATCAGGCTGGTCCGCCCGGGCGAAGCCTTCCTCGACAATGTGGCGGCCTCGGGTCCCGACCGGGTGCGGGCCCGCGAAGTCCAGCTGTCGGCCGACGCGACGCGCCCGGAAGGCCAGACCCTGACCGGCGTTGCGATCCGCACCCGCAGGCCCTGCATCAGCAACGACTATCTCAGCGACTTCGGCCCCGAATCGCATGTCTACCCGGTCGTTCGCGACAGCGGCAGCAAGTCCGGCGCGGCGCTGCCGCTGCTCAAGAACGGCGAGGCGATCGGCGCGCTGGTGTTTCTATCCAGCGAATTCGGCACATTCAGCCCGGAGATGATGGCGCTGTTGCAGCGGCTCGCCGAGAACGTCTCGTTCGCGCTCGCCAATTTCGACCGCGCCGACGAGAAGGCGCGCGCCGATGAGCAGAAGGAGCGGCTGTCGCGGATGTTCGCGGCGTTGAGCGCGACCAACGAGGCGATCATGCGGGCGAAGTCCCGCTCCGAGCTCTATCAACTGGTCTGCGAAGCGGCGGCAACCGGGGGAAAATTCACCTCGGCCACCATCGCGCTGGCGCAGCCGGGAAGCGACTATCTCCGGATTGTCGCAATCGCGGGCCCGGCGGCAGAAGGCGCGAGCCAGGTGACGCTCTCGATCAGCGAGGCGCACCCCGAGGGGCGCGGCGCCTGCGGCAGGGCGTTCCGGTCGGGCAAGGCCTGCATCATCAACGACTATTTTGCCGATACCGAGACCGCAGCTTTTCATGAACGGGCGCGGCTCGATGGGACGCAGTCCGGTGCCTCGTTCCCGCTGACCGTCAACGGCTGGGTGGTCGGCGTCATGATCTTCGTCGCGATCGAGAAGGACACGTTCACACCGGAATTCGCCGAACTGTTGCAGCGGCTCGCCGACAATCTGGCGTTCGCGCTCGAGAGTTTCGATCGCGCCGACGAGAAGCACAAGGCCGACGAGCGCATCGAATACCTTGCCTCGCATGACAGCCTGACCAATCTGCCGAACCGCGAGACGTTCAACGAGATGCTGCGTCACGCGATCTCGGCGGCGGATCGCCATCGCCGGCAGCTTGCGGTGCTGTTCATCGACCTTGATCGTTTCAAGATCATCAACGACTCGCTCGGTCACGACGCCGGCGACATGCTGCTGGTGGCGATCGCCAAGCGGCTGCGTGAATCCTTGCGCGCGAGCGACGTGGTGGCGCGGCTCGGCGGCGATGAGTTCGTGGTCATCCTCGAGGAGACCTGCGAACGGGACGACGTCGAGCGGATTGCCGGCGATCTCCTGGTCTCGCTCAGCCATCCGCTGCAGATCAGTGGGCACGAGTGCCACACCACGGCCTCGATCGGGATCGCGATGTATCCGGCCGACGGCTCCGACGTGCAGACGCTCACCAAGAACGCCGACATGGCAATGTATCTCGCCAAGGAGGACGGCAAGAACGGCTTCCGCTTCTTCTCCAACGAGGTCAGGGCGCAGTCGATCGAGCGCCTGACGATGGAGAGCGCGCTGCGCCGCGCGCTGGAGCGCGACCAGTTCACGCTCGAGTATCAGCCCAAGGTCGACATGGCGAGCGGGCAGATCAGCGGCGTCGAGGCGCTGTTGCGCTGGACCCATCCCGAGCTTGGCAAGGTATCGCCGGGGCAGTTCATTCCGCTCGCCGAGGAAGTCGGCCTGATCGTGCCGATCGGCCGCTGGGTGCTGAAGGAAGCCTGCGCGCAGAACATGGCGTGGCAGCACCGCGGCCTCAAGGCGGTGACCATGGCGGTCAACCTCTCGCCGCGGCAGTTCGGCGATCCGAATTTGCTCAACGATATCGATGAGGCGCTGGCGGCGAGCGGCATGCCGCCGGCACTGTTGCAGCTCGAGGTCACCGAGAGCATGGTGATGCGCAACGTGACGCGCGCGGTCCGCGTGCTCGATGCGATCCAGAACCGGGGCATTCGGCTGGCGATCGACGATTTCGGCACCGGCTATTCGTCGATGTCGCTGATGAAGCAGTTTCCGATCGACACGATCAAGATCGATCGCTCCTTTGTGCGCGACCTGCCCGGTGATTCCGAGGACGTTGCGATCGCGCAGGCGATCATCAGCATGGGCAAGGCGCTCGGCATGACCATCGTCGCCGAAGGCGTCGAGACCTCCGAGCAGCAGGAGTTCCTGCGCGCGCATGCCTGCGACGAGATGCAGGGATTCCTGTTCAGCCGGCCGCTGCCGCCGCGCGATCTCGCCGAGTTGTTGAAGACGTCGCCGGCGCTGACCTCGCCTCCGTTGCAGCCGTCGCTGGACGACGAGGTGATCGGCGAGGCCGTGCCGGATCTAGGGCGGAAACGCGCTGTCGTCTGACGGCTGCACGGGCAAGTCGCGGACGTCGGAATCGGTCGACGCGACCTTGCGCGAGAAATCATACGGCCATGGCACGATGTCCTGGCCGGCGAGCGTCCGGCGCAACACGCTGGCTCCCTCGGCGAAGCTGGCGCCGTCGGGCAGCCTGAGCTGGTAGCTCAACCCGGATGGCAGCGACTCCGCGGCATCGCGCATCTCGAATGCCGGTCCCCACCACCACGCCGGCGCCGGCGGCCGTTCCGGCTCGGGAATGGCGCGCCAGCGCGCGAACTCGTCGGCGATGCGGGCAAACTGCAATCTGGCGGCGGGATGCATCGAAGGCCCTTCCTTGGGCCGTGATGATAGCATCGCCCCGACTGTGCGCAACGCGGCTACTTCTGTTCCGCCTCCGTTGCGGTGGCCGGGCCTTCGCCCATGATCAGCAATACGGCGTCCTCGTCCTTGGCGCCGTCCCAATGCACCTGCTTGCCGAAATGGGTGACGAAGCTGCCCGCCGGCATCGCCACCGTGCCGTGATCGGGATCGAATTTCGGACCGGAACCGACCCACCAGGTGCCCTTGAGCACGACGATGTAGCGGTCGTTGGGATGGAAGTGCGGACGGCTGAAGTGATTGCCCTTGGTCCATTTGGTGTAGACCATATAGAACCCGGGCTTCGAGGGATCGCCGACCACGACGGCGTTCTGCGCGCCGCGCGCGTCGACCGGGCTCCAGGGAATCTGATCCGGCAGCTTGTAGGTGACGGCAGCGGGATTGAGCTCGGCCGCCGAGCTGACGCTCAGCGTGCCGGCAAGGGCCAGCGGCATCAGCAGGTATTGCCAGGATCGGTTCGACGCCGTCATCGGATTCTCCCAGATCAGATTCCTCGGGCAACTGCCGCGCCCGTATGCCGCGTGATGGTAGTCGCTGTCGTTCGAGCGGAGCAAGACGCGTCCGCGCATGTCTGACCTCAAGATTGCGACAACAGTCCGTGACACAACGCAGCTGCAACATGAAAAACGATTTACGCCGCTGCGGACGATGATAGGTTGCGCGCCAACCAAAAGACGGGAGGACAACCTTGAAGAAGCAACTGTCGATACTGGCGGCGGGACTCGTGATCGGTGCGGCCGCGCTGCAATTCTCCACTGGCGCATCGGGTGACGACGGCTGGGTCACGCTGCTCGACAGCTCCAGGAAGGGCGACTGGGACGAGGTCGGCAAGGCCAATTGGGCCATGAAGGACGGCGCGCTGGTCGCCGACAAGCTCGACGGCAAGGATCTCTCCTATCTCGTCAGCAAGACCCAGTACAAGGACTTCCAGATCCGCGCCGAGTTCTGGACCGACGAGGACGCCAACAGCGGCGTCTTCATCCGCTGCGAAGGCAACAAGGTGATCGACTCCAAGGTCTGCTACGAGGTCAACATCTTCGACAAGCGGCCCGATCCGACCTACGGCACCGGCGCGATCGTCGACGTCGCCAAGGTCGATCCGATGCCGAAGGCAGCCGGCAAATGGAACGTCTACGAGATCACGGCGCAGGGGCCGCATTTCGTCGTGACGCTGAACGGCCAGAAAACTGTCGACGCCCAGGACTCCAAGCGCGCCAGCGGCTACATCGCGCTTCAATATGGCTCGGGTGTGGTCAAGTTCCGCAAGGTGCAGATCAAAGCGCTCTGACGGCGCAGGTCGAGGATAGCCTGGTCGCGGCGCGGCCGGGCTTCTTCTTGCCTGTCCTGCGCTATCGATCGGTGACCTTCAGATCGTCGCCTTGCGTACGCAAATGATGGCCGATCACGAGCCCGGTCAGGCCCAGCAAGAGCCCGAGTGCCGGCGGCGCGAACAGCGCCTCTTCCTGGAAGATGCCGTTCACCAGCACGACCATCGTGCCGAATGCGGCGAGCCCCTGCGTGAGAATTCCCGAGGCGGCATAGAGGCGCCAGGCCTTCAGTGCCATCGCAAAGAAGAAGCCGAGCGGCACCACCGCGCCGATCCCCATCTGGTAGAGCAGGACGCCGACGGCGCTCTCCACCGCGCCGTCCATCGTGCCGGCCGCTTGCGCGGCGTTCCAGTCGATCGTGAAGTAACCCTCGGAGAGATTGCCGCCGACGCCGAGACCGCGGCCGATCGGGTTCTGTCGGAATCCGTCCCAGCCGCCCATGAAGCCGATCACGTGGAAATCGCCGATCTGGAGTCCGATATGGATGGCTGCGATGGCATACACCACGAGCCCGACCAACGCGACGGCAAGGGTGATGGTGGCGCCGAACAGCCAGGTTGCTGTCCAGGCCAGGGCGACGAAGATCACCAGGACGAGCGCGCCCTTGACGCTGCAGAAGACCAGCAACGGGATCGCGGCCAGCGCCAGCCAGCGATAACCGACCGCGAACAGGAACAGGACGGAGAAGGCGATCCCGTAGCCGAAGCTGATCGGGCTCATATTCGGCCCGAAGATGCGCAGAATTGACGACAGTCCGAGATCCTCGAACAAGGGGCTGTTGAGAAAGCTGAAGCGGAAGCGGTCGATCAGATCGACGGGCACGTTGCCGGTTTGGCGCATCTCGGCTTCCCAGGACCCGGAGCGAGTCGCCTTCAGTTCGTCGAAGTGCCAGAACGTGTAGCCATTGGTAATGGTGAGCCAGAAATCGCGGAACAGCAGTTCGACATATCCGCAGACGATTAGCAGGATGGCGACCGCCACCAGGAACGGGGTGATACGGATCTCGAAGGTTGCCGCGGTCAGCAGTGAGAGCTGGAACAGAAACAGCGGAAACGCAATGTTGCGCAGATAGACGAGCGATGCATGCGCGTCCTGCGTCGCGCCGAGCAGGAAGTACACCCCAACGACCGCGAGGGTCATCAGCCCCCATCTCATGATCCGGTCGATCTCGGCGGAGTGCCTGCGCTCGCGCAGCAGATACAGCGCCAGCGTGACCAGCCACATCACCGCGCAGATGAGGAAGTTGTAGCCCTTGACGAAATCCATCTCCTGCTCGGTCGCTATGTAGGACGACAGGATCGAGACGAAGAGATTCTGGAAGAAGATGATGAAGACGGCGATCGACGGCGCATAGGCCGGCGCCGCAAGCACGATCGCGCACCCGATCAGGCTTTCGACGACGATCGTGAGCCCGGCATTGGCAGCCTGCATGATCGGCGCAAACGCGATCGATGCCACGGCGATGCCGAGGGCAGGAACCAGGTCGCCGGCCAACAGCGGCCGTGGGGCTATCTCTGCTCGCACTGGCTCTGACCTAAATGACCGGACGTGTGGATATGCCACACCCGCATCGTCGATCTAGCCGCGCATTGTGTAAGAACGGGTTAACCAGCAGCCGCTAGCGCGTCCCGAGCAGCGCCTTCAGCACCTCGCGGTCGGCCTTGCCGGTGGCGGCATCAGCCAGACCGAAGCCCTGCGACATTTCCCAATGTGTCCAGCCCCAGCACTGTTGCCGGGCGTAGGTGGTGACGCCGGCGAGCCAGCGCAGCCGGCTGTCGCGCGGAGCCCCGGCCTTGAGCACCCCGAATTCATTGATAATGATCGGCCGCGAATGCTGCCGCTGCCAGGCGGTGGCCGGCTCGAGCCATTTGTCGATGCCGCGGTCGGGCGTGGCCCGGTCGACCATCGCAAGCGCCTTGCGCTGGTTCATCGCGGAGAGCCGTTCCCGCAACTGCTGGACTTGCGGATCGTCAGCGCGGACCGGATAGGGCAATCCGATGACGTCGTGGAGCGGCTCATTCGGGTCCCAGTGAGCCTGATGGGTGAATACCATCGGATCGTAGAAGTGAATGGCATAGACGACGTTCGGATCGTCGAGCGGCGTGAAGCCGGGCAGTGAATCCGCGCGCTGCCAGTTGACGGGACCCGTGATCAGCGTGGTTTGCGGAAGCAGTTTGCGAATGAAGCCGGCGAGCTCGCGGACTTCGCCTTGCCATTGCGCGGCATCGACCTCCGGCTCGTTCAGGAGTTCCGCAAAGACGCGATCGGACGGATAGCGCTGCATGACCCGCGCGAGCGCGGTCCATGCGCTGTTCATTTCGGCCATCGCGCCGGACGGATCGTCCTTGTGCAGCGCGTTGAAGTGCTGGCCCGAATGCAGGTCGATCGACACGGCATAGCCGAGCGCGAGCAGGGTCGTCAGCGCGCCATCGACGGTTTGCAGGCGGCGGTCGATTTCCGCTTTCGCGGCGAAGCGCGGCATGACGAAGTCGGCCGCCACCGGCAACCGGATGTGGGTCAAGCCGGCCTTGCGTAGCTCGAGCAGCAGGCTGCGCGGTGGTGCAGACCGTGGATCGGCGATCCAGCCGTCGGCATTGACGCCACGCGACAGCGCCGTGAGCCGATCCGCCGCGACGCCTTCGATCAGGGCGGGACAGGCCCGTGCGGCCACGGACAGCAGGATGGAAGCGGCGGCGATGATGGCGGGGATCGATAGCCGGGCCATTGGACGATCAACTCGCGATCGCGGCAGGAGCAGGACACAAGCCGGCGCGACCCGCGCATCGCTCAGGCATATTGCTTGTCGTGTTGCCGGCTTGCGGCGGTCGATAGGAGTTCGTTGAGCACCACACCGGCGAGCTTGCGTTCGGCGCCACCGAGCGCGGTGATGATGTCTTCCATTGACGCGTTGATGTCGTGATCCACCGGCAGCGCCGCGATCAGCCCGTCCGCCATGTCGAACAGCTGCCGTTCGTCCGCACCCCACGGCATCGGCGGCCCGTCGAGGATGATGAGATCATGGCCGCCGGCGGAGCGGGCCTGCGCGATCGCCTTCCGGATCGCCTCGCTGGCCCTGGCGGGATTGCCGGGGATCGCCGGCAGGATCGCGATGCCGTTCGCGGTGTTGATGGCGCGTGACGCCTTGCTGCCGATGGTCAGCCAGTCGAGGCGGCTCGGCCTGCTCTGGACGGGATGCGCGACCCTGTCGGTCAGGGAGTGCACGCTCGCGTCCGCATCGATCAGCAGGACGCGTGCACCGTCGCGCGCAGCGACAAGCGCGATATTGAGCGCGACGACGCTGCGATCGGGATCGTTGGCTGTGCCGACCACGGCCAGCACGGGGACGCCGCCGGGCGCCGTCCGCGTTGCCAGCGCCGCATGGATCTGGCGCATGGTGATGGAGAACAGCCCCAGCGCCGAACTGGTGCGCAGCGTCGGCCAGCCGAACCGCGTGACATCGGCCGGATTGTCGCCGGTCAGGATGCCGCCGAGCGTGCGCACGACGTCGGATTCCTGCAACTCGGCGATCAGCGGTTTCTCAATCACGGGCTTGTCGACGATGCCGGCGGCCGGCTGCACCGCGGGCGACGCCTGCACGGGTGGCTTCGGCTTCGCGATCACGGGCTGCCGTTCCGGTGCGGCATCCTGTTTCGGCTGGATCCTTGGGCGGATCGGATCGGCGCCGGGCGCGAGCCGGCTGGCGGCCACGATCCAGGCCGCGGCGGCGAGGCCGCCGAACATGAAGCCGATCATTGCGAGCAGGGTCATCGCCGGCGGGAAGGTGCGCTGCTGCGGGATCGTGGCATCGCCGATCACGCGCGCGCTCGAGGTGTTGAGGCTCTCCTGCTCCTCGGTCTCGCGCGAGCGCTTGAGGAACGACTGGTAGACGTCGCGGCTGGCATCGACTTCGCGCTCGAGCTCGCGCAGCCGTACGGACGCCTGGCTCATCTGCACGCTCTGGCGCTTCTGGGCGTCCAGTGCCTTGTTGAGCGAGGCTTCGTAGTCGCGTGCCCGGGTCAGATTGTTCTTGGCCGCCTGCGCAACGCGGTCGACCTCTTCCTTGATGGTGCGGCGCAGGTCCTCGACCTGCTGCTCGACCTTGCGCAGATCCGGATGACGCGGCCCCAGCTCACCCTGCATTTCCGCCTGACGCTTCTTCGCTTCAGCATACTGCGAGCGCAGATTGGCGATGGTCGGCGACTGCACCGCTTCGGGGATCGCGCCCGGGTCGGTCGCGCCGCGGCGGGTGGCCTCGATCTGGTCGTAGCTGGCCTGCGCGTCGAGCGACTGGGCACGCGCTGCGGCCAGCCGCTGGTTGCCGCCCGAAAGTTGCTGGTCGGTCAGCAGATTGTCCTGCGAGCCGACGAAATTGTTCTGCGCCTTGTACGATGCGAGCGCCTCTTCGGCATTGCGCAGGCGTTGCTGCAGCTCCTTCAACCGGCCGGACAGGTCGCGGGTGGCGCGCCGTGCGGCCTCCGCCTGCGACTGCTTGGACTCGGTGAGGTAGGCCTTGGCGATCGCGTTGGCGAGCATCGCCGCCTTGACCGGATCGTGCGACCACACGTCGATGTCGACGATGAAGGTGCGATCGGTCTTCTTGACGTTGATATGGCGGTTCAGCGTGTCGAGCGTGTTCATCTCGATCTGCTGTTGCTGCTCCGCGCTGGTTCTCGGTTCGATGCCGAACAGGCCGAGCAGCGAGGCGAGCAGGCCCTTGCTCGCGGCGCCGCCGCCGAACTCGGGATCCCTGACGAGGTTGGTGTCGCGGATCACCTGCAGCAATACGTTGTTGGACGTGATCAGGCGCGACTGGCTTTCGACCACCATCGCGAGGCCGGAGACGTCCTGGGCGCGCGGGGTCAGCTCGCGCTCGACGAGCTGCAGCTCGCGGGGATCGACATAGAGCTGGGCGCCCGCGGTGTATTTCGGCGTGAGGCTCTTGCCGATTGCGACCGCGATGCAGGCGCAGAGCAGCGCAGCCGACAGGATCGCAACCTTGCGCGCCCACAACAGCCGGATCAGCTCGAGCACGTTGAAGCCGGCCGGGATTGCGGCCCGGCGCGGCTCCGACTTGGCCCGGTCTATCGGCTGGTCATAGCTAAGCATCGACCCCAGCTTCCGTCTGAATGGCCGCACGCATCGGCTGAGGAGCACTCTTTCGGGCCACGCAACGCGCACGAGACGACGCGGAAAAAACGCAACACGAAAAATTAACCATACTCATTCGCCGACTATTCACCAGAAAGGCAAACAAAGGGTTTAAGCGCGGGCGCATCGGAACGCCTCCGCCATCGTCAGCACAGGGACATTCCGCCGCGCCGCGGCCTCCAGCGCGTAGGTCATGAGGTCGGGCGTGCAGCCATAGAGGCTCGGCGCGTCGGCGACGTCGTGGCTGTAGAAAATTAACCAGCCGTTCATGTTTGCCGCCTCGGCGAAGGCCGCATCGATCCGCTCGTGGGACATCTGGCGGTCGATCAGCGGCATGGCGCGGAGGAATTGCAGGTCGACCTCGCCGCTGTTCACACCCGGCACGATGCTGCGGCAGGTGCGGAATTCAGACCTCAACTGGTGTTTCCGCGCATAGGAGCCGTAGCCGAACGGGTAGGCGAAGGTCTCGACCGGCATGGTCGGATCGAGCGAGTGGAGATACGTGCGGTTACGCGCGATCTCCGTCGCCAGCGAGGTCTCGTCGAGATCGCAGGCGCGGCGGTGCGAGAAGGTGTGGCAACCGACCTCATGACCGCGGCGGTGCAACGAGACGACGTCATCGGCGCTGCCGGTGGTCCAGTCGGGCGCGTCGAGCCCGACCAGCCCGCCCGACACGTAGAACGTGCCGCGGGCACCGTAGGATTCGAGAATGTCGGCGCCGAACGTCGCCGCACTCTTCGGCAGATCGTCAAAGGTGAAGGTCACCATCGGCGTCGCATTGTTCAGGCGGAAGCGCTCGACCTGAACATGCATCGCCAGCCGGTGGCTGACCTTGACCCTCGCCTCTGACCACAATGCGTTCATTGTCCAAGCTTCCGCAGGATCACATGATAGTCGCCGTGCCGGACGTCGATCTTGCCCGGCAGCAACGCGTTCATTGCCTTCGCCGCCACGTCGATCACCGCGGCCAGAACCGGCTTGCGCCGGCGCATCTCGGGATAGCGCGGGCTCTCGTATTTCTTCCGGTAGATGACCTGCAGTCCGCGGCCGGCCACGAACGCTTCGAGATTGTTGAGAGTGACCAGCGGATGGAAATGGGTCGGGAACGGCGCCTCGCCCGGCAGCCCGGCGTGCTTCTCGCCGCGGATGTGGCGGTAGAACCAGACGTGGAACCAGTGCGGGGAATATTTCGTGACGATACCCGACAGCGATTTCGGGTTCGGCGCGCCGATCAGCAGCAGTCCGTTCGGCTTCAGCGCCTCGCAGAACCCGCTCAGCGCGGCTTCCACGTCGGGGATGTGCTCGATGACGTTGTAGCAGATGATCAGGTCGAAACGCTGCTGCGGCGGGAAGCGATAGGTCTGGATGTCGCCGAGGACGGCTTCCTGCGCATAGCTGTTGTTGCGGATCTGATCAGGGTCAATGTCGACGACGGTCACATGCGAACGACGCAGCACGCCGAGCGGCAGATAGCTGGTCGAGCCGCCGCCGGCTTCGTAGATCGAAAGCGGTCCGGCCGGCAGCCGGGCCTCGAGGATGCTGTGAACCGTGAGCAGGCTCTGCTTGGCCTCGCCGGGCGGCAAGGCGAGCAGCGATTCCGGATGGATTTCGGCAGGGATAGTCATCGAGAGCTCGGCGAGCGGGGCAGGACGCGTAGCAAGCGCGAGGGATTTCGTCATTGGTTCATCCAATGTTGCTGTTTGCGAATTTGGTACGGAACATGGCGATGCCCTGCTTCAGCCGACCGCGCAGGCGCGCGATGTCGAACAGCCAGCAGAACGCGGCGTAGACGGCGAACCCCGCTCCGACCAGCACGATGCTGGCGGGGAGATCGGCAAGGTAGAGGACGCGATCCAGCGCGCCGACCGTGACTGCCATCGCGAGCGCGGCGATGACGATCAAGGCGAGGCGGCCGATCGGGATCGGAATCCGGAAGGCGAAGCGGCTCAGGATCAGGGCGCAGGCAAAGCCGGTGAGGTCGGCGCCGAGGCGCGCCCAGGCTGCGCCGATGGTGCCGTAGAGGCTGACCAGCAGATAGGACAGGATCACATTGGCCGCGATGATCGATGCGGTGTTGATCAGATAGAAGGAGTTGCGTCCCGACAGCAGGAAGCTCGCATGCAGATATTGCTGCGTCAGCACCTGGAACAGCACGGCGGCCGCGATGACCGGCATGATCTCGGATGCGAGCGCGCGGAAGTCGACACCGAGGATGATGTTGGCGATATGCGGGGCGATCAGGGCGAAGCCGAGACAGGCCGGCAGCGTGACGCCGGCGAGCAGTTCGAGGCAATCGGCGAGATGAGTCCTGATGGCGCCCGCCGCGTCGCCTTGCCGGGCCCGTATCTGCACGGCCATCGGAAAGAAGGCCGCGGCCATGCTCATCGCGGGCATCATCAGGGTCTGGCGAACCAGGTCCAGTGCCGCGACATATTTGCCGGCTTCGGCTGCGCCGATCAGGTTCGCGATCATGAAGCGGTCGGTCACGCTCGAGATCGCCAGCAGCGTCAGCGACAGGGTCAGCGGCAGGCCGGCGCGGGCGAGCGACCGCAGGTCGGCGCGGCTGAAATGGATGATGGTGCCGCGCCATGCGCTACGCGTCTGCACCAGAACGGCGACAAGATAGGCCAAGCTGGCCGCAAGCAACAACAGGACGCCGGTCGGGCTGATCGTTGCGACGACGACGCCGAAGCCGAGCAGGGCGCCGGCGCGGACCAGGGTCGCCCTCATCACCGAGAGTGCCTTCAACCGTGCCCGCAGCAGGTCCTGCGTCAGCTCGAACAGGCCGATCGCAATGGCGAGGGCGACGGCGGCCAGCGCCGCAGTCGCATCGAGGCCGACGAGACGCGCCAGCAGCCAGGCGATCGGCGCGGTGAGGCAGGAGATCAGATAGCCCGACGCCACCAGGCCGCGGACGTCGGTGCCGTCATCGCGGGCATGGCCGCTCAGGATCAGATTGCGGAACCAGCCGACCAGGAAGACTGAGATGACGGAGGCGAAGCCGACACCCAACAGGTAGACGCCATAGTCATGCGGCGCGAACAGCCGCGTGAAGACGAACACGCTCAGCAGCCCGAGCAGCGCCGAAAGCACGTTGGCCGTCAGGTTGATGCTGGCCTGTCCGATCAGCATGATGCGGCAAGCTCCGCTGGTCTTGCCGCCGCCGACGACGCCAGGATGGCGTCGCTCTCGGCCACGACCTCGCGAATCGTCGCGACCGGCGTTCCCGAGAACGATGCGATCGAGAACGCGACGTCGTCCCTGTTGGCCCGCAGCAGCAGCCGGGTGAGCTCGTCCTTGCTCAGGGTCGGGTCATCCCAGTAGCTGACGCATTGCGTCTTCGGCACCACCGAGTGACGCAGCGCCGACGCCTCGTCGTTTTCGACGAAAAAGCCGTACAGCAGATATTCGGAGAACTCGCGGGTCCGGCACAGCGCCTCGATCCAGTCCATGCCGGTGGCGGCCTCGATGCGCTCGGCGAGCGCGCGAGTGGTCTGCTTGTCCCAGAAGATGATGTGTCCGATGAAATCCGGCGCCGGGAATGGCGGTGTCGGTAGGCCGATCAGCTGATGGCTGGTCTCGAGCCAGCGCGAATGGCGCGGCTGGTCGGCGGTGACCGCATTGGCCATCTTCAGCAGCGGGATCGTGTTCGGATACTGGAAGCGCGCCAGATCGAAATCGCGGAAGAACACGATGTCGGAATCCAGGATGCAGAACCGCTCATAGGGCAGCGCGATCGTCGCCGCGATCTTCAGGATCTGTTGCACGTGCCAGCCGTTCACCGGCTTGGCGCGCAACGACCACCAGAACTGGCGGCGCTTGCGCTGGATCATGCGCGGCAGCGGCCGCAACCAGTCGGGCAGGAAGGAGGAGGCCGGAATGATGATGCGGCGCTCGCTTGCGAGCGGCGCGAACAGCGACAGGTCGCAATCCGGCACCAGCAGATAGTGCCTGGAGAAGGACGTGACGTGGTGATCCACGCTTTCGCAAAGCAGCGTGCAGATTTCCAGATCGCGCCCATAGGTCGGGGTCAGCAACGCGACAGGGTTCATCTCGTAACACTCTCCGGCGACACCGTTTCACGGCGGAACAATGCGGCCGCCGGACTTCGTCCTGAACCTCAGTTCAGCAAGATCGGTGCCGGAGTGTTTTGCGCGTCCTGCCCGCGGCCTTGATGGTTAAGCAATGGTAAATGCCGGCGCAGCGCGGCCGTTAACGGATCGGAAGTCATCGTTCGGTTGCGTGATTTTGACGCTGGATCGGGATGTTGCCCGGATATTGCAGTGTTCACGCCTCGAATGCCGACGCGGTCGGCGCAGGTGAGTGCGTATGCGGATTCGGTGGCATTTCCGATCGGTAAGCGGCACGGCCGAACGGCGGGCCGTATCGTCAGTCCATTTCGAGACAGCCTTGCCGTCAGCGCTGTGCGTTGTTGGCACGCGCGGCGCGGGCGAACCAGCCGGAGCGCGCGATGTCGCTTGATCGCGGAATCACGCGACGCCGCGCCCTCGCATTCGCGGCGCTCGCGGTCGGCGCATTGCCGTCCGTGCGGGCCGCACCGTCAGCCCGGTCGCGGCTCGGTGCGAATTCCGCGCGATTCGCCGGCGCCTTCGTCAACTGGGGTGAGACCGGCCGCGAGCACGTGCTGCAAGGCTGGGAGAAGTGGCTCAACCGGCCGCGCTCGTCCGTGCTCGGCGTCGACTTCTACGGCCAGAAAAGCTGGGACGACTTTCACAAGCTGGACTGGGTGCCCGGGCTCTGGAAGAAGCTCAATCCGGCGCGCAACGTGGTCTGGTCGGTGCCGCTCACCATCACCGGAACGCCGCTCGCGGATGTCGCGGGCGGGCTGCATGACGCCGAGTTCGAGGCGGCCGCGCGCGCGATCGGAGACGCGCATCCAAAGGCGATCATCCGCCTCGGCTGGGAGATGAACATCTCCAATATGGGCTGGTTCGCCAAAGGACATGAGGACGACTACATCAAGGCGTTCCGCCATGTGGTCGCGATCTTTCGCGGTCGCTCGGAAAGCTTCAAGTTCGACTGGTGTCCGGGCTGGGGACTTCAGGATATGCCGGCCGACGCCGCCTATCCCGGCGATGATGTCGTCGACACCGTCGGCCTCGATGTCTACGATTTCACGTCGGATGCCAGCGCGGCGGAGCGCTGGACCAATTCCTATCTCAAGGCGCCGTTCGGCCTGGAGTGGCAGCGAGCGTTCGCGGCGAGCCATGGCAAGCTGATGAGCTATCCGGAATGGGGCGTCGGCCCGTCCGGCGACAATGCGTTCTTCGTGCAGCAGATGCACGACTGGTTCGCAGCAAATCAGGCAGCGATCGCCTATGCCGCCTATTTCGATGTCGATGGCCTGTGGCCGACGCAGATCGATAACGGCAAGTTTCCGCAAGCCGCGAGCCTGTTCCGCAAACTGTTTGCGGGCTGACCGGGCGCGTCTGTCCGCGCAAGCAAAAGCCCGGCCTGTCCTCCGACTGACCGGGCTTAGTCACTGCTCGTTGCCGCGTCAGGCGGCCTTGGTGTTGGTCAGCAGCGTCAGGCCCATCTTCAGCTTGTCCTGCAGCGTGCGCTGCGCGAGGCAGGTGAACAGGCACAGCTTGTCGCAAGCAATGGTCTCCTTGCGGCGGGCCTGCGCTTCCTCGCTGTACCAGATCTCGCGTGCGGTCTGGGTGCGCACGTTGCCGATCGGCTTGAAGAACCAGCACACTTCGAGGCGGCCGTCGGAGCGGATGAAGTAGTTCCGCATGCCGACGCGGCAGGGCATCACTTCCTTCGGCGCCTTCTCGCGGCGGAAATGGTTCGGCCAGGCGCGCAGCACGGCCTCCCCGTTGAGGATCGGCGCGCCCTGGCGCTTCAAGCGCAACAGCTCGTCGCGCACCTTGATCAGATCGTCCATCTCGCGCTCACCGATCCATAGCTCGTCCTCGACCTCCTGGATGCCCTGCTCGACGGGCTGGAAGCTCAGCGCGGTGGCGCCGATCTCCTGGATCCAGTCGACCATTTCGGGCAGGCGGCGGAAGTTCAGCCTGTGCACGACCGGCTTGATGATGATCGGAAAGTCCAGGCCTTCGGCACGGCGCTGCTCGGCGACATTGCGGATGCCCTGCACGATGTCGGTCAGCGAGTTCTCGACGCCGCGCGAGTAGTTGTGGATCGTGCGGTCGGTAGAGTCGATCGAGATATTGATGTTGAACGGATGCGCTTCGACGGTCTGCGCCACGACCTTCTTGTTGAGATAGGCGCCGCCATTGGTGGTGACGCCCCAGTGGATGTCGTTGTCGCGGCAGAACCGCAGCAGGTCGAGAAAGCCCTTCTTGATGTAGGGCTCGCCGCCGGCAAATTCGACATGATAGGCGCCGATGAATTCCTTCAAGCTCGCGAGGGCGCGCTGCCATTCCGGGATCGTCATCTCGTCGCGATAGTTCGGACGGCGCCAGTAGTCGCAGTAGCGGCATTTGTAATTGCAGCGTTCGACCACCTCCGCGAAGATCGCCGCGGGGCGGGTGACGTCGCGTCCGGTACGCAAGTAGAGCTCTTCCGAGAGGGCGTTGCGGACATGCTTGGTGCCGAGCGAGACGAGATCGAGCGCTTTCAAGGTGAACCTCAGTCTTTTTGTGTTGCTGCGATCGGATCGACGGATGATTTATGGGTCGATCAGCAAATTGGATGCCAGCCCGGACGCGGAGCTTGTGTCACGCGTGCGCGAGGGCTCTTAACCCTAAGGGTTCGCTAACGGCGCGGCCGCGATCACGGGGCGGCGCTCCCGCGCGCCGGTCATTCCAGCAAAATCACTTCGCTAGACTTCAAATTAACCTTGCGACGAAGTTGCGCTAACGCGCCTCTCGCCTGGAGCGGATTTTGCCATGAGGTCGCCGTAACGTTCGTTCCGCGACCGTATTGCCGCCTGTGTCGGTCACTTTGGGACGGCCATGTCCCATTCCGATCCGTGCCGGGATGATGCGTCTTGCGGATCGCGATTGCCAGGAGGGCATGGAGATGTCGACCGAGCTTGCTGTAGCCGACCGCGCCTGGGTCACGACGTCCCCCGCGCTCGATTGCTCCATTGAGACCGTCATCTGCATTCCGAGCTTCCGCCGGCCGAAGCACCTGCGGCTGACGATGGAGTCCATCGCGGCGCAGCGCACCGAACGCAGCTTCGCGATCGTCGTGGTCGAAAACGATGCCGCGCATTGCGAGAGCGCGCCGGTCGCGGCCGAATTTCTCAATTCCGGCAAGCTGCGTGGCGTCTGCATCGTCGAGCCCCGGCAAGGCAATTGCCAGGCGATCAACGCGGCGTTCGAGACGGCGCTTGAGACATTCCCGAACGCCCAAAATTTCCTGATGATCGACGACGACGAGGTCGCCTCGCAGGATTGGCTGGAGCGGATGGTGCAGGCGACCGAGACCACCGGTGCCGAGATCATCGGCGGACCGGTGTGGCCCGACTTCGATGACAAGCACAAGGGCGGCCTCAAGCGCCATCCGGCGTTCGCACCGGCCTATCATGCCAGCGGTCCGGTGCCGGTGATCTATGGCTGCGGCAACTGTCTGATCCGCCGCGCGGTGTTCGAGCGGCTCGGACATCCCGCCTTCGACCTGCGCTTCAACTTCCTCGGCGGCGGCGACCACGACTTCTTCGCACGGGCGCGCCGGGTAGGCTTCCGTTTCTTCTGGGTGACGGACGCCGTGATCCGCGAGACCGTCCCCTCGAGCCGGACCAATCTCGGCTGGATCGTGCGACGGGGATTGCGGATTGGAGCGATCAACTATCACATCGAGCGCAAGGCGGCGCAGACGATGTGGTCGCGTGCGGCCGTGATGGCCAAGATGTTCGGCCTGGTGCCGTTTTCGCTGTATCGCTTTACGCGGATCGCGCTGCGCGAGCATCAGGCTGTGATCGCGATGCATCCGATGGTGGTCGCCGTCGGCAGTGCGCTGGCGGTGCTCGGCATCGAGCCGCAGCCTTATGCGGCGTCCAAGATCGCGTCGTGAGCGATTTGTGCGTCACTACTGATAGCCGGGCGCTGCTTGCCGACATCGCGCGCCGGCCGGTGATGGACATCGTCCGCTGCGCGCTCTTCATCGGCATCCTGCTTCTGGTCTGGATTTCGCTGCGTCCGTTCGAAGATCTGAGCGGCTTCTATGTCGGCGAAGTTGTCTCCGGCAAGGACGCGGTTCTCTACGGCCTGTTCGGCGTGCTGATGGTCGCGATGCTGGCGCTGACCCTGCGGGACAATCTGCCGGCGCTGCAATCGCTGCTGACGCCGGCCTTCTTGCTGTTTGCGGGCTGGATCTGCGTCACCGTCGTGCTGTCGTCCGATCCGGCGACCTCGCTGCGGCGCCTGGCGCTGTCCGTGTTCGTCATCGCGGTGACGGCAACGCTGCTGCTGCTGCCGAAATCGCAGGGCGAATTGATGCGCTGGTTCGGCATAGCCGCGCTGGTCCTGCTCGTCACCTGCTATCTCGGCGTTTTCCTGGCGCCGCATCTGTCGATCCATCAGGCGACCGATCCGCAGGAGCCGGCGCTTGCCGGCAATTGGCGCGGTGTGTTCGGCCACAAGAACGTCGCTGCGGCGATGATGGCGATGCTGATCTTCCTCGGCATCTATTTGATGCGGGCCGGCGGCTGGCTCTCCGGCATCGCCGTGACCGGGCTCGCCGCGGTCTTCCTGTTCTTCACGGCCGGCAAGAGCGCAATCGTGCTGTGCGTCGCCGTGCTGATGCTGACGTCGCTGATGCCGGTGATCCGCTCGCGCTTGGGCCGTGCGCTGCTGTTGCTGACGCCGCTGCTGCTGCTCAATCTGTTCAGCGTCGGCGCAGTGATGAGCGACACGCTGGCTGCGATCGCCGATAAAATGCCGATCGACACCTCCTTTACCGGCCGCGCCGACATCTGGGCCTTCGCGCTCGAGTCGCTGCACCAACGCTTGTGGACCGGCTACGGCTTCGAAGCGTTCTGGGGCACCAGCGCGATCCAGAATCTGCAGGAAGGCAAGGAGTGGGCGGGCTACGCCTCGCACAGCCACAACGGCTATCTCGATACCGCGCTCGGGACCGGCTTGCCGGGTCTCGTGCTGCTGATCGCGGCAATCGTCGTCAAGCCGTTGCGCGATTTCCAGGCCGCGGATCTCGGCGGCAACGACACGCCGCTGACGCTGCTGTTCCTGCGCATCTGGCTGTTCGGCCTCTATCTGTCGTCGATGGAGAGCTTCTTCCTCGATCGCGCAGACACCATCTGGGTGACGTTCCTGATCGGGGTGTTCGGGCTGCATTATCTCGCCCGGTTCCGGTTGCGGAGCTAGAGCTGCGCGCGGACCGCGTTGGCGACGTCGGTCCACCAGCCATCGAAATCGAACGGGATGGGCACGGTCCGACGCTTCAGCGCCTTGACGATCCGGTCGGCATATCCAGCACTGTCGGCGTCGCGCGGCACCAGCAGGATGGCGCCGCGGTCGATCAATTCCTTGAAGCGCGGGTGATGGTCGAACTCGTCCGGCAGTGTCGGGCCGGTGACGATCAGCGGCCGGCCGGACTGCACGCAGGCCAGGATGCTGGAGCGCCGCGCGGTCAGGCCTTCGGCCAGCGAGTAGCAGAACACGTCGATCTCGCCGAGCAGGCCGAACACCTCGTGATCGGAGGCGACATAGCCGGAGACGATGACGTCGCCCTTCAACCCCAGCTCGGCGACGCGGGCATAGAACTTCTGCTCGATATTGTCGGTGCCGCGGATGAAGGAGCCGACATAGACGATCAACGGCTGCAGGCCCCGCTGCTTCAGGATCGCGCCGATCTCGAGCAATCCACTCGGCTGCTTGCCCGGATAGATCGAGCCGAAATGCCCGACGATGAGCTGGCCATTGCCGCGTGCCGCGACGAGCCGATGCAGCAGCATCGAATCCGCGAAGCCGGCGGGCGCCGCGATGTTCGGCGGCAGCGGCGCGAGCACGCATTTGCGGACCATGCCGCGCATGATCGAATCGTCGGCGAGCTCGCGACGCACCAGCGGCGAGAACATCACGATGGTATTGGCGAGCCACAGCGCCGGCATATAGGTCAGCCGGCGGATGCCGTTGAGGCCGGCCCATTCGTGCTGGATCAGGACGACCTTCCGACGGCGGAGCCGGGCGAAGAGAAGGGCGAGCAAGGGCCGCGCGATCACGCGCTTCCAGGCCACGATGGGGAAGTTGCAGACCACGCTGTCGGCGCCGCCGACGGCGCGCCAGATCTCGGCGATCGTGCCGTCGGTCTGTGTCAGGGTTAACGCCGTGCCGGCACCGGGGGCGAGCTTCTCGATCGTCTCCTGCAGCAGGCGCGTGAATTGCCCGACGCCGCAGTGCATCTTTGGCCCGGCGCCAAGGAACAGCGCACGATATCGGGGTTTTTCGCTCATCGTGCTCAGATGGTCTTGGCTGCTTGTTCTGGCGACCGGTTCCGGAGACGTCGCGGTTAGCCATATCGGCGAGACATTAGCTTTGGGTAACCCGGCGCGCATACGCGACGGCATCGTTCTTGCCAATTCCCGGTCAAGAGCAGCCCGCTCGTCCCGGAACGGGACATCGGATGAAGCGAAACGGCGCAGCTGCCAGGAGCGCGACCATGACGACAGGCAGGATCTTCACGAATTGGGATGACAACCATTCCAGGCTCTGGAGCCGTCAGCCGATCCGGCTCGAGCACACCATGCACAAGCAGCCGGCGTTTTCGATGGACGATCTCGCCAGGCTGATCGAGCACTATCCGCGCGAGCATTGCAGCCTGGTCAAGACCGGCGCCAAGGGATCGAGCCGCGTCTGGCGCGAGGGCGAGATCGGCAGGCTGAGCGGCCATCAGGTGATCGAGGCAATTTCGCGCGGCGGCCTGTGGCTGAACCTGCGTAACGTCACCGCGGTCGATCGCCGCTACCGCGACTTGATCGAGCAGATGTTCGGCGAGATCGGGGCCAAGGTCCCGGGCTTTGACGCGCCGACCCATCAGGCCGGCATCCTGATTTCATCGCCCGACGCGCAAGTCTACTACCACGCCGATCTGCCGGGGCAGGGCCTGGTCCAGATCGCCGGTCGCAAGCGGGTGTACATCTATCCCAACACGCAGCCGTTCATCCGGCCGGAGCATCTGGAGAACATCGCGCTGTTCGACGTCGTGGTCGATATCCCCTACGAGCCCTGGTACGACTGGCACGCGCAGGTGATCGATCTCGAGCCCGGCCAGATGCTGAACTGGCCGCTCAATGCGCCGCACCGTGTCGAGAACCTCGACACCGTCAACATCTCGATGACGATCTCCTATGTGAACGACGACATCCGTCGTGCGCAGATCCTGCATCTCGCCAACGGCATGCTGCGTCATCGTTTCGGCTACGCGCCGCGCAGCCGCAGCATCCGCGGTCCGACCTTCTTCGCCAAGCAGGTGATGCAAAAGCTGCTGCGCGACGGCAAGTGGGTGAAGCGTGAACGCGCGGTGCGCCGCCCGATCGACTTCCGCCTCGACGAGAGCGATCTCGGCAAGATCGTCGATCTGCCCAAGGCGGCGCTGGAAGCGGCGTAAGCGAACTTGCCGGGTGCAGGTACTGACATGACGGTCTTGACGACAGCGGTTGAGAAATTCGGGGCACGGGCCGCGTCCTATGCGGTCGGCTATCGCGTCGAGCTGGTTTCCGATTGGGCGCAGGCCGTCGCCCGCTGGGGCGCATTCGAGCCGCTCACCGGGTTCCAGCATCCGCAATGGTATGCGTCATGGTATCGGGCCTTCGCGTCGACCGACGGCGTTTCGCCGCTGATCGCCATCGTCAGCGATGCCGCGACCGGCGAGCGGGCTGCGTTGCTGCCGCTGATCTGTCACCGACAGGGCGGCCTCCGCATCGTCGAATTCGCCGACCTCAATCTCACCGACTTCAACGCGCCGTTGCTCGGCCCCGCCGCACCGCGCGACGACGTCACTGCATGGCAGTTCTGGCGCGATCTGCAGGCGGCGCTGCGCAAGGTGTACGGCGGAGCCGATCTGGTTCGCTTTCGCAAGATGCCGGTCAGGCTCGCGGGGCGACCCAATCCGGTGGCGCTGCTCGATGGCGTCGGGCCGTCGGTCGTCAACGGCAATTTGCTGACCGTCGGCGATGACTACAATGCGTGGCGCTACGAGCTGGACCGCAAGGTTCGCAAGGAGCTGGGACGGAGCTGGCGCGTGTTCACGCGTGAGCGGACCGCGGCCTTCAAGATTGCTGCCGATACCGACCAGGCGCTGGATCTTCTGTCCATTACGGAGGTGCAGCAGGGAGCCCGGCTGAACGGCCTTGGGCTCAACTACGTGCTCGACGACCCGGACTGCGCCGCCTTCTATCGCGACCTCGTGCGCGAAGGCGCCGATTGCGGTTATGCCGTCATGACCGCGCTGACCACACGCGACGAGGTGGTGGCGACGTTGCTCGGCGTTCGTGCCGGCTCACGCTACGTCATGCTCCGCATCAGCAATGCCGGCGAAAAATGGTCGGCGTGCTCGCCCGGCCGACTGATCATCGATCGCACCATCGAGGCGCTGCACGAGGACGGTGTGCGCGAGTTCGATTTCTCGATCGGCAATTACAGCTACAAGCGGCGGTTCAGACCGCAGCGTACGCCGCTGGTCGATCTCAGCGCGCCCTTGAGCTGGCGCGGGCAGCCTCATGCGCTGCGGGATCGCGCCGTGCTGGCGCTGCGTCACTATCCAAAGCTCAGCGCGCGACTGAAGCGGGCGCTGGGCAAGGCGTCGCCATCGCGCGAAGAGGACTGAGCCACGCGCTCGGTGCGCCGGCGCTACGTCGCCCTGACCACGCCCGGCCGGCCCGGCGC
Organism: Bradyrhizobium uaiense; assembly: GCF_010811875.1. Classification (GTDB taxonomy): domain Bacteria; phylum Pseudomonadota; class Alphaproteobacteria; order Rhizobiales; family Xanthobacteraceae; genus Bradyrhizobium; species Bradyrhizobium uaiense. The sequence goes on from NZ_VKHP01000030.1 coordinate 27,213, forward strand.
GCATTCAAGGGCGTCACGGTTCCAGTTCGCGTTGATGGCTGCGGCCTCATAACTCGATTGCAGGAAATCGAGCAGCGCCTTGTCGGGGTCGGCAGCCGTGCGCACAGCATCATAGGGCAGGATGAATTCGCCGAGCGCCTCGCTGAAGAACGCCGCGCCAGGGCGGACCGGCGTGCTGCGATAGCCCGGTGGTTCCGGATAGGCGTAGGAATAGAATGCCGGATAATCGATCGCGCCGCCGCCCGGCCAGAAGCCCGCGCTGCTCACCTCGTGCGAATAGGCTTCGTGCGCCACCGCGTCGGGCAGATGCGGCACGCCGCCGGGATGCTGCGGTGCTGCGCGGCCGGAGAAACGCGTCACCGCAAGATCGAAGCTGCCCCAGAAAAAATGCACCGGGCTGGCCTTGCCGAGAAAGCCGGTCCGGAATTGCTTGAACACGCGGTCGCAGTTCACAAGGATCCGGTGAAAACGGCGCACGGCGTCCGCATCGTAGGCGGCATGCTGCGTATCCTGTGAAAACCGGATCGGGTCGGCGACTTCGTTCGGCATCTCGTCGATGACGATTTCGACGCCGAGTTCGTTCAGGTCGGCCATGATCGCTGAGTAGAAGCTCGCGACCGATTGCTCGGCCAGCGCGAATTGCCGCTCGGTGCCGTCGCTGGTCGAGATGCGGAGCAAATGATCGATGAAGTCGAAGTCCATCTGGAATGTGCGGTCGCCATCGGGGATCGGCGAGGTCGTCAGTCCGCGCGCCGCGACATAGAGCGTGACGTGCCAGGAGTGATTGACCCAGGGCGATTTCGCCAGCCGGATCTTGCCGACAATCTGGGTGAACAGCTGGAGCGTGGCGCAGCTGTCGCGCCACGCTTCGGTCGGCAGTTCCGGCCATCGGGTCTTCGCAGGGGTATTCATGGCAAACCTCTGGGCTGCGGGATGTTATCTTGACGGCCAAGCGCACTAACGCGCTTTGCCGTCAAACCGCATGTAGGTCAGTTCGCGGCACAAGCTCCGTGGCCCTCACCGACGGCATATCGTCGAGCGCGGCAATCCGGCGGTCAATCTCACGGATTACGTGTTTCGAGAATGGCCCGAAATGCAAGTATAGCGCCATCAACATCACGATGTAACGCAGCGCGCCTGGATTGGACTTGGCGACCTCGACGAAGGTCTTCCAGAACGGCTCGCGAACCTCCGGCAGGGCACGCATGATCGTGTGCACGCCCTCGATGCCGCCAAGCCTCTTACGGATGTCGCCATCCGGCAGGTCGCGGCGCCGGTCGGACCGGTCGAGCATGTCGGCGAGCCGCGACAGCCGTCCTGCATAGGCCGTCGGGCTGTACACGTGCCCGAGCACGGCCTTGTAGTCCTCGAGGATATCGCGAAGCGGACGTATCGTGTCGAAATTGCAGCCGAGCGTGCACTGGTCGCCCGCCTGCTCGACCTTCATGAGATCGTGGCCTTCGTGCAGGCGGCCTTCCTTCGCCAGCCGCCGCGTCAGCTGCGTGCCGGGCAGCGCATAGAGCAGTCCAACCATCGAGACTGGAATGCTCGCCTTCTCCATGAAGTCGATCATCGCTTGGCCCATCGAGGCCTTCTCGGTATCGAACCCGACGATGAAGCCCGCGGTGACGAACATGCCGTAGCTATAGATCTTGTGAATGCATTCGGCGATGTTGCGCCGGGTGTTCTGCTTCTTCTTCATCTGCACAAGGGTCTCGGGATCCGGGCTCTCAATGCCGACGAAAATCCCGAAGAAGTTCGCGTCCTTCATCGCCTGCAACAGCTCGCTGTCGTCAGCGATATTGATCGAGGCTTCTGTGGAGAACTCGAACGGATAATCTCGCTCCTCCAGCCAGGCTTTGAGCTGCGGCAGCAGGATGCGGAGGTTTTTCTTGTTGCCGATGAAGTTGTCGTCGACGAAATCGACATGTCCGCGATAACCGTGATCGTAGAGCGCTTGCAACTCAGCGAGAATCTGATCGGGGGTCTTGGTGCGCGGCACGCGACCGTACAGCTCGATGATATCGCAGAACTCGCAGGTGAACGGGCAGCCGCGCGAATATTGCACGCCGATGAAGAGATAGTGGTCGAACTTGATCAGGTCATAGCGGGGCATTGGGCTTAGCGTGACGTCGATCTTGAATTTCTCGGCGACGAACACGCCCTTGCGCTCACCGCTTTCCCAGGCGGCCACAAATTGCTGGATGATTTGCTCGGCTTCGCCGATCACCTGGAAGTCCGCGTCGGCGTAGAGATGCGGGCTGGAGGAGACGTCAGGTCCGCCGACGCATACCGGCTTGCCGTGCTGGTGAACGAGATCGATCAGGTGGAGAAAATCGGGCTGCTGGTTGAGCATGCCGCCGATCATGACGAGATCGGCCGAGTCGAGATCGGCGTCCGTCAAAGACTCGGTGTTACGATTGACGAGGCGAATGTCCCAATGCTTCGGTAGCATGGCGGCGACTGTAATCAGTCCAAGTGGCGCCGCCGGATACTTCGCACCGACGAGTTCACAAGCTTCCGTATAGTTCCAGAAGGAGTCCTGAACGAACTTCGGGTAGATCATTAGGACGCGACAGGGAACCGTCATGTTGCTCCGGCCTGGATATTGACGGTCACGATGACACGCAGCTTGCCACGGCTCAAGGGCCCGATTCGCGGCCAATTGTCAGGCGGTCTTGGTTATAGAGCCCATTACGTCGCTTATCGGGTTTCTTGGCCTCTCTCTTGGCCTCTCTTGGCGTCTGAGCAGCGACAGCTCTCGCGCCGCTGTTCGAGAACAACATTGCGACTAAGGTAGGGGCGGCAATCGCGAACGAGGGCCGCCCCCATCGCATCAGCCGTGCAGCTTCTTCGCCGTCTCCGCAATCGCGCGGCCCTGGTAGCGGGCGCCGGCGAGTTCGTTTTCGCTGGGCTGGCGGCTGCCGTCGCCGCCGGTGATGGTGGTGGCGCCGTAGGGCGCGCCGCCGGTGACTTCGTCGAGCTTCATCTGGCCGGCGAAGCCGTAGTTCAGTCCGACCACCGTCATGCCGAAATGCAGCAGGTTGGTGATGATCGAGAACAGCGTGGTCTCCTGGCCGCCATGCTGGGTCGCGCTCGAGGTGAAGGCGCCGCCGACCTTGCCGTTCAGCGCGCCCCTGGCCCAGAGGCCGCCGGCCTGGTCGAGGAAGTTGGCCATCTGCGAGGACATGCGGCCGAAGCGGGTGCCGGTGCCGACGATAACAGCGTCGTAATTGGCGAGATCGTCAATCTTGGCAATCGGGGCCGCCTGGTCGAGCTTGTAATACGACGCCTTGGCGACTTCGGCCGGCACCAGCTCGGGCACGCGCTTGATGTCGACGGTGGCGCCGGCTTCGCGCGCGCCTTCCGCAACGGCATTCGCCATCGCTTCGATGTGACCGTAGGCGGAGTAATAGAGAACGAGAACCTTGGCCATGATGGCCTCCATTTGGGTTGGGGTAGGTAGGGACGTTTCGGGGGAGGGCATGCGCGGACAGCCGTCCGCGCATGCAGGGGTTGAGAGGTGATCAGGCCGCGTCGACCAGCACGAGTTCGGCATCCTCGAGCGCGGTGATCTTCAGCTTGGCCTCATCGCGGATCGCGGCGCCGTCGCGTGCATTGACGCGCACGCCGTTGACCTCGATGCTGCCGGCCGCCGGCACCAGATAGAGGTGACGGGCCTTGTCGACGGAATATTCCGCGCTCTCGCCGGCTTTCAGCGTGGTGGCGAGCACCCGCGCATTGGCACGGATCGGCAGCGCGTCATTGTCGCCGTCGATGCCGGAGGCGATGGTGACGAGCTTGCCGGAACGGTCCGCTTTCGGGAACGGCTTCGAGCCCCAGGTCGGATGACCGCCCTTCGTCGTCGGCTCGATCCAGATCTGGAAGATCTTGGTCTTCGACGGCTCCAGATTGTACTCGGAGTGACGGATGCCGCTGCCGGCGCTCATCACCTGCACGTCGCCGGCTTCAGTGCGTCCCTTGTTGCCGAGCGAGTCCTGGTGCGTGATCGCACCTTCGCGAACATAAGTGATGATCTCCATGTTGGCATGCGGATGCGCCGGGAACCCGGAGTTGGGCGCGATCTCGTCGTCGTTCCACACGCGCAGCGCGCCGTGGCTGACATTGGCGGGATCGTAGTAGCTCGCGAACGAGAAGTGATGCTTGGCTTTCAGCCAGCCGTGGTCGGCGCCGCCGAGCTTTGCGAATGGTTTCAGTTCGATCATGGGTAACTCCGTTCGATGCGTTGGTTTCGATCTCGTTGACCCCTTGGATATGCCTCCGGCTGTGGTATAGAAATAGAAACTATTGAAACTCATTGTTTCCAAAATGAACTATCGAGGATAGCCGCCCATGTCGAAATTGCCGGACTTCGAGGCGCTCGCGATTTTCGCAAAAGTCGTGGAATTACGGTCGTTTGCGGCGGCCGCGACCGAGCTCTCGCTGTCCAAGGCGACGGTGTCGAAAGCGGTCAGCCGGCTCGAGGAGCGGCTCGGCGCGCGGCTGTTCAACCGCACCTCCCGCCGTCTGGCGCTGACCGATGCCGGCCAGAAATTGTCGGAGCGCGCCGCGCGGCTATTGGCCGACGGCGAGGCCGCCGAGAACGAGGCGCTGGCGCAATCGACCACGCCGCGCGGCCTGGTGCGGCTCGCGGTGCCGATGAGCTTCGGCATCAAGTCAGTGGCGCCGTTGCTGCCGGAATTCATGGAGGCCTATCCGGAAGTCGCGATCGATCTGCATCTGAGCGATGCGACGGTCGATTTGATCGGTGAGGGCTTTGACGCCGGCCTGCGCATCGCGCGGCTGCCGGATTCCTCGCTGATCGCGCGGCGGCTGTGCGGCATGCCGCGCTACACCGTGGCGGCGCCGTCCTACCTGAAGCGCTACGGCCGGCCGACCCATCCGATGCATCTCGCAGAGCACAAATGCTTCGGCTACGCCTATCTCTCGACCCAGGGCGTCTGGCACTACTCCAACGCGTCGGGCGAGCAGGCGAGCGTGCGTCCCGCCGGCCAGTTGCGGGTCAACAATGGCGAGGCCGTGATGCCGGCGCTGCTTGCCGGGCTCGGCATCGCCGATCTGCCCGACTTCATCGTCGGCGACGCGATCGCGCGCGGCGAGGTCGAGGTGATCCTGAAGGGCTGGAAGCAGCCGGAGGGCGCCGTGCATCTCGTCACCCCGCCCGGCGGCCCGCGGCCCGCCCGCGTCGAGGTGCTGGCGGATTTCCTCGCCAGCCATTTCGCCAAGGGGAAGAAGCGATCCGTGTAGGGTGGGCAAAGCGAAGCGTGCCCTTCATCCTCGGGGATACTCAACGTCATGCCGCAATATCGACGCGCAGAGATCGAAGGCAGCGTTTACTTCTTTACCGTCGTTCTCGCGGATTGATCGAGGACCGATGCCGGGAACTTGGTTCCAGCACGATCGGTCTTCACATTTAGTTGTCCGTGCGAACGATCCTTGGCCGCATTCATTTGAGAGGTTGAAGCAAATCGCGGCGCGGAACTTGCGCGTGCGCGGATCAATTCGAATCGAACAAGGGCACTGGGCATGCAGACGCAGCGAATTGTGCTGAGCTTAGCGATCGCGATCGGCGGCCTTGGCGCTGCGGCGCCTGCGTCGTCGCAGGAATATCGCGGAACATGGGAACAGCAGATGGCGTGCACGCCTGATGTGATGCGCCTGTGCAGCGATCAGATTCCCGACACCAACCGGATCGTCGCCTGCCTGCGGCAGAACACGGCGCTGCTTGGCAGCTCCTGCCGTGCGGTATTCGAGTCGAATGCGCAACAACAGGCGCAGACACAGGGGCGCGCACCCCAACCGCAGACGATGCAGCGGCCGCGCGCGCCGCAGCACGTGCAGCCGGCCCCGGTTGCGCCGCGACCGCCCGCTGACGATGAGGACTAGCTAGCGCCTAGGGCCGACTTCGCAGACATCGACCCATTCGGCGGCGGTCAGCTCCGCCATCCTGTCGGGCGTGATGCGCACCGCGCTGTGGGTCGAGCCGGCTGCCGGTACAACGATGTCGAATGCCTTCAGCGACACGTCGCAATAGATCGGCAGCGGCGTCTTCAGCCCGAACGGGCAGACGCCGCCGACTTCGTGGCCGGTGATGTCGGCAACCTCGTCGAGGCCGAGCATCTTCGGCTTGCCGCCGAACGCCGCCTTCACCTTCTTGTTGTCCATTCGCGACGTGCCGGCCGCGACGATCAGCACTACGCGGTCGCCGACCCGCAGGCTCAGCGTCTTGGCGATACGCGCCGGTTCGACGCCATAGGCCTCGGCCGCCAGCACGACGGTCGCGGAGCTCACAACGGATTCGATCACGGAGATTTCGGGCGCCTTCTCGGCGAAGAAGGCGCGGACGGAGGCGAGACTCATATATTCAGGACCCTTGTTTAGGATCTGGCAGACACCAGGGCAGGAAGTTCGGAGAGGCCGTGGATCCGGTGATCGGGCACGACGCCGAGCTCGTCCATCTGGGTACGCAACGCCCAAAACATCGTCAATGGGGCGATCGTTTCGCTTTCGACGCAGGCCAGCGCCATCGCCTCCGGCGTCACCCGTTCGATCCAGGCGACATTGAGTCCAAACGCCTTGGCGCCACAGGCGTCCCACGGATTGGAGGAGATGAACAGCACCTCCGCGGGCTGCACTTTCAGCACCTGCTCGATCAGCGTGTAGGCCTCGGGCGCCGGCTTGAACACCTTGTGAGCATCGACGCTGATGGTCGCGTCGAGCAGGCGGTCGAGCCCCGAATTGCGCACCAGCGCGTTCAGCATGTCAGGGCTGCCGTTGGAGAGGATCGCGAGCTTCTTGTCTTTCATCGCCTCGAGCGCGGCGACCGCATCGGGATACAGTGCGAGGTGCCGGTACTTGTCGATGATGCGGGCAAAGGTCGCCTCGTCATATTGCAGGCCGAGGCAGCGCAGCGTGTAGGCGAGGGAGTCGCGGGTGACGGCAGCGAAATCCCGGTAGCGCCGCATCAGCGAGCGCAGCCAGGAATATTCGAGCTGCTTGATGCGCCAGACCTGCGTGATGATGTCGCCATAGCCGGGGAACGCATCCTCGGTGATTTCGGCCACTGACTGGACGTCATAGAGCGTACCGTAGGCGTCGAAGACGATTGCTTTGATTGTCATCGTGGTCTCTCTTGCCCGCCGATCGTCGAATACAGGAATTTCCTGAGTGCGTCGACGGATTGATCCCGTGCTGCCTCGTTGAATTCGACGTGATGACCGAGCAGCATCTGCGGCGTGTGGAAAGACGGTACGTCGAAATCGTGGTAGGCGCCGGGATAGACGGTGATCGCGATCGGAATCCCCTTGTCCTTGTCGCGCGCCATGCCCCAGTCGTCGCGGCCCTCGGCAAGGTTGCGGCACGCGTTCGCGGGCGCCCAGTCGTCGAGCTCGCCGATCAGGATCAGCGTCGGCACCGTCATGCTGCCCTTGACCCCGCCGCACGGCGGATAGAAGCCGATCGCAGCGCGGAATTTGTCCTTCGAGGAACGTTCGATCTGACCGCGCTCGACCGCGAGCAGCGCCAGCGTCGCGCCCTGGGAAAATCCCAGCACCGCCACCCGGCTCGGATCGACAGTCGGCTGTCCAACGAGGTAGTTCAGTGCGCTGTACGCATCGTACAACGTCGACAGCGGCAGTCCGCCGGTGCAGGCACCGGTGATGCCGCGTGTTCCGAAGCGGTCGATCGTCAGCGCGACATAGCCCCACTCGGCGAGCCGCTTGCCCCAGCGCTCGTCGATCCCCCGCCAGCCGCCGCCGCAGCCGTGCAGCAGCACAACCGCGGGCGAGGGACCGGGACCGTCCGGCAATCGCAGGTAACCCTGCAACGCTTGCGGTCCCGCCAGCGGGCTTTCGAATTCGACGAGGCGTGGCGCAATTTCGGCCGCCGGCGCGGGGGGCGAGCCCGTAGCGCAGAGGATGAGCGCGGCGAGAGGGGCGGCAAGTCCGGTGAAGTTCGTCATGAACCACCTCCGAAGCTTGCCGCCGATGATACTCTCTTAGATCCCCAAAATCTTCCGCGCGTTGGCCTTCAGCACCTTGGGGCGGATCTCCTCGCGGATGTCGAGCTTGGCGAAGTCGGCGAGCCAGCGGTCAGGTGTGATGACAGGCCAGTCGGAGCCGAACAGCATCTTGTCCTGCAGGATCGAGTTGATGTAGCGCACCAGGATCGGCGGGAAGTATTTTGGCGACCAGCCGGACAGGTCGATATAGACGTTCGGCTTGTGGGTCGCGACCGACAGCGCCTCTTCCTGCCAGGGGAAGGAGGGATGCGCGAGAATGATCTTGAGGTCGGGAAAGTCTGCCGCGACGTCGTCCATGTACATCGGATTGGAGTATTTCAGCCGCATCCCCATGCCGCCGGGCATGCCCGAGCCGACGCCGGTCTGGCCGGTGTGGAACAGCGCGATCGCGCCGCCCTCGTTGATCGCTTCATAGAGCGGATAGGCCATGCGGTCGTTGGCGTAGAAGCCCTGCATGGTCGGATGGAATTTGAAGCCGCGGACGCCGTACTCCTCGATCAGCTTGCGCGCCTCGCGGACGCCGAGCTTGCCCTTGTGCGGATCGATCGAGACGAACGGGATCAGCACGTCGAGATGATCGGAGGCGACCTCAAGCATCTCGAGATTGTTGTAGCGGCGGAAGCCGGTCTCGCGTTCGGCATCGACCGGGAAAATCACCGCGGCGATGTTCTTGGACCGGTAGTAGGCCGCGGTCTCCGGCACGGTCGGCGGATGCTTGTGCGGCGACTTGAAATAGTCGGCCATCTGCGCCTGGAAATCGTCATAGCCGTCGTCGCCATGCATGCCGCAGGGCTCCTCGGCGTGGGTGTGGATGTCGATCGCGACGACCTTTTCGATGTCGGGCAGTTTGAGCTTGGGCATTCGGGTTCCCCGGCGGAGCGTTTGTTGGTGATGGAAAATAATTATACTATATAACGATCTTCGCAAGCGGTCTGGCGCTGAAGGCGCCTGAAAGCCGCGCGGCGCCATTCGGCGGCGAAGCTCCATTTGGTCACGGACGGGGTTCACAGCGGGGACCCGGGGGACGATTCGCCGGCGATGAAACCATCATCCGGGCGCGACAGCGCGGCGGGGCCTTGCTCAGATCAGCGCCACGATCGCCGTTTCCGGAGCGATCTCAATATCCTGGCGGGTCGATCGGTGCAGGTTCCTGGCCGCGATATGCCCGAAAATCGGCCCGTCTCGGTTGACATTTAACGGTCCGATGGCTTAGAACCCCGGCCGTCCCGGGCGGCAGGCCGCTTGTCGGGATAAATCCCATTTTGCCACCTTTCGGCATTGATCAGGTACGGCCTCCAACACGGGCCTTTCGAAGTAACAGGATTGTCCCATGAAGGTCCGTAACTCGCTGAAGTCGCTGCGCGGCCGCCATCGCAACAACCGTCTGGTCCGCCGCAAGGGCCGCGTCTACGTGATCAACAAGGTCCAGCGCCGCTTCAAGGCGCGCCAGGGTTGATTGAGCACGGATCGGCGGCTGATTCCGATCCATCCTTCACAGGTCTTTGACGCCGCGCTGCTTTGCAGTGCGGCTTTGTGCGTCTAGACTTCGGCCATGGGATTGAATTTCCTTCGGCCTACCCACCGCCGGCTGGCGATCCTGATCGCTGCGCTTCTGGCCGGACCTATTGTGACTTTGCCTGTCGCGGCCGCCGCGCAGGACGATCCGCGGGTGGTCCCACCGCCCAAGGCCCAGAAGAAGCTGCCGGAAGCTCCGACCAAGCTGCCGAAGGTTCCGGCCGACCGCACCCGCGGGCTGGATTTTCTGTTCGGCGCGCTGAAGGCCGCGCCCGATGAGGACAGCGCCCGTCACGTCGAGGCGCGGATCTGGGCGCTCTGGCTGCAAACCCCGAGCGACACCGCGGCACTCCTGATGGTCCGCGCCAAGGCCGCGCTCGATGCCCAGAATGTCGATGTCGCGCTGAAGCTTCTGGATGCGGTGATCAAGCTGCGGCCCGACTATGTCGAGGCCTGGAACCGGCGCGCAACGATCTACTACCTCAAAAACGATTACGTCCGTTCGCTGGGAGATCTACAGCAGGTGCTGACTCGCGAGCCCCGCCATTTTGGCGCGCTGGCGGGTGTCGGTATGATCATGCAGGACATGGGCGACGAAAAGCGTGCGCTGGACGCCTTCCGCAAGGCGATTGCGGTCGATCCCTACCTCGAGAAGGTGCCGCAGATCGTCAAGCAGCTGACCGAGAAGGTCGAGGGCCGCGACATCTGATTGCATGCGATTGATCGCGATCGCGGTCCGATGGACGCGAGGGGCGCGTGGCTCGCGAGCCAAGTCTTGCTCGCGATACGGTCCGGTCGAGGACTAGTGCAGGAACTTGCCGCGGGTGGCGCTGTCCTGGGCGATGGCAGCATAGAATTGCTGAAGCTCCGCCTCCAGATGCTCATTCACGAGCAACAGTGCCTTCAGGGCGCCGCGCAGGTCGCCGTTGCAACTCGCCACGATCTGGTCGATGGCCGCATCGCTAGGGTCGGAAATCATGGTACTCCTCCGATTACTTCCCGTTGAACTCGTCGTGCGGACGCGGGTTCCCGTGAATCTCGTGCACAACCCAGAAATCCGGTAGCGTCCCGGTTTCGATGAAGCCTCGCGCCTGATGGCGAAATTGCCACGGGCAATCTATGAAATTACTAATGACGCAGGTATGAACCCGCTATCCACAGGCTGGGGGCACTGTGGACAACTCCGCGCCTGGGCGCGAGCCGGAAAATCGACATTGGCTTTCCGAACAAGAGCATGCCCGGGCAGGGGCCAAATCCGGTATCGGGCGAAACCTGACTTCGGCTACCTCGTAATTTCCGGGTGGCCAAGATCGTTCGGATACCCAAGACCTTTCGGACCCCCTCGATGCTGACCGCGATCATCGCGCTGGTGGCCGCAGGCCTGGCGCTGGCGCTGGCGACACAGCTCGGCGTCCAGCTGATCCAGCGCGCTTGTCCGCCTGAGGGCCGCATGATCGAGGTGTCGGGCGCGCGGCTGCACGTGGCCGAGCTCGGCCCGCGCGATGCGGCAGGGCCGCCGATCGTGATGCTGCATGGCGCAAGCTCCAACCTCCGGGCGATGCAGCCGCTCGGCGTCGAGCTTGCCAAGACGCGCCGGGTGATCCTGATCGCCCGGCCGGGCCATGGCTGGAGCACGCGCAGGCGCGTCGCGGATTCGACCCCCGCGGTCCAGGGCGAGATGATCGTGGAGGCGCTGACCAAAATCGGCGCCGACCGGGCGATCGTGGTGGCACATTCGTGGGCCGGCGCGCTCGCTCTGCGCATTGCGCTCGATCATCCCGATCGCGTCGCGGGCCTCATGCTGCTCGCCCCGGTCGCCTATCCGTGGCGCGGCGGCGCCGGCCGCTACAATGATTTGATCTCGACGCCGCTGATCGGACCGTTGCTCGCGCACACAATCACGCTGCCGCTCGGTCTCCTCGTGGCCAATTCGGGTGCGCGCGGCGTGTTCGCGCCGCAGCCAATGCCGGCCGATTTTGTCCGCGACAGCGAGACGTTGCTGTTGCTGCGCCCGCGCGAGTTCATCGCCAATGCACGCGACCTTGTGACGCTGAAAGCCGCCGTCGTCGAACAGGCTCTGCGCTACGAGGAGATCAAGGCGCCGGTCACGATCATTTCGGGTGAGGTCGACAAGACGGTCTCGACCGGCATCCATTCTCGGCCGCTTCCGGCCACGGCGCCGAATGCCAAGCTCATCGTGCTGCCTGACGTCGGCCACATGGTGCAGTACGTCGCGTCCGAACTCGTGGCGTCCGAGATCGAGGCGATGGCCGACAGGTTGGTCCAACCGACGGCAACAATGGACAAGACCGCGCCCGCGAATCTGTGATCCGGTAAGACTTGCGCGGCTCCATCGCGCTGAACATCATGCGGCCCGCGCGGTTCTCCGATTTCATCAAAGGACACCTCCCATGCGGATCGACAACATCGCCGACCTCATCGCTGAAACCCTTGCCCAGGCCGGTGTGAAGCGCATCTACGGTGTCGTCGGCGACAGTCTCAACGGCCTGACCGAGGCCTTGCGCAAACGCGGCACGATCGACTGGCTGCATGTGCGCCACGAGGAGGTGGCGGCCTTCGCCGCCGCCGCCGAATCCCAGATCACGGGCGATCTTGCGGTGTGCGCGGGCTCCTGCGGCCCGGGCAATCTGCATCTCATCAACGGCCTGTTCGACGCGCATCGCAGCCATACGCCGGTGCTGGCGATCGCGGCACAGATTCCGTCAGCCGAGATCGGCGGCGGCTATTTCCAGGAGACCCATCCGCAGGACCTGTTCCGCGAATGCAGCCATTATTGCGAGCTGGTGTCTGATCCGGCGCAGCTGCCCTACATGCTGGAGAATGCGATCCGGGCCGCGGTCGGCAAGCGCGGCGTGGCCGTCTTGGTGCTGCCGGGCGACGTCGCGATGCGGCCGGCGCCGAAGCGCGACATCGCGCCGAATGCCGGCCTGCTGCCGCCGGTGCCGGTGGTGCGTCCGGCCGAGACCGAATTGAACGCACTGGCCGCGCTGCTCAATGGTGCCAAGCGCGTCACACTGTTCTGCGGCCGCGGCTGCGCCGGCGCGCATGACGGCTTGATCAGGCTCGCCGAGACGCTGAAGAGCCCGATCGTGCATGCGCTCGGCGGCAAAGAATATGTCGAATACGACAATCCCTATGATGTCGGCATGACCGGCTTCATCGGCTTCTCCTCCGGCTATGCCGCCATGCATGGTTGCGACGTGCTGCTGATGCTGGGCACCGACTTTCCCTACAAGCAGTTCTTCCCGACCGGTATCAGCATCGCCCAGGTCGATCTCCGCCCCGAAAATCTCGGCCGCCGCTGCAAGCTCGATCTCGGCATCGTCGGCGACGTCGGCGAGACCATCGCGGCGCTGTTGCCGAAGCTGACGACCAAGACCGAGCGCAAGTTTCTCGATGCCAGCCTCGCGCATTACAAGGACGCCCGCGCCGGGCTCGACGATCTCGCCCGCGGCAAGCCCGGCCAAAAGCCGATCCATCCGCAATATCTGGCGCGCCTGCTCAGCGAGCAGGCCACCGAGGACGCGGTATTCACCGCCGACGTCGGCACGCCGACGATCTGGGCCGCACGTTATCTGAAAATGAACGGCCGCCGTCGGCTGGTCGGCTCCTGGGTGCACGGCTCGATGGCCAACGCGATGGCGCATGCGATCGGCGCGCAGGCGGCGCAGCCCGGCCGGCAGGTGGTGTCGATGTCCGGCGACGGCGGCTTTGCCATGCTGATGGGCGACCTGATCACGCTGACGCAGGCGAAGCTGCCGGTGAAGGTCGTGATCTTCAACAACAGCGTGCTCGGCTTCGTCGCGCTGGAGATGAAGGCGGCCGGCTTCATCGAGACCGGGGTCGATCTGAAGAATCCCGATTTCGCGGCGATGGCCCGCGCCATGGGCATTCACGGTGTCCGGGTGGAGGATCCCGGCGAACTCGAGGGCGCGATCCGCAACGTGCTCGCACATGACGGCCCGGCCGTGCTCGACGTCGTGACTGCGACGCAGGAATTGTCGATGCCGCCGACCATTACGCTGGAGCAGGTGAAGGGTTTCAGCCTGTGGGTGCTGCGCGCCGTGATGAGCGGCCGCGGCGACGAGGTGGTCGATCTCGCCAAGACCAATCTGTTGCCGCGCTGATCGCGCTCAAATCAAACAACCGGAAGGGGATGGCGATGCGAAGAACGCCATCCCCTTCCAACGTCCGATACCGCCGATTACTTCTGCTTGCCGTCCTTGTCGAACGACGACACATAGGCCCACAGGTTGTTGGCCTCGGTCTCGTTCTTGATGCCGGCGAAGGCCATCTTGGTGCCGGGGATCTTGGCCTTCGGATCCTTGATGTATTCGAGGAAGGTTTCCTTGTTCCAGGTGATGCCGGAATTCTTGTTGGCATCGGAATAGCTGTAGTCCGGCGCGGAGCCGGAGTGGCGGCCGTCGAGGCCGTTGAGCTCGGGTCCGACCTTGTTCTTGGCGCCTTCGCCGATCGCGTGGCAGGCGAGGCATTTGTTGAACGAGGTCTTGCCGGCTGCGGCATCCTGCGCCAGCGCGGAGGATGCGGTGGCCAGCGATGTGACGACCGCCAGCGCGCTCAAGGTCTTTAGGTTCATGGGGTTCTCTTCGTTTCGTCCCGGGAGGCAGTGTCTGGTTTGTGGCATGTCCGGCTTGGACAGGACAAGCCACGAAACTTTGACAGGCTTTATGACCGTCCGCTTGTCCCAGAGAGAACTCGGCATTGCGGGACGGGGCAATCCGACCTTCGGCCGGTTGACTGAAACAGGTGCAGACGTGTTTGATTTGTCGTAACAAATCGGCAAAGAGCAGAGCCCACCCAAGGGAACACCGATGTCCATCATGATGCCGGAGGCCGACCAGGCCGTCCTTGCTCGCCGCACAGAGATCGCGGCTGCCTTGCGCGCAATCGTTCCGGGCGAGGGCGTGATCGACAGTGCCGCCGAGATGCTGGCCTATGAATCCGACGGCCTGACCGCCTACCGGCAACCGCCGATGGTCGTGGTGCTACCCGATACCACCGAACAGGTGGCGAAGGTCCTGAAATATTGCCAGCAGCAGGGCATCAAGGTGGTGCCGCGCGGCTCCGGCACCTCGCTGTCCGGTGGCGCGCTGCCGCTCGCCGACGGCGTGCTGCTCGGTCTCGGCAAGTTCAAGCGGATTCGCGAAATTGACTTCGACAACCGCGTCGTCGTCACTGAACCCGGCGTGACGAACCTGGCGATCAGCCAGGCGGTCGCGCATGCCGGCTTCTATTACGCGCCCGATCCGTCGTCGCAGATCGCCTGCTCGATCGGCGGCAATGTCGCGGAAAATTCCGGCGGCGTGCATTGCCTGAAATACGGCATGACCACCAACAACGTGCTCGGCTGCGAGATCGTGCTGATGTCGGGCGAGATCTTGCGCATCGGCGGCAAGTCGGCCGAGAATGCCGGCTACGATTTGATGGGGATCATCACCGGCTCCGAGGGGCTGCTCGGCGTCATCACCGAGATCACGGTGCGCATCCTGCAAAAGCCGGAGACGGCGCGCGCGCTGATGGTCGGTTTCGCCGAGGTGGAAGCGGCCGGCGAATGCGTGGCTGCCATCATCGGCGCCGGCATCATCCCGGGCGGCATGGAGATGATGGACAAGCCTGCGATCCACGCCGCGGAAGCCTTTGTCCATGCCGGCTATCCGCTCGACGTCGAGGCGCTTCTGATCATCGAGCTCGACGGTCCCCAGGTCGAGGTCGACGAGCTGATCAAGCGGGTCGAGGCGATCGCGCAGGGCTGCGGCTCGACCTCATGCCAAATCTCGACCTCGGAGGCCGAGCGCAATCTGTTCTGGGCCGGCCGCAAGGCGGCCTTCCCTGCGGTCGGGCGGATCTCGCCGGATTATCTCTGCATGGACGGCACCATCCCGCGCGGCGCGTTGCCGAAGGCGCTGGCGCGGATCCGCGAGCTCTCGGAGAAATACAGCCTCGGTGTGGCCAACGTGTTCCATGCCGGCGACGGCAATCTGCACCCGCTGATCCTCTATGATGCCAACAAGCCCGGCGAGATCGAGAAGGCGGAGGCGTTCGGCGCCGACATCCTGCGCTGCTGCGTCGAGCTCGGCGGCGTGCTCACCGGCGAGCATGGCGTCGGGATCGAGAAGCGGGATCTGATGCCGGAAATGTTCACCGAGATCGACCTGAACCAGCAGCAGCGGCTGAAATGCGCCTTCGATGCCCAGGGCCTGCTCAACCCCGGCAAGGTGTTTCCCACCCTGCACCGTTGCGCCGAGCTCGGCCGCGTCCATGTCCATGCCGGCAAGCTGGCATTCCCGGATATCCCGCGGTTCTAGGGTGCGCATTCGTCAACGTCGGTTTCCGGGGCAAAAACGCGAGAGGTCAGCATGCGAACGAACATCATGGGAGCTCTTTGCGCCATCGCAATGGTCGCGAGCGCACATGCGGCGGTGAGGGAAGAGCCGGTCACCTACACGGACGGCGAGACCACGATGAAGGGTTTCGTCGTCTACGACGATGCGACCCAGGCCAAGCGGCCCGGTATCGTCATGGTGCACGAATGGTGGGGCGTCACCAAGCATATGCACAACGAGGCGCGGAAGTTCGCGGAGCAGGGCTACACAGCCTTCATTGCGGACATGTACGGCGACGGCAAGACCGCCGACAACCCGAAGGACGCTGGCGCGCTCGCGGGATCGGTGATGAAGGACCCGAAGGTAATGGAGGCGCGCTTCAACGCGGCGCGTGAGCAACTCGCCAAGCAAGCCTCGGTCAATCCGCAACGGATCGGCGCCGTCGGTTACTGCTTCGGCGGCGCCGTGGTGCTGAACATGGCGCGCACCGGCGCCGATCTCCCCGCCGTTGCCGGCTTTCACGCCACGCTCGGCCTCAACACACCCGCACCGCCGCCGGGAACAGTCAAGGCGAAAATCCTGATTCTGAACGGTGCGGACGATCCGTTCGTGAAGCGCGAGCAGTACGATGCGCTCAAGAAGGATTTCGATGCTGCAAAGGCCGATTATCGCATCATCGAGTATCCCGGTGCGGTGCACGCATTCACAAATCCCGAAGCCACCGAGCTCGGCAAGAAGTTCAACCTGCCGCTCAGATACGACGCCAAGGCGGATCAAGAATCGAAGGCCGAAGCAGCCAAGCTCTTCGCCGCAACCCTTCAGAAGTAAGCAAAAGGGGCCGCCGACATGGTGGCCCTTCTTCCATCCGGGCGGTCGTCGCCGCGCGACAGGCGATTGCCGGCAAGCCGGCATTCCCGGATATCCCCGCGGTTCTAATACCGTCGGAGCAGGCCGAGCGCGGCGCTGCTGTCGCCATATTCGGCGCAGGCCCTGTCGGGGTCTGAGATCAGCTCCGCCCGGACTCGCTTGAACGTCTTGCCGGCGGCTTCGGACACTTCGGGGCGGAATTTTTGCGGATCGTAGTCACTGCCGTCGTGGGCCTTGATGGCGGCGTCGAACGCGCCGACCATGGCCATCGCGGCGTTGGGGCTGCCGAGAAGTCTCGCGCCGAGTTGAACGCCCCCGGCGCCATCGGCTTCATAGCCGGCGCATCGTTGTTCGAGCACCGCGGCCGCAGTCGCGAGCTGGTCGAGGAAGGTCGCCTCGGCGTCGGTGAGCATGGCGGCGTGCGCCTGTCCTGCCGCGATCGTCGCGAGCAGCGCGATGACTGTCAGCTTGATCTTCACGGTGGTGGTCCTCCCTGCTGCCGTCGAGGCCGAATCGATACATTTCGACTGATCGCGCTAGCCAGCCGATAACCTTAACCGATGCTTGCTGCGACGGCCGTCGGCCAGCGGCCGCCGTCGCGGTCGCCGCAATTGCAGCGCGGACCCGTTTACACGGCCTTCAGCTGTTCCTCGGTATTTTCAGGACATGCATGTCTTCGGCAACATTTCGATGCCCAGCCTGGCCGATCAGCTGGCTCGCTCGCGCAATCGGCCCGCGGGCTTCGACTACATGCGGATTGCGCTCGCGTCGTCGATCATCTGCCTGCACAGCCTGAACGTGACGCTCGGGCTCGGCCCGACGCTGCAGATACTGGGCTCGCTTCGCATCGCGATAGCGATGATCCTCGCGCTGTTCTTCGCGTTGAGCGGCTTTCTGGTGACGGCAAGCCTGCTGAGATGCAAGAGCCTGATTTCCTTCCTCGGCCTGCGCCTGCTTCGGATCGGGCCCGCGCTGGTGGTCGAGACGACGTTGTCGGCCATCATCATCGGTTCGGTCTTCACCGAACTGCCGCTCACGCAGTATTTCGCCGATCCCAAATTCCACGCCTATTTTCTCAACATCGTCGGCGACATCCACTACGTGCTGCCCGGCGTCTTCCTGCACAATCCGATGCCCGAGCTGGTGAATGCCCAGCTCTGGACGGTGCCCTATGAGTTGTGGTGCTACGTCATCCTGGCGCTGCTCGCCGTGACGGCGATTGCCTTCAACCGGGTGGCGTATCTCGTGTTCCTGGTGATCGCCGAGATCGGCCTAGTCGGCTACGACATCTACCGCTGGGACGAGGTGCCGATCCAGCTTCGCCCGCACCTTCTGGTGTTCTGCTTCCTCGCCGGTGTCGGCTTCTATCTCTGGCGCGACAAGGTGCCGTTCAACCGGACCGCCTGCCTGCTGGCGCTGGTGCTGTGCGCCGCCGGCATGGCGACCGGACGCGGTGACGCGCTTGCTCCCGTGCCGGCCGCCTATGTCGCCTGCTATCTCGGCCTGATGAATCCGCGGCGGAGCTGGATCGTATCGTCAGGCGATTACTCCTACGGGCTCTATCTCTATGGCTTCGTCATCCAGCAATGCGTTGCGACGTTCGGCCCGTCGGTGCAGCACTGGTATCTGAACATCCTGATCAGCCTGCCGCTCGCCTTCGGCGTCGCCGTCGCATCCTGGCATCTCGTCGAGAAACATGCGCTTCGGCTCAAAGCTGCTGTCGAACGGCTGGAAGCTGCGATGCTCTCCAGGATTCCGATCCTCGGATTCGGCCGTCGGGCCGAGCAGGCCGAACGAGAGCCTGTTGTTCAGCCGGGGCCGATCAATCCAGTTCGACCGATCATCCTTTCCGGCCGATAGCCTTAACCGTTACTTACTGCGAACGGCACGTCGTGCAGGTTGTTCTTGCGACGATGTGCGCGTTATGCGTTTATATTTTGTTAGTTTGTTGCTGGATAGTTTCCGATGACATAGTTGTCTCGGTAATGACATGCAACCTAAGTTCAGCCTGGCCGATCAACTGGCTGTTTCACGCTATCGGCCCACAGGCTTCGACTATCTGCGGCTTGCGTTGGCGGCCAGCATCATCTGCCTGCACAGCGCGAACGTCGTCTTTGGGATCGATCGGGCGATGGAGATCCTGGGCCATATCCGCATCGGGGCCGCAATGGTTCTTGCGCTCTTTTTCGCCTTGAGCGGGTTTCTGGTGGCGGGCAGTTTGCTGAGGTGCAGGAGCCTGATTTCATTTCTCGGCCTGCGCGTGCTTCGCATTGCGCCCGCGCTTGCGGTCGAGACGACGCTCTCGGCCCTCATCATCGGCCCGATCTTCACTGCGCTTCCCCTCGCGCAGTATTTCGCGGACCCGAAATTCTACGCCTATTTCCGCAATATCGTCGGCCACATCCACTATCAGCTTCCGGGCGTGTTTCTGCACAATCCGGTACCTTTTGCGGTGAATGCGCAGCTTTGGACGGTCCCTTATGAGCTGTGGTGCTACGTGATCCTGGCGCTGCTCGCCGTGACCACGATCTGCTTCAACAGGGTGCTGTATCTCGTGTTCCTGGTGTTCGCCCAGATCGGTTTCGCCTGCCACGATATCTACCATTCGGACCTGCAATATCTTCACCTTCGTCCGCAGCTGCTCGTGTTCTGCTTCCTTGCGGGTGTCGGCTTCTATCTCTGGCGCGACAAGGTCCCGTTCAACCGTACCGCGTTCCTGCTCGCGCTGACGCTTTGTGCGGCGGGGATGGCCACTGGATACACTGATGCATTCATTGTCGGACCCGTCGCGTATGTCGCGTGCTATCTGGGGCTGATGAATCCGCGGCGAAGCTGGGTCGTGTCATCCGGCGACTACTCGTACGGGATGTATCTCTATGGAGTCGTGGTCCAGCAGTCAGTTGCGACGTTGGGCCCCTCGGTTCAGCACTGGTATCTGAACATCCTGATCAGCCTGCCGATTGCCTTCGCTGTCGCGTTCGTGTCCTGGCATCTCGTCGAGAAGCATGCGCTTCGGCTCAGGGCGCAGGTCGAGCAGGTCGAGACGACGGTGCTCTCCCGGATTCCGATCGCAGCCTTCTGGCGCAAATCGCCCGAGCGGATCGAGTTGGGTGCGACGCTCGGCGGCAGGCGCGTGCCGGCCTGATATTGCAGCGCAGGGGGAGGACCTGCATCACAAGCCCTCCCGCGGCGCCGTCACCTACAGCAGCGTGTATTGCGTCCGCTCGCGCTTGGCGAGTAGCGGCAATGCCTGCTCGGCGATGTAGGTCTTGAAGTAGGCGCTCTCCGCATGGGCCTTGAACGCGGCCTCGTCCTGGAACAATTCGTAGAACAGGAATTGCGCCGGATTGTCCTTGCCGCGGCCGATCAGGAACAGCTTGGTGCCGGGGTCCTTCTGCGCCTCGGGCAGGAAGCCGTCGAGAATTGCCGCGACCTTGTCGGCCTGCCCTTCCTTGGCTTCCCATTGCGCCACGACCAGAAGGCCTGACGTGTTGATCGCATCGCTGATGGTTCTCGTGCTCATCGCATAGTGCTTCATTGGCATTCCTCCGTTGCTTTGCTCCGATCGAGCCTGCGATCCGGCCCAGGGCGAGACGCCGGCGATCGTCATGATCGCGGCGAACGTGCCGATGGCCGATCGTCGGGTCTGCATCATCGTCGTGGTCGTGACTTCCGAACGTCTCATGTTCGCCTCCAGATGATTTGCGCCAACCGTCTTGCCGGCCGAACCGCAAGGCGAGAGATAGTGGATCGTCCTGTGAGCTCGGTTAGGTGACGATCGAAGTGTCGATGTCGTGAACATTTCGATCATGATCGAAGCGTTACGGATGGGCGGCGTGCGACAAACGCAAGGGCAATCCTTCGACCGACGCTGGAGCCTGCCATGCAGAGCATCGCACCAGAGCTTGCCGAACTGGCCGGGCTGATCGCCGATCCCGGCCGCGCCAGCATCCTGTCGCGCCTGATGGACGGGCGCGCGCAGACCGCGAGCGAGCTGGCGCTGGTCGCGGGCGTGACGCCGCAGACGGCGAGCTGGCATCTGGCGAGGCTGGCCGAGCGCGCGCTGCTCAAGGTCGAACGGCGCGGTCCGCGGCGCTTCTACCGGCTGGCCACGCCATTGGTCGCGCAGATGCTCGAGGGCATGATGACGGTTGCGGCGATCGATCCGCGTCCGTCCCGCCCGCCGCCGCGGATCGATGCGGAGATGCGCCGGGCCCGGACCTGCTATGACCACCTTGCCGGCGAGCTCGGCGTCGCCGTCACCGACGCGATGCGCCGACACGACCACCTCAACCTGGACCAGGAGGGCGGCGAGCTGACCGCTTCGGGCCGCGCATTTCTAGGCGATCTCGGCATCGACCTGCATGCGCCGGCGCGAAGCCGGCGGGTTCTGTGCCGGCCCTGCCTCGACTGGAGCGAGCAGCGTCTGCATCTGGCCGGGCGGGCAGGGGCCGCGATTGCCGACCTCGCGTTGCAGCGGGACTGGATCCGGCGCCGGCCGCAGGGCCGTTCCGTCGAAATCACCGCGGCCGGGCTTGTCGCATTCAGGGATTTGTTCGGTGCGCGCATTTGATTTCGGAGCCAAATTTCGATACCGCCTAGCGTGTGGAAACGCTCAAAGTCAGAGACAGCAAAGACGTCGAAGAGGTGGTGCGCGCGGCGGTCGCCAGCGAACAGCCGCTCGAGATCATCGGTCATGGATCGAAGCGCGCCATCGGCCATCCGATGGCGACCAATGCGGTGCTCGACGTCTCGGTGCTGAATGCGGTCACCTCCTATGAGCCGAACGAGCTGATCATCACCGTGCAGGCCGGCGCGCCGCTCGCCGACGTGCAATCCCTGATCGACGCCAAGAACCAGCAATTCGCCTTCGAGCCGATGGATACGTCGGTGCTGCTGGGCAGCGCAGGAGCCGGCACGATCGGCGGCATGATCGGCGCCGGCCTTGCCGGTCCGCGCCGCATCAAGGCCGGCGGCGCGCGGGATCACCTGCTCGGCGCCCACGCGGTGTCCGGGTTCGGTGACAGTTTCAAGACCGGCGGACGGGTGGTGAAGAACGTCACCGGCTACGATCTCTGCAAGCTGCTCACCGGTTCCTGGGGCACGCTCGCGGTCATGACCGAGGTGACGCTCAAGGTCATGCCGAAGCCGGAAGCCGAGCGGACATTGGTGCTGCGCGGGCTCGACGACGTCACCGCCAACAAGGCGATGACGGCGGCGCTGGGCTCGCCCTTCGACGTCTCGGGGGCGGCCCATCTGCCCGGCTCAATGCTGCGGTCCGCAACCGGCGCGCTCGCCGGCCTTGCAGCCGCCGGCCAGCCGGTGACGCTGCTGCGGCTCGAGGGCATTTCAGCGTCGGCGGTGCACCGCGCGGCCTCGCTGAGCCAGACACTCTCGACCTATGGATCGGTCGACAGCCTCGCTGACGACGCTTCCGTTACGATCTGGAGCGCGTTGCGCGACGTGGTGCCGTTTGCTGCAAACGGCGCGCTCGGGGCCTTACCGGTGTGGCGCATCGTTTGCCCGCCGGCCATGGGCGGTGCGCTGGGCCAGGTGCTGGCGCGCTCGACCGGCGGTGATGTGATCTACGACTGGGGCGGTGGGCTGATCTGGGCCGCGGTGCCGCAAGGCGCCGATGCGCAGGCCACGCTGGTCCGCGGCCAGGTCGAGGCGATCGGCGGACATGCCACTCTGATCCGCGCCGGCGAGGATGTGCGCCGTGCCGTCGACGTGTTCCAGCCGCAGGCGGCCGGGCTTGCCGCGCTCGGCGAACGGGTCCGGGCGAGTTTCGATCCGAGGTCGATCCTCAACCGCGGCCGGATGATGCGAGGCGGGGCTGCATGAAGACCGAGTTTACCCTGGCGCAGCTTGCCGATCCCGACATCAAGGAAGCCGACAAGATCCTGCGCGCGTGCGTGCATTGCGGCTTCTGCACCGCGACCTGCCCGACCTATGTGCTGCTCGGCGACGAGCTCGATAGCCCGCGCGGCCGCATTTACCTGATCAAGGAGATGCTGGAGAAGGACAAGCCGCCGACGGCAGACGTGGTCAAGCATATCGACCGCTGCCTGTCGTGCCTGGCCTGCATGACCACCTGTCCGTCGGGCGTAAACTACATGCACCTCGTCGACCAGGCCCGGGTCAGGATCGAGCGGGACTACCAGCGCCCGATGGCCGAGCGGCTGCTGCGGTCGGTGCTCGCCTTCGTGCTGCCGCGGCCGGGCCTGTTCCGGATCAGCATGATCATGGCCGGGCTCGCCCGTCCGTTCGCGGCGCTGCTGCCGACGCCGTCGGTCGGCGCGGCGAACCCGGGCCTGCTGCGGCGGATCAAGGCGATGCTGGCGCTGGCGCCGCGCAGCCTTCCGCAGCCCGGTCCGGCTGCGGGAACCGTGTTCGCGCCGATCGGCCGGCGGCGCGGCCGGGTCGCATTGCTGCAGGGCTGCGCCCAGCAGGTGCTGGCGCCGCGCATCAATCAGGCCGCGATCAACGTCCTGACCCGGCACGGCGTCGAGGTGGTGCTGGTCAAGGACGAGCAATGCTGCGGCGCGTTGACCCATCACATGGGGCAGGATGACGACGCGCTGGCGCGCGCGCGGGCCAACATCGCGGTGTGGCAAAGGGAAGCGGACCAGAACGGGCTGGACGCCATTCTGGTGACGACGTCGGGCTGTGGGACAGTTGTCAAAGACTACGGCTACCTGCTGCGCGAGGACAAAAGATTCGCTGGGCCGGCCAAGCAAATCTCGGCGCTGGCGAAGGATATCACCGAGTATCTCAGCACTCTCAAGCTCGCACCTTCAACGCAGAAGGGCGACGTCACCGTTGCCTATCACTCGGCTTGTTCGTTGCAGCATGGACAGAAAATCACTCAACTTCCGAAAGAATTGCTTTCCAAGAATGGATTCGTGGTGAAAGATGTACCTGAGAGCCATTTGTGTTGCGGTTCGGCGGGGACCTACAACATTCTCCAGCCCGACATTGCGAGCAGATTGCGCGATCGCAAGGTCGCCAATATTGCGCTTGTCAAACCGGACATGATCGCTGCGGGCAATATTGGCTGCATGGTTCAGATTGCCGGCGGTACGTCAGTTCCTGTGGTGCACACGATTGAGCTTCTCGATTGGGCGACAGGAGGTCCCCGGCCAGGATTGAATTGATCGACTGCCACTCGAGCATGATCCGGACCCCAGCCTTGCCCTGACGCAGCGTGTCTGACGCAATGTGAAGGACCGGCGCTTCCTCAGCCACAGACGCGAAGCGATCGCGCGGCCATCATGCCCGACAAGCGAAGTGGAGGGTGCCTCTCCCCGAGGTGCAGTCAACGACCGGCAAGCGATCACTTCAATACGCGGTGGACTCAAATCAGCGGCAACAGGAGGACCACGATGGCGAAGGCGAAGAAGGCGAAGAAAAGCAAGAAGGCCAAAAAGGCCAAGAAGGCGGTAGCGGCGAAGAAGAAGTCCGCGAAGAAGTCGGCCAAGAAGGCCGCGAAGAAATCAGCCAAGAAGTCTGCAAAGAAATCGGCGAAGAA
>NZ_VKHP01000311.1 GCF_010811875.1 Bradyrhizobium uaiense
TGGTAGTCGACCTTCAGGCCACGCCCGGCAAGCTCGGCAACGAGACCGCGTATGGTGAAATCGCCGTCCTTGATCCGTTGTGACAGCCAGACCGCGTGCTTGCCCGAAATTGCCTTCGGCTTGTAGCCGCCGATCTGGCCAGGCTCAACGCTGCCGGTCTCATCGACCCGCTTCATCCAGCCGATGGCGGTGCTGATCGCCACTCCAAACTGCTTGGC
Organism: Bradyrhizobium uaiense; assembly: GCF_010811875.1. Taxonomy (GTDB): domain Bacteria; phylum Pseudomonadota; class Alphaproteobacteria; order Rhizobiales; family Xanthobacteraceae; genus Bradyrhizobium; species Bradyrhizobium uaiense. The sequence goes on from NZ_VKHP01000311.1 coordinate 219, forward strand.
GGCTCGATTGCGCGACATCCCGCCCTCGATCGCAGCCACCACACGCTTACGGAGATCCAGAGAGTACGGCTTGCCCATCCATGCTGGCCTCCTATCCAGCCAGCATGGTGAATCAGAAACCAACTGATTTGGGAATCCCAAATCGATTCAGACTAAAGCCATCCCGCTTTAGCTACCATAGTCAAATGCTCACGACAGCCCGGCATCAGAATGTCAGGCTTGACGCTGTTCGCGAACCCCGGACCCAAGCTGCTAGAAGGATTGGCGGTCACCATTGGGTGGTACGGATCGACGCGGTTTCGTGCGGTGCGTCGTTGCACGTCGCTGACGGCATCTATGTTCGCTGCGCCCACCGTAATTCCATTGACTGTTTCGGAAGGGGAGAGCAGTCGCCGCGATGCAACCAATTGAGAGAGCGCCTCAAGTGTGCGCTTTGCGCGATCGGGCTGTCTCGTCGCTTCGTACTGGCCCATCGTGGCAATCGAAGCGATATCGAACCGCTGGGTATGATTGCCAGCGCTCACACAGAATAAAATTCCGTAGCTGTGTGACAATCTGTCGATAAGTCGGGCCCATGGCGAAAGGCGCCCCTGAAATGGCTTTCGCACATTTCCGAGCGAGAGGTTCACTATCAGGACAGACGGAGCAGTTGGATCGGCGTCTCGACGCATCGCCGTTACGGCTTGATAGATCAAATCAACGATTAGCCGATCTTGAGGGAACTGATCAGCATCACCGAGCACCGGTACGCAATGAATACGGCGTCCCAAAGGTGGTTCAACGACGTTACGGTCGCCATGCACAACCAGCGAAGACATCGCTGTGCCATGAGTTCTTTCTTCGACCACCGTGAGCGGTTCAAGATTGAACTGGTCGTCGACGCTCAGTCGGCCACGAAGCAGCGGATGCTCTGAAACAGGAACTCATCCAAGATAGCTAGGATTGGCTCTCCGTTTCCAGGTGGTGGCGGAATGAGGCCTGCTTGTTCGACAGTGTCATCTACCTCGACCGACAGCGCGACGCTCTGTGGCCGAATATGCATCACCGCATCCAGGCCACTAATGCCAGTTGGAGAGCGTTCCGCGATATGTCGGATCGCAGTCACGGGTAGACGCGCAAGGATCGCATGATAAGCGATGTCGGGGATGCGGCACCTTGAAACAAGCGCTCCGCCAGCCGCAGCAATTTCACCAATTACAGCCCGTTCCGTTTCTGCGGCAAGCACCTCTGACGCACGAAAAACCAACTCAATTTCGATGACGAGAGATTGATCCTCTCCCATCAATTCGATCTCCTCAGCTAAAATTTCGCGATCGCCCTCTTGGACACGGTCGCTCGGTCCCCAAACTCTGATTTCTCGAAGCGTTGCGAAAACATCGCGCCACGGAGCAAATCCGGTTCCAAGTTCCTGTCCAGTGGTCCACCGCTTCCAAAGAGAGAGGATGTTGTGCAACGCAACAGTATCCGGCACGAGCAGGTACGCTTCCGGAGACTTGTCCTTGTCGTCGCCCTCAAGCTCTTCTTCGTCAATCAGTTCGAGGCCAGGCACCCTTCGAATTGCGGTCGCAAAATTTGCGATGGCGCCTCGAACTTCGAACACTAGCAGTCGTTCCGGCGCTAACGCGGAGGGATCAGTACGTAGCGTCAATCCAGACGGGTCTCTAGCCAATGCCTGCTCAAGCCGCCGAAATCGGCGGCCAAATGCAGCGTTCTGAGTGGCCGGAGAAAAGGGGGCGGGCCTAGGTATCGCCTGTTGTCTGCCTGTCGGCCTTGCTTCTTGGTTGCCCGGCTGTAGTCGCAGCAGCGGCTTCGTTGGATCGCCCACCATAAATGTTCTCTGGCTTTACTCGTGATGACCAATTGGCGAACTCGGAAGAAAGCGCAGAGTTTATCGAGACCTCCCCCAAACCCAAGATTTGCCGGCGCCTGACGTTCTGGAGGAAATCCAAAACCTCCGCGTATGAGGTCGCTTCAATTTTTTGCGCGAGTTCGTTAGGTGTCAGCGTCGGCCTTTCCGGCCAGCTGGCAATGACGCGTTCTATGTAGCGAGCTATCTCCGCAGTTTGCGGCGCTGGAAATGACAGTTTCAACTGGAAGCGACGCCAGACGGCCCTATCGAGCAATTCGGCATGATTAGTCGCCGCGATAGTAACGACGTAGCTCGGAAGCTTATCGATTTGCATCAATAAGAACGAAACAACGCGCTTGATTTCTCCGGTCTCATGGTCATCGCCGCGTTCCTTGCCAATCGCGTCGAACTCATCGAAAAACAGGACGCATGGTTGCGTGCGCGCGTAGTCGAAGAGCGCGCGAAGGCGCGCGTTCGTTTCGCCTAAATAGCTCCCGACCAATGCGTCGTAGCGAACAACAAAGAACGGCAAGGCGAGGCCTTCGGCAATTGCCTCGGCAAAGGAAGTCTTCCCGTTTCCGGGAGGGCCAGATAGCAGAATGCGATGTCGCGGCTCGTATCCGTTGGCTCGAAGTACGTCTGCACGCACGTGTTCTTCGATCAATTGAAGTCCTTCGGTTCTCGCTGGAAGCGGCAAAACCAAGTCGTCAAGCGAAATGCGCGCTGTGACTTCCAAGATCGTATCACGGCCGTTTGCGTGAGCGGATCGCTGAGATGTGGCCAAACTCGGTGGCGTAACGGCGACCGCCTGCAACGCCCGTTCGAGCCTGTCTGCGACCGCATGATGGCTCTTGGCACGTTCATCGGCCACGAGCGCTTCCACGGTCGAGCGCAGCATGGACTTGTCGCCGGCCGCGCCGGCTCGCACGAGTGAGATGAGAAGGTCGCTCTTGGCCATGGTGGACAACCTATACGAATATTCTAGCGTGGCGACACTGCCCGGAAGGGCGCTTCCCTGTGAACAACGGTGCGCCAACGAGCCCTTTCAGCGAATTGCTTCGCCCGCAAAGCGCCCCTCACTATCGTAAACATGAATTAAGATACTGAAAACGATCGGAAAAGTATCACCGGCTGCGATTTTGCGATCTTCCGGGCGCAATCGACTGGGGGTTGGGCGCCCAGCTTGTGCCGGCCTTTAGTCGGAACCGATCGTTGGAAATAAGCGGCGGTCCACCCACCCGCAATGGTCGCGGCGGTAACGCAATCAAGGGGACCCGCTCCCCGCGGCCTGACCCGCTGCGCCCATTCGGTCTTCCGGCTTACGTCTGACCGAGTGTTCTGACCCTGCCGTCACTCCGTGATGCCCGAAAGGTCGAGACGGAGTCCAGGGTCCTGCGATCAGCTGCTCTTCTTCGTCGCCAACTGCATCCTGGCGACCAGATTGGCCTTTTCGGAGAGCTGCTTCTTTGCCTCGAGCTGGTGCCTGCTGGTCAGTGACGCCTTTTCGGCCAGCTGCCGCTTCGCCTCGAGTTGATGCTTGGCCACGGTGTCCGCCTTCGCAGCCAGCTGCTTCTTCGCTTCGAGTTGCATCGATGCTGTATCAGCCATTTCCGCACTCCTCCGCCAGGCTTGAAATATGGGTTTTCACGAACGCGATTTCGTCCTCGCTCAATCCGGCGAGCAGCCGTTCTGCGGTCAGGTCGCTTGCGGTCAGCTCGCAGTCCTTGGTCAGGCTTGGGTCCCTTCCTTCAACGGCGAGATGCACCTGCTTCTCGAAGCCGGCCTGGCAAAGCTTGGACAGGGCGCAGGTGATGCAGGGGCTGCGATCTCGCGACGCCTTCAGGTATCCGTTCTCCGCAATGCAGAACTCGTCGAAATCAGGACCGTCATAAGGAAAATTCGGATCAACGTTATGGTGCAGCGGCATGGCCCCTCCACTTTTGATCGCATGCACAACCTACGTGTGTGTGAGATATAATACAACCTGAATCTCGGGCGCGGGCGCTCCGCGAAGCGCGAGCAGCGGGAACCTGGATCGGTTTCGGCGATTGCCACGAAGCCGGATATGTTGTGACCGTCAGGTCAGGCCCGATATGCTGCTTGCTGGGCATAAGGGGCCTGGTGTGCTCGACCAGGCCGGAGGTTGCGACATGGCCAAGAGATCATGAGCAAGAGAACGTGACCACGGGAGCGTGAGCAAGAGATCATGAGCAGGAGATTCAAGGTCGGCGATCACGTCAGATGGAATTCCGAGGCCGGCCACGTCTCGGGCACCATCATCGCGGTCCACACCAGTGATTTCGATTACAAGGGGCACACGCACCGCGCCTCGGAGGCCGATCCGCAATACGAGATCAAGAGCGACAAGACCGATCATGTCGCGGCCCACAAGGGCAGCGCGCTCCATCATGCCTAGAGCGTTTTCGAGCGAAGTGGATACCGGTTCGCGTGAAGAAAACGCGTCAAAGCGAGAATCGAGAGCCCGTTCCGATCCCATCGCAACAGGCTCTAGCAAGGACGAGGCGCTTCCGTTCTTCACGATCGGTCATTCCAACCGCAGTCTCGCGGATTTCGTCGTGCTCCTCACCGCAGCCGGGATCGACCGCGTCGTCGACATCCGGACGGTGCCGCGGTCGCGCAGCAATCCGCAGTTCAACAAGGACACGCTCCCGGAGCCGCTGGCGGCCGCCGGCATCTCGTATGAGCATCTGGCCGATCTCGGCGGGCTCCGCGGCAAGGCGCGAGACGTGCCGGCTTCCGTCAATGGATTTTGGAGCAACGAGAGCTTTCGCAACTACGCCGACTATGCGCTGTCGCCGCAGTTTCATGCGAGCCTGCAGCATCTGCGCGACGAGGGGCATCGACGACGCTGCGCGATCATGTGCTCGGAAGCGGTGTGGTGGCGTTGCCACCGCCGCATCGTCGCCGACTATCTGATCGCGTCAGGAGAGACCGTGGTTCACATCATGGGGGAAGGGCGCCTCGAGCCTGCCCGCCTCACCGAAGGCGCCGTCGTCGAGAGTGATGGCACGGTGGTTTATCCGGCTACGGGTCAACTGGATTTGTGAGGCCTTGCGCCGCGCCCCTCACTCCACGCTGCGTTTCCAATATCCGGTGCCGAGCTTGCCGGTGATCACGGCGGTCGCGTCGTGGACCTCGTAGGAGCCGGCATCGGTATAGTTCCTCAGCCCCTTCAGCGCGTGCAGCGTCCAGCGGCCATTCGCAAAGGTCACGGTGCCTTCGTGGGATTGCGCCGAGCGGAAGGGCTCGGCGTGGAATTTATAGGTGCCGTCGGCCAGGATCTGCCAGATCCAGCGCGACTGGCCGCGGCCGCTTGCCACCATGATCTCCCAGGTGCCGACCAGCGCGGGATCGATCGCGCCGGCTGAGGTCACTGGTGGCGCCGGCAATGCGGGAGCTGCGGCTGCGGGCGCGGCATTCGCCTGTTTCGCACCCGCCGTCTCGGATGGTGGCGCTGCCAGATAGATCGCCTTGCGCGACAGCGAGCCGTAGACGAACGGCTGCTGCTCGTTGCGCGTCGCCTCCATCACGTCGTCGCGGACGTTGCGGAACATGAAGGTGACCTCGACGCCCGGCGTTTCGATGTTGCGCAACAGCGCTGCGGCGAACGGGCTGTTGCGGCCGTCGCCGTCGAGCGCGGTGGTGCCGTCGCGCGCAGCATAGGCGACCAGCACATTGCCGACCGGCTCGATGCGGCCGAGCCCGCTATTTGTCGCGGCACGGGTGGCGAGCGAACGGCTCATCTTCGCGGCGAATGGATTGTTGCGGCAGGCATCGAGGATGACGAGGCCAAGGCTCGTGGTGTTCGTCACCTGCAACATCACGCTTTGCAAACTGATCGCTTCATTGGCGGCGTCGGTGTCGCGCTTCAGCTCGGCGTCGACCGGGATCAGCCAGTTGTCGCCGTTGATTTCCATGCCATGGCCGGCGAAATACACGGCCGCCATGTCGGCCGCGGCGGCGTTGCGCCCGAACGCGATCAGGCCGCGTCGCATCTCGTCGAAGCTTCCATTGGTGATCAGGGTGACGGCGAAGCCGAGGCGCTTCAGCGCCGCGGCGATATCGCCGGCATCACTTGGCGGATTGGACAGTGCCGGCACGCTCTTGTAGGCGCCGTTACCGATCACCAGCGCCACCCGCTTGCCGTCGGCCGCGGCCGGCATGACAGAGCCCGCGAGCGCCGCGGCAACAGCCAGTCCCGATACAAACGCGCGGCGGTTCATGCTGGACCCGATCGGAGGTGACGGGTTCAGGGTAGCGCAGCCGCCGCGCCGCGGCCACGGAAATGGCGGCGCGATCAGGCCGCCTGCTTCGGCGTCCAGACGCCGGCCGGCACCGGCTCGGCGGGCAAAAGATTGGCGCCGGCGGCGCCCGCAATCGACATCGTGATCTCGTGGATGTCCTGCACCGATCGCTGCATCGAGAAGCGCGGATAGAGCTCGCGCATCGTGGTGGCGGTCGCCGCCTGCGCGCTTGCGGGATCGGCCAGCACGGCCTCGACCGCGGCGGCGATGCTTGTCGCGTCCTGGCCGAAGCTGTAGCGGGCGAGACGCGGCATCTCGGCCGCCGAGAAGCGGTTGGCGTCGAACACCGGCACGGTGCCGGCGCCGAGCGCGAAGAACACCCGGTCATGCACCGACAGGTCGATGTTGGGATTGAGTGAGACCGCGGCGAGATAGCTGCCGAGGCCTTCGCGCATCGCATCGAAGGTCATCGCGCCGACCTCGCGGGCGCGGACGCCCCTCGTGTAGTTGTCGAGCCGGGTCAGGATCACGTTGAACAGGTCGCGGCCCGGCTTCGGTGCCCGGCAATCCTGGCGAGTTCACCTCGAACGGCGCCTACGGTACGCAGTTTGTCTGCGATCCCAAGGAGCGCCTCGTCGTGGTGGTGGGAACCGCAGCGCCCGGCGAGCTGCGCAAATATTATCGCGAGAACGTGCAGGACATCGTTTACGGCGCGATGGTGAAGTAAAGCGCGCTGCCTGCAATCACGCTTCGAACGCCGGGAACGTGATGGTTCCCGGCGTTTTTCATGCCGCGATCGTCGACGATGCATTTCGTCCAGGAAAGATCGCTCCGAGAAAATGTCTCGTGCGTGATCCTGCATCGGCGTAGCTGCGCCAGGCGCGCAAAACTTTCGAAAGGAGAAGTCAATTCTCCTGCACCCAGTCGATTCAGGATATTGAGCGTTACGTCATTTGCGCGCGCGTCATTGTCGATGTGATTCAGTCGCGCAGCAACAAACCACGCATTTCGATTTGAAGAAGAGAATACCGCTTTTCCGGACTCGCTGAAAAAGAGTTTGGCTTGGACTCGCTCGCCGGTAACTTCTCTGAGACACTTGATCGTCAGCCGATGGTGCTTGCGAGGGGAAATTCTGATGATTTGCACCGACGTCTTCGACGAGATCAACGCCTGCGCATTGCGAACGTCGTGTCCCACGATCTGCTGTTGACGCACCGGCGGTGCGTCGCGGATCGCGATCGCTGATCGCTCCGGCCTCCCGAAAATTCATGGGCTGACGAGGTTTCAGTCAGTCCCTTCCAACCCGCTGTCCCGCGCAGCGTGAATGCATCGCGCTGCCCGCTTCCCATGACGCGCTTCGTCACATGCCAACCGAAATGAGGACATTCGAATGACCGCCAGCAATGATCCGATCAAATTCGCCTATTGGGTGCCCAACGTCTCCGGCGGATTGGTCATCAGCAAGATCGAGCAACGAACCGGCTGGGACATCGACTACAACCGTCGCCTGGCGCAGATCGCAGAGCAGAGCGGCTTCGACTATGCGCTGAGCCAGATCCGCTTCACCGCCGGATACGGTGCCGAGTTTCAGCATGAGCCGGTCGCATTCAGCCACGCGCTGCTTGCCGCGACCACGAAACTGAAGGTGATCGCGGCGCTGCTGCCCGGACCGTGGAATCCGGCGGTCGCGGCCAAGCAGATCGCCACCATCAGTCAGCTCACCGAGGGCCGCGTCGCGGTCAACATCGTCAGCGGCTGGTTCCGCGGTGAGTTTACCGCGATCGGCGAGCCCTGGCTTGATCACGACGAGCGCTATCGCCGCTCCGAGGAGTTCATCCGCGCGCTGCGCGGGATCTGGACCCAGGACAATTTCACGTTCCGCGGCGATTTCTATCGCTTCTCCGACTACACGCTGAAGCCGAAGCCGGCGCATCCGCTGCCCGAGATATTCCAGGGCGGCAGCTCGCGCGCCGCGCGCGACATGGCCGCGCGGGTGTCGGACTGGTACTTCACCAACGGCAATTCGGTGGCGGAGATCAAGAAGCAGGTCGACGACATCAGGGCGAAGGCGCGCGCGAACGATCACTCGGTCAAGATCGGCGTCAACGCCTTTGCGATCGCGCGCGACAGCGAGGCCGAGGCGCGCGCCGTACTCGACGAGATCATCGTCAAGGCCGATCCGGAGGCGGTCAATGCGTTCGGGCATGAGGTGAAGAACGCCGGCAAGGCCTCGCCGGAAGGCCAGGGCAATTGGGCGCAATCGAGCTTCGAGGATCTCGTCCAGTACAATGATGGCTTCAAGACCAATCTGATCGGCACGCCGGAACAGATCGCCGAGCGCATCGTCGCGCTGAAGGAGGTCGGGGTCGATCTCGTGCTGCTCGGCTTCCTGCACTTCCAGGAGGAGGTCGAATATTTCGGCCGCCGCGTCATTCCGCTCGTCCGTGCGCTGGAGACGAAGACCGCCGCGCACGCCGAGGCTGCCGAGTGACGGGAGCCTTTTGACGTGACGGCGATGGCGACAAATGCTGAAGTCCTTGCGCTGGAGGCGGCTCCGGCGCAAGCCGGCGCCCGAGCCGCGGCGACGGCCGATGCTCCCGAGCGGCGGCTCACGCAGGCCGCAGATCGCGCGGCACGGCCGGTGCTGGCCTTGAGCGATATCGCGCTGACCTTCGGCGGCGTCGCCGCGCTGCGCGACATCGACCTTGCGGTCGCGGCGGGCGAAATCCGCGCCGTCATCGGCCCCAATGGCGCCGGCAAGAGCTCGCTGCTCAACGTCATCAGCGGGCTCTATCAGCCCGACCGCGGTCAGGTCTGGCTCGGCGAGCGCGCCTTCGCCCAGGTGCCCACGGCGCGATTGGCGGCGCACGGCGTGGCGCGCACATTCCAGAACCTCGCGATCTTCAAGGGGCTGTCGGTGTTCGACAATGTCCTGATGGGGCTCGCGCATCGCGTTCGCGCCGGCTTTCTGCGCCAGATCATCGGCTCGCCGTTGGCGCGCCGGATCGAGGCGGGAAATCGCGCTGCCGCCGAGGAAGTCATTGGCTTCCTGCATCTTGGTGATGTCCGCGAGCGCGCCGCCGGGACCTTGCCCTATGGCTTGCAGAAGCGGGTCGAGCTGGCGCGGGCGCTGGTGGCGCGGCCGACATTGCTGCTGCTGGACGAGCCGTTCGCCGGCGTCACGTTGAGCGAGAAGCTCGAGCTGTCCGAGCATGTGCGCAATGCGCGTGACAGCTATGGCGCCACCATCGTGCTGATCGAGCACGACATCGGCGTGGTGATGGGCCTCTCTGATCGGATCGCGGTGCTGGATAACGGCCGCAAGATCGCCGACGGCACGCCCGACGAGGTGAGGGCCGACCAGGCGGTGATCGACGCCTATCTCGGCGTTGCGCATCAGGACGTCACGGAGCTCGCGGTCTGATGTTCGATTATCAGTTTCTGATCGAGGTCTTGGT
>NZ_VKHP01000312.1 GCF_010811875.1 Bradyrhizobium uaiense
TTTCCTCGACCTTGATGATGTGCCAGCCGAACTGCGACTTGACCGGATCGGAAATCTTGCCCGGTTCCAGCGCGAAGGCGACTGCGGAGAATTCCGGCACCATCTGCTCCTTGGTGAAGAAGCCGAGGTCGCCGCCGTCGGAGGCGCCGGGATCCTTGGACTTCTTCTTGGCGAGCTCGGCGAAGTCCGCGCCCTTGTCGAGCTCAGCCTTGATCGCCTTGGCCTCGTCCTCGGTCTCGACCAGGATGTGGCGGGCGCGCACTTCCTGCTCGCCGGTGATCTGCTTGGAGGCCTCTTCATAGACCTTCTTCATGGCGTCGTCGGTGGTCGCGGCCTTGCCCTCGCTGGCGAGCAGGCTGTCCATCAACAGGCGGTTGCGGGTGAAGGCGAGCCGCTTCTTGAAGTCGTCATTGTTCTCGATCTTCTTGTCCTCGGCGGCCTTGGACACGATCTTCATGTCGATCAGGAAGGACAGCACGTTGTCCTTCTTGGTCGCCGGGTCCATCTGCGCCAGGCTCGGGCCGAGTTCCTCCTCGGCGAGCGCCACGTCGCTGGCGTGGATCTCGGAACCGTTGACCTTCGCCAGCACCGGGTCGGATTCCGCGGCGCGGACCGGAAGGCCGGCAGCCAGCACTGCGACAAGACAGCCCGTGGCGGCCAGGGTGGCGAGGCCGAGGCGCAGGCCGGTTTTGGTTTCCGGGGGCGAGGTGGTCATGCAAAATCCTTGTCTCAAAGGGGGGAAGCTCGAGCGGGGCGGACACTCGCCCAATCGTGTTACATTGGCAACGCGAAAGTCTTGTCAAAATGATGAATTCCTTGACATCTTGGCGGCGTTGACAACCCCCCGACCGGGCCATATCTCTGGCCGACCGTGTCGGCGGCGAGAGCGCTTATTTTGCTGCGTTTTTCGCCGTTGAACCCAGGATGGCCTGTTTCCCACTCAATTGGCGGAGGAGCCCCTGGTCGGGGCTCGAACCGTAGCGCGTCACAGTGAGTTGATAGGCGATCCGGTGGACCATCTCAGGCTGTATTCCAAGACTGAACTTCAAGACAACTTCAAGACCGAACCAAGACTGAACTCGAGACCGAAGAACAGGAATTTCGCATGATCGGCGCGCTCGCCCGCAAGTTTTTCGGCTCCGCCAACGACCGTCGGGTCAAGGGTTATCAGTCCCGCGTCAGCGCCATCAACGCGCTGGAGCCCGAGCTCATCAAGCTCTCCGACGAGGAGCTCAAGGCCCGCACCGCCGAATTCAAGCAGCAGCTCGCAAGCGGCAAGACGCTCGACGACATCCTGGTCCCGGCCTTCGCCACGGTGCGCGAGGCGGCCAAGCGGACGCTCGGCCAGCGCCATTTCGACGTCCAGCTGATCGGCGGCATGGTGCTGCACGAGGGCGACATCGCCGAGATGAAGACCGGTGAAGGCAAGACGCTGGTCGCGACCCTTGCGGTCTACCTCAACGCGCTCGCCGGCAAGGGCGTTCATGTCGTCACCGTCAACGACTACCTCGCCCGCCGCGACTCCGGCTGGATGGGCCAGATCTATGCGTTCCTCGGGCTGACCACCGGCGTGATCGTGCACGGCCTCGACGACGCCGAGCGCAAGGCGGCCTATGCCTGCGACATCACCTACGGCACCAACAACGAATACGGCTTCGACTATCTGCGCGACAACATGAAGTACCGCCTGGAGGACATGGTCCAGCGCGAGCACTTCTACGCGATCGTCGACGAAGTGGACTCGATCCTGATCGACGAAGCGCGCACGCCGCTGATCATCTCCGGCCCGCTCGACGACCGTTCGGATTTCTACAACACCATCGACACCTTCATGCCGAAGCTCGTCAAGAAGGACGACTACGAGGTCGACGAGAAGCAGCGCACGGTGACGCTGACCGAAGGCGGCATGGAGAAGCTCGAGAACCTGCTGCGCGACGCCGGCCAGCTCAAGGGCGACTCGCTGTACGACGTCGAGAACGTCTCCGTTGTGCATCACGTCAACCAGGCGCTGCGCGCGCACACGCTGTTCACGCGCGACAAGGACTACATCGTTCGCGATGACGAGGTCGTCATCATCGACGAGTTCACCGGCCGCATGATGCAGGGCCGGCGCTATTCGGAAGGCTTGCACCAGGCGCTGGAAGCCAAGGAACACGTCACGGTCCAGCCCGAGAACCAGACGCTGGCCTCGATCACCTTCCAGAACTATTTCCGCATGTACCAGAAGCTGTCCGGCATGACCGGCACGGCGCTGACCGAAGCCGACGAACTGTTCGACATCTACAAGCTCGAGGTCGTGGAGATCCCGACCAACCTGCCGGTGGCGCGCCTCGACGAGGACGACGAGGTCTATCGCACGCAGAACGAAAAGTACGGTGCGATCCTCGCCGAGATCGAGCGCGCCAACAAGCGGTTGCAGCCGGTGCTGGTCGGCACGGCGTCGATCGAGAAATCGGAAGTGCTGGCCGAGTATCTGAAGAAGCACGGCTACAAGCAGATCGATTTCACCTCTGAATCCGGCATGGAGAAGCTCTATGCCGCGGCGCGTGCGGGCAAGCCGGCGAAGCTGTTCGCGGTGCTGAACGCGCGCTTCCACGAGCAGGAAGCCTACATCGTCGCGGAAGCCGGCGTGCCGGGCGCGATCACGATCGCGACAAACATGGCCGGCCGCGGCACCGACATCAAGCTCGGCGGCTCGCTCGAGATGCGGATCCAGCAGGAGACCGCCGCCATCACCGACGAGGCCGAGAAGGCCAGTAAGATCGAGCAGATCAAGGCCGACATCGAACGCTTCCGCGAGATCGTGCTGAAGGCGGAAGAGGATTTCGAGACCGAGCCCGCCAAGGGCAACAAGCCCGCCAAGACGGTGAAGAAGCCGGGCGGCCTCTACATCATCGGCTCCGAGCGTCACGAATCCCGCCGCATCGACAACCAGCTGCGCGGCCGTTCCGGCCGTCAGGGCGACCCCGGCCGTTCGAAATTCTTCCTGTCGCTGGAAGACGACCTGATGCGCATCTTCGGCTCCGACCGGCTCGACAGCATGCTGCAGCGGCTCGGCCTGCAGGAAGGCGAAGCCATCATCCATCCCTGGATCAACAAGGCGCTCGAGAAGGCGCAGCAGAAGGTCGAGGCGCGCAACTTCGACATCCGCAAGAACCTGCTCAAGTTCGACAACGTCCAGAACGACCAGCGCAAGGTGATCTTCGACCAGCGCGTCGACCTGATGAAGGACGACAGCGTCGTCGAGACCGTGACCGACATGCGCCATGCCTTCGTCGAGGACGTGGTCGCCAAGCACATCCCCGAGCACGCCTATGCCGAGCAGTGGGACACCGCGGGCCTCAAGGAAGAGCTGAAGCGCGTGCTCGATGTCGATCTGCCGGTCGACGAATGGGCCAAGGAAGAGGGCATCGCCGACGAGGAACTGCTCAACCGCATCGAGACCCATGTCGACGAGCGGATGGCGGCGAAGGTCGCGCAATGGGGCCCCGACGTGATGCGTTACGTCGAGAAAACCATCCTGTTGCAGACGCTCGACCATCTCTGGCGCGAGCACCTGATCATGCTCGACCATCTGCGCCAGGTGATCGGCCTGCGCGGCTACGGCCAGCGCGATCCGTTGCAGGAGTACAAGACCGAGGCCTTCAACCTGTTCCAGGAGATGAGCGCGCATCTGCGCGAGGCGGTCACCGCGCAGCTGATGCGGGTCGAGATCGTCCCGCCGGACGAGCCGCCGCAGCCGCTGCCGATGATGGAAGCGCACAAGCTCGATCCCAACACCGGCGAGGACGAGTTCGCACGCGCCAGCCTCACCGAAGCGACCTACGCCCAGGCCTCGCTGGCGCCGGCAATGTCCGCCGCCGACCGCAATCCGAACGATCCCACAAGCTGGGGCAAGGTCGGCCGCAACGAGGATTGCCCTTGCGGGTCAGGCAAGAAGTACAAGCATTGCCACGGGCGGTATGCCTAGGAAGCGACTTCAACGAGTTGGGCGTATTCGCTCGATCGCCGTTTGACGATGCTATTTCGGGGTGTCGTAGAGTGGCTTGCCCTTGTCGACGACATGGACGGTCAGCAGCTTGATCGTCTTGTCACCGACGACCTTGAACGCGCCGTGCGGTGTATCCCGTACGTTCAAGCCAACGGCGCCAGTCGGGACGGGCATCTGCTTTCCGTCTGGCAGTTCGATCGTGCCGCCTTCGAGGAAGTAATACGACTCGTCGCCGTGGTGGATGTGAAGCATTGAGGGTGTCACCGGGCTTCAGCTCGCTGATGCTCGTGATGACCTCCATATTCGTCCCGGTCAGGTCGCCACGCTTCAGTTCTTTGCGAAACGGCGAGTCCTGCGCGCTCGCCGACGTGACCAGCATGGCAGCCAAAGCAATTCCGATTATTGCCTTCATGGAAATCGTGCCTCCCCTGAAAATGGCATCAAGTAACGCCACCCAGCTTCTTTGAAATTTCGCCGGCCGACAAGATTGTTGGCGTGGCCCGGTGCATGTCGCACCGCAAACGCGGTCCGGTTTTCACGAGAGGGCTTGATCGCGACACGGCGGACCATTGGCCCGCCCGTCAATCGCGCATCGCCGTCACCCGGCATACGCTCGATCGAGATCGGCGATCACGATCTTCTGCATCTTCAGCATCGCCTGCATGACGCGATCGGCCGCCTTGCGGTCGGGATCGCTGAGGTAGCGGCTCAGCGCCGTCGGGATCACCTGCCAGGACAGGCCGAAGCGGTCCTTGAGCCAGCCGCAGCGCGATTCCTGGCCGCCGTCGGTGAGCTTGCCCCAGAAATAATCCACCTGCTCCTGGGTCTCGACGCTGAGGAAGAACGACACTGCCTCGTTGAACTTGTGCTGCGGCCCGCCATTGAGCGCATAGAACCGCTGCCCCTCGAGCTCGAAGCTCGCCATGAAGTCGCTGACGGTCTCGATCTCGGCGTTCGGAAACACCGATTTGTAGAAGGTGACGGCATCGCGGACGTTGTTGTCGAGCCACAGGAACGGCGTGATCGAAGTCATGGGCGGAGTCCTTGTTGACCGGGAGGGGACGGACCTTCGCGCCGGAGTGCGAAGGCGATACCACGGACGGGCCCAGGGCGGGCAGGGGTTCGTTCGCGGCGTTCGCTCCTGAGGACGAACCGGCAAGCGCGCGTCCGACATTGGCCGGTCGGTTTTTCTGGCGGTTCGCGGCAAGGCCAAGGCGCTACCACGCGATCTGGCTATGTGCGGGCCGGTCGGTGAGGAGCGGCTTGCCGAACAGCGAAGGCACGAGGTCGTCGAGGAAAAGCAGCAATTGGGCCCGGAAGCCCGGTCCGGTCCCGCCGGCGCGGTTGAGCGGGATGATCGCCTCGGCCTCCACCTGCCAGGTCACGGCGACATAGGCAAAGCCCGGGTTCGCGGTCGCCGCCGTCGTCTGGCCGCGGGGGCTGTCGAACCTGAACTCGACCAGCGGAACCAGTTGATTCAACGGTTCATCCTTGGGCGGCCCGCCGTCGAAGCGCTTGGTCAGATAGAGCGTGCTGTACTGGACCGAAAAGCCCCAGTGCAGGGTCTCGACGGCCGGGGAGAGAACGGTGTCGAACCGGCCGGTGACCGGATTGGGCGCCAGCGCCATGCCGCCGGAGCCGATCGGAACCTCGTCGACGACCGCGGCCGTGACGGCGAATGGCCGCATCCACGACAGCGAATCCGGGAGATCGCCAAACCCCTTGCCGAAGAAGATGCCGGGTTGAATCGTGTCGGGCGCATCCGCGCCGATCGCCACCGCGCCGGAATGACCAATGCCCCAGGCGAGGCCAATCGAGACCAGCATCTCGTGGCGGTTGTCGCGATAGGCCTCGTATTTGAGACCGATATTGGTCTTGTCGAAGCCCAATGTGCGGCCGGTCGGCCAGTTCTGATGGACCCACGAACTGTCGACGGTGAAAGCGAGGCTCGGCGTGAGCAGCCGGGCGAAGGCCCCGTTGATGCGGTTCTCGACGACGTCGCTGCCCTGCGCGGGGAAACCGAGATAGTTGAAGTTCGGCAGGATGAGTTCGTCGGCAACGGCCGGATCGTCGATGGTCATGGTGCCGGCGAAATAGCGGTTGCCGGCGATGCCGTGCGCGCCGGCCGATTGCGCCCATAACATCGGCACGATCAGGAGGGCGCCGCTGCGGCATATCGGCTTCATCGACATCATTTCGGCCGGACTTTTGCCGCTTGCTCAATATAGGGTACCCCCCTATATTAGATCGTCATGTCGCACACGATCAAGAACAAGTCGAAGCTCGTCGGCCGCATCCGGCGCATCAAGGGGCAGGTCGAGGCGGTCGAGCGTGGGCTCGAATCCGAGCTCGGCTGTGCCGACGTGCTGATGCTGGTCGCCTCGGTGCGGGGGGCCGTGAACGGACTGACGGCCGAGCTGCTCGAGGAGCATATCCGCCATCACGTCGTCGATCCCGCGCATGAGAAGGACCCCGCAAAGGCCCAGGGTGCCGCGGATCTGATCGACGTCGTCCGCACCTATCTCAAGTGAACGCGACCAGAGGCGGCCTCAGTTGGCGCTGCCGATCAGGCTTTCCAGCAGGCGCTTGAGCTCGGTGGTCGACTTGTCGCCATAGCTCTCGACGATGTGCTCTTCCTGGCTCACCGCCAGCGAGTTCAGCCGCCGGCACAGCGCCTTGCCGCGGTCAGAGACAAACATCAGCACCTTGCGGCGATCCTTCGGATCCTGCACGCGATAGACCAGTGCGTCCGACACCATGCGGTCGATCATCTTTGTCAGCGTCGGATGGTTGAGCAGCACCGCATCCGCAAGCTCGCCCATCGAGTGGCCGTTGCCGTCGGAAAGCACTTTGAGGATGCGCCACTGCTCGACCGGTACGCCTTCCTTGGCCAGCCGCGTCTCCAACTGTCGGTTGATCTCCCGGTTGGCTTGCGCGAGCAGGTAGGTGAGGTGTTCGGTGATCGGGGAATTTTCTTTCGGCGGTTTAGCCACGGCGTGAGACCTGGTTCCTGACCCGGTGAATGAATGTCCGGCAACTCATGCCATTTCTATATGCACTTCAATTGTTGAATATTCAATATTTTCCCCTAGGATATTCCCCCAACCAAAGGGCGGATGCCGCAACCGCCCGCTGGCTGCGTTGCGTATTGCTTCCCAGACAGGAGTTGGCGTGCTCTCGACGGTCTCTTACCAGGCGCATGGCGGCTTGCCCGTCGCGCCGCCGCACCTGTTTCGAAGCCCGTCGTCCTGTGCGGCCGATCTCGCTTTGACCGTCAAACCGGGCTCCTCGCGCCGTGGCGGCACCGACAGCAAGCTCAGGATCGGCAATTTCATCACCTTCTCCGGCGCGCCCGGGATCTGGGGGCCGATCTCGGCCAACAGCGTCATGCTGGCGGTCGACGAGATCAACCGGCGCGGCGGCATCCGCGGCCGCGAGGTCGAATTGTCGATGTACGACGCCGGCGGTCCGATCGAGGAGGTGGTGCGCCGCGCCGAGCGGGCGATCGCCTTCGACGAGGTCGACGTGATCATGGGCTCGCATATCTCGGCGGTCCGCCTCGCGCTGCGCAAGGTCACGGCCGGCCGCATCCCCTATGTCTACACGCCGGTCTATGAGGGCGGCGAGCGGACGCCCGGGGTGATGGCGATCGGCGAGACGCCGCGCGCCGAAAGCCGGCCGGCGATCCATTGGCTGACCGACGTCAAAAAGGCGCGGCGCTGGTATCTGATCGGCAGCGACTATGTGTGGCCCTGGCAATCGCATCGCGCGGTGAAGCGCTACATCAAGGAGGCCGGCGGCCAGGTGGTCGGCGAGGAATTCGTCCCGCTCGGGGAGGACGATCACGAGCCGCATCTGGCGCGGATCCGCGCCGCCAAGCCCGATGTCGTGCTGATCACCCTGATCGGCACCGACAGCATCACCTTCAACCGCGCCTTCGCCGAGGCCGGGCTTGCCGCCACCACGCTGCGTTATGCCGGCGCGATGGACGAAACCGTGCTGCTCGGCATCGGGCCGGACGCAACGGAGAATCTGTTTTGCGCCTCCGGCTATTTCGGATGCGTCGATTCCCGCGCCAATGACGAGTTCCAGACCAGCTATCGCGCGATGTTCGGGGCGCATGCGCCGCCGATCGGCTCGGTCGGGCAGTCCAATTACGAGGGGATGCGCTTCCTCGAAGCGGCGGCCAACCGGGCTCGCTCGCTGTCGCTGGGGCCGTTATCGGTCGCGGCGCGCAACGTCGTCTATGCCGGTGCGCGCGGCACCGTGACCATTCGCGACGGCCGTGCCGAAATGCCGATCTATCTTGCCGAAGCCGACGGTCTCGACTTCAATGTGATCAGGACGATCTAGAAGCGTTCTCGAGCGAAGTGGATACCGGTTCGCGTGAAGAGAACGCGCCAAAGTAGAAGCTAATGGCACCGTCGCCCGCGAGGGCGATGCCGTGGGGCGGCGTGCCGGAGCCAGACAGGAGCAGGTGTGCATTCGACGCTCAACGTCACGGCAAGAAACCTCCCGTTCCCGCCGTCCCTGCTGTTCAGGAACCTGGCGTCGGCGGCGTCGGATCGCGTGCTTGCGCCGATGGATCGTGGCGGGTTCGGTCCGCGCGGCGCGCGCAACCGGCTGCGGATCGGTGGCTTCGTCTGTTGCTCCGGTTCACCGGGGATGTGGGGCCCGGCCGCGACCTCGACCGCGCAGCTCGCCGTTGCGGAGATCAACCGGCGCGGCGGCATCCTCGGCCGTGAGATCGAGTTCCAGGTCTACGACGCCGGCGGACCGATCGACGAGGTGGTCGACCGCGCCGAGCAGGCGATTGCGTCCGACGAGGTCGATCTCATCATGGGCATGCACACCAGCGCAGTCCGTGTCGCGCTGCGTGGCCTCATCACCCGCAGCAGAATCCCCTACATCTACACGCCGGTCTATGAGGGCGGCGAGCGGACGCCGGGCGTGATTGCGATCGGCGAGACGCCGCGCTGGCAGAACCGGCCGTCGATCCACTGGCTGGCCGAGGCCAAGCGCGCCTCGCGCTGGTACCTGATCGGCAGCGACTACGTCTGGCCATGGCAGTCGCACCGCGCGGTGAAGCGCTACATCAAGGAGACCGGGGGCCTCGTGGTGGGCGAGGAGTTCGTGCCGGTCGGCGAGGACAATCACGAGGCGCATCTGGAGCGGATCCGCGCGGCGAAGCCGGATGTCGTGCTGATCTCGCTGATCGGCACCGACGGCGTGACCTTCAACCGCGCCTTCGCCGATGCCGGGCTTGCCGCCACCACGCTGCGCTTTGCCGGCTGTTTCGACGAAACCGCGCTGCTCGGCATCGGAGCAGACAAGACCGAGAACCTGTTCTGTGCCTCCGGCTATTTCCCCTCGGTCGGCTCGCAGGCCGGTGACGATTTCAGGGACCGCTATCGCGCGATGTTCGGGGCGTTCGCGCCGCCGGTCGGATCGTGCGGCGAGTCCGCCTATGAAGGCTTCTGTCTGTTGGAGGCTGCCGCCAACCGTGCCGGTACGCTGGACACGCGGCCGCTGCTCGCGGCCGCCGACAACCTCGTCTATCGCGGCCCGCGCGGTCCGGTCACGGTGCGCAGCGGCCATGCCAGGATGCCGATGTATCTTGCGGAAGCCGATGGCCTCGACTTCAGGGTGATCAAGGCGATTTGAGTCTTCTTCTTCACCTCTCCCGCTTGCGGGGGAGGTCGCATTGCATCGAAGATGCAATGCGGGTGGGGGCTCTCTCCACG
>NZ_VKHP01000313.1 GCF_010811875.1 Bradyrhizobium uaiense
CGGGAACGATCACCTTCGCGCCCGCGACGATCACGTTCCTGACCGTTGCCGGCGCGGGCAACACCAATTGCCGGTAGCGATAAGATGTCGCCTTAGGCTGCGTCGCGGCTGGCGTCGGCGGATTCCGGCGAGCACGCCACCAGATGGCTGAGCATGATCGCGGTCATCAGCCGCTCCATCTCGAGCCATGCGGTGACATGCGACATGGTCGGCCGGCCACCGAGCGCGAGCTGATTGACATCGTCGACCGCCGTCAATCCGCGCGGATAGAATTCGCGGAAGATCACGCGCTCGGCCAAACCGTCGACCAGGCGGAAATTCAACGTCTTCGACAACTCGCCGAGGGCCTCGCCGACCAGGCGCTTGTTGCGCGACCCGAGCGTCGAAAGACGGTTGCGCAAAACCACCCATTCGAATGCCGGCTGTTCGTGCGCGCTGCGCTGGCGTCGCGCCTCCTCCACCATCTTCGAATAGTGGCTGATACCGGTCACCTTGAAGTCGTTCGGATCGACGGTGCCGAGCACGTCGAAGTCGAGGAAGCTGTCGTTCAGCGGCGTAATCAGGGTGTTCGCCAGCGAATGCGTGAACGTCGTCAGGTAAGTGTCGTGGCCGGGGCAATCGATGACGACGAAATCGTGTGATCGGCTCAGCCGTTCGACGATCTCGGCAAGTGCGCTGCGACCGAGCGTCTCAACGTCGCTGCTCCTGCCGCTCACCGTCTCAAAGCACATATGCACGGGGATGCCGAGATCCAGCGAGGTTTCCCGCGCCCAGTCCCGCCGGTTATCGACGTAATGCGTCAGCGACTTCTGCTTGTTGTCGAGATCGATGGTGGCGACACGCTGACCCGCCTTGATCAGCGCGACGGCGACGTGCATGGCAATTGTCGACTTGCCGGAGCCGCCCTTGTTGTTTCCGACAACGATTACGCGTGCGTTTGTCATGGGAATCCCTACCGGACGCTTGAGTCAAAGCAGGACGAAATAGAATTTAATGAATGGTTCGAATCTCCCTGATTCGACGAATCTCGACAAGAGTCGCCGCGACATTGTCGTGATCGAAATTCAGCCGGTTGCGACAACATTGTCACAACCGCGCTGAGGGCACGTACCGTGAACGCAATGCGCGTCTCAGGAACTGGCGCTCCGGGGACTAGCGGCCCTGAAACACGGCCGCGCGGCGCTCCACGAAGGACTTGATGCCCTCGGCCGCATCGGCGGTGTTGAGCACGCGCTCGCGGATCTCCGGGATGATCGCAATTGCCGCCTGCTCGCCGGCTTCGATGAACTTGCGGCCCGCTTCTTTCGTCACCTGGATTCCAAGCGGCGCATTGCGCGCGATGATCTCTGCAAGGGCTATCGCGCGTTCGATCTGCTGACCGGCCGGCACGACCTCCTGCACGAGGCCGATCCGATGCGCTTCTGCGGCAGTGAACTCGTCGCACAGCAACAGGTGATACATCGCATCGCCCCAGCCGGCGCGGCTGATGTAGCGGAAATGCGCGCCCGCCAGCGGCGCGATGCCGCGTTTGGCTTCCATCTGGCAGAAGCGGCTGTCGTCCGCGGCAATGACGATATCGCCGGCCAGCATCATCTCGATGCCGACGGTGAAGACGATGCCCTGCACCGCGGTGATAATCGGCTTACGGCACCGCTTCGACAATCCGAAGGGATCGACGTTGCCCTCCGGCAGCGGCTTGCGTATCGCCGTCGGGCCGAAGAATTTCGGCATGTCGAGCCCCGCGGTGAAGCTGCCGCCGACGGCACAGAGCACGCCGACCCAGAGGCCGTCGTCGTTGTCGAGCAAGGTCAGGGCGTCGGACAGCTCGGCCATCATCTCCGGGCTGAAGGCATTCTTCTTGGCGGGATTGTCGATGATGATCTTCAGGATGCGGTCATGCCGTTCGTGGCGGACCCGCCCTTCGCTCGCGCTGCCGGACATCTGTTCCTCCCTGCTTTGTGACTAACGAAATTCTGGATGATGCTTGTCATCCAGAAGCATGATGGTCATAATCCAGAAAGAGAGTCAAACAGGGGCACTGCGAGATGGGCCATTCCCAGGCCGACAAGGCCAGGAGCCGTGAGCGTATTCTGAACGAGGCCGCGACGCAGATCCGCGACAAGGGGCTCGACGCGCTCAGCATCGGCAGCCTGATGCAGCAGGTGAAGCTGACCCATGGCGGCTTCTATGGGCACTTCGCCTCGCGTTCGGATCTGATTGCCGCGGCGCTGCAACAGGCGCTGACCTCAGGCGAAGCCTCGGCGCACGCAGCGCGCGATCCCGACAAGCCGGTCAGCGTCAACGCGCTGGTGCGAAGCTATCTCAGCCGCAGCCATCGCGACCAGCCCAAGTCGGGCTGCGCGATCGGGGCGCTGATCTCCGATGTCGGCCGCGCCGACGAACAATGCCGCGCGGTGATGGAGCCGCACATCGAATCCTTCATCGCCAAGGTCGCCGAGACGCTCGACGACGATAACGATAGTCGCGCGATCGTCGCGGTGAGTGCGATGGTCGGCGCACTCGCGATCTCGCGCATCATCACCGATCCGAAGCGGTCCGACGCCGTTCTGCGCACGGTACGCGACAGCATCATCGCGATGGTCGACGAATGATTTCGCTCGCGCCGCGGGCACCTTGTTTGTTTGAGTATGATCTCCGCGCAAACGCGTTCCGCGTTTGTCGCGAGGGAAAACCGGTTTCCGGATCATGCCCTTGATGGAGCAAGCCATGAACGACCGATCCGCACTCGAGCCGACCGCGGTGCAAGGAAGCGTGCTGATTGCCGGCGTCGGCGCGTCCAACGGCCTCGGCGCCGCGATCGCGCGCCGCTTTGCGGCCGGCGGCTATCCCGTCGCGATCGCCGGCCGCAACGCCGAGAAGCTGGCGGCGACGGCAGCCGAACTCGCCGCTGACGGCGCTGAGGTCGTCCAT
Organism: Bradyrhizobium uaiense; assembly: GCF_010811875.1. Lineage (GTDB taxonomy): Bacteria > Pseudomonadota > Alphaproteobacteria > Rhizobiales > Xanthobacteraceae > Bradyrhizobium > Bradyrhizobium uaiense. The sequence goes on from NZ_VKHP01000313.1 coordinate 2,932, forward strand.
GTCGTGGGCGATGCCTCAACGGCGGCCGATGTCGCCCGCTTCGTCGCGGCTGCCGATAAGCTCGCGCCACTCGCGATGGCCGTGCACAATGCAGGCTCCAACCGGCCCGCACCGTTCCTCAAGGTCAGCGAGCAGCGCTTCGAGGAGCACTGGCGCGAGCACGCGCTCGGCGGCTTCCAGCTCGCGCAGGCCGCGATCCCGGCATTGCTCGCGCGCGGCGGAGGCACGCTGGTGTTCACCGGCGCCAGCGGCTCGCTGCGCGGCAAGGCCAATTATTCACCATTCGCCGCCGCCAAGGCCGCGCTGCGCGCGTTGGCGCAAAGCGTGGCGCGGGAATTCGGACCGCAGGGCATTCATGTCGGCCACGTCGTGGTCGACGGCGGCATCGGGGGCGATCGGCTGCTGAGGATGCGTCCGCAATTGAAGGACGAGCGCGGACCGGATGGCTTGCTCAACATCGCGGCCATCGCCGAGGCCTATTGGGTGCTGCATCACCAGCATCGCAGCGCCTGGACGCTGGAGCTCGACCTGCGGCCCTGGGCGGAACAGTTCTGACGACGCGCAGCCGTCGTTCTCCGGGAAATCGGTTGCGATCCGCTGAAATCTTGTCAGGCTATGCGACAAGGTCCGTCGAGATCGCACCATAATCCGGGAGAAGGCCATGTCGCAGCCAACGCCGATCCTGCATCATTTCGATCAATCGCCGTTCTCCGAGAAGATCCGCATCATCTTCGGATTCAAGAAGCTCGCCTGGAACTCGGTGCGGATTTCCCGGATCATGCCGCGGCCGGACCTGATGCCGATGACCGGCGGCTATCGCCGCACGCCGACAATGCAGATCGGTGCGGACATCTATTGCGACACCCAGATCATCATCCGCGAGCTGGAGCGGCGCTATCCGACGCCGACGCTGTTTCCCGCGGGCAATGCCGGAATGCCCTGGGCGCTCGGCATGTGGGTCGACCGGCCGTTCTTCCAGAATACGGTGGCCCTCGTGTTCGGCTTCATCGGCGACAAGGTCCCGCAGGATTTCATCGCGGATCGCGAGAAGCTGCGCGGCGCCAAGTTCGACGTCGCCGCCATGACCGCGGCGCTGCCGCAGATGCGCGACCAGTTCCGGGCCAATGTCGACTGGATCGAGGCGCAACTCGGCGACGGCCGACCGTGGCTGTTCGGCGAGTTCAGCCTCGCCGATGTCAGCGCCTCCATGAACGTGTGGTACGCGCGGCAAAGCATCGCCACGATCGACGAAATCATGAAGCCCTTTCCACGCACCGCGGCGTGGGAAGAGCGCATCCGCGCCATCGGCCACGGCACGCGCACCAAGATGTCGTCGGCCGACGCGCTCGAGATCGCGGCGAAGGCAGAGCCCGAGTCGCCTGTGTTCGGCGACCCTGCGGATCCGAACGGCCGCAAGCCCGGCGACGTCGTCGGCGTGATGCCGGATGACTACGGCAAGATCCCGGTCCACGGCGAGATCGTCTCGCTGTCGGCGCAGCACATCGCGATCCGTCGGTCCGACGAGCGGGTCGGCGAGGTCGTGGTGCATTTCCCGCGGGCCGGCTTCCTGGTCATCCCGGGCTGATCGCCGCCGGCCGCAGCCGCCCGGCGGCCGGCTTGCGGGCCCGGAAACGCTGCGTTTCGCGGCGTGACCTTGTCGGGCGGCGCACAGGCCATAAGTCGGAAGCATCTCCAACCGAAGGCTCCACAGCGCAGGCTTGCGGACATCTCAGCAAGCAACACGACCTCTCGGCCTGCGTGCGATGGGTGGCCCGTGGCGGATGCTCCGCCACGCCGACAACTGGACTATGTGATGACGACCTCTCTCGAATTCGGGCTCGACACGTTCGGCGACGTCACCAAGGACGCCGCCGGCGCACCGCTTCCCCATGCCCAGGTGATCCGCAACGTCGTCGACGAGGCGGTGCTGGCCGATCAACTCGGGATCGATTTCATCGGGCTCGGCGAGCACCACCGGGCCGACTTTGCGATCTCTTCGCCTGAGACCGTGCTCGCGGCAATCGCCGCACGCACCCAGAACATCCGCCTCGGTTCGGCGGTGACCGTGTTGAGCTCGGACGATCCGATCCGCGTCTTCCAGCGCTTCGCAACCGCCGACGCGGTCTCGAACGGCCGCGCCGAAGTGATCCTCGGCCGCGGCTCCTTCACCGAATCGTTCCCGCTGTTCGGCTTCGACCTCAAGCAATACAACGAGCTGTTCGAGGAGAAGCTCGATCTGTTCACCGAGCTGTTGAAGCAGGAGCCGGTGACCTGGCAGGGCAAGCTGCGGCCGCCGCTCAAGGCTCAGTCGGTCTATCCGCCGATCGAGCACGGCCGGCTGAAGACCTGGATCGGTGTCGGCGGCAGCCCCGAATCGGTGGTGCGCGCGGCGCATTACGATCTGCCGCTGATGCTCGCCATCATCGGCGGCGATCCCAAGCGCTTCGCGCCCTATGTCGACCTGCACCAGCGCGCCTACCAGCAGTTCGGTCGCGAACCGAAGCCGATCGGCGTGCATTCGCCGGGCTATATCGCCGAGACCGACGCGCAGGCACGCGAGGAGCTGTGGCCGGACTACAAGGTCATGCGCGATCGAATCGGCAAGGAGCGCGGCTGGCCGCCGATGGGCCGCGACGAGTTCGTCTCCGAGGCCGAGCACGGCTCGCTTTATGTCGGCGCTCCGGAAACCGTTGCGCGCAAGATCGCGGCGGCCGTGAAGGCGCTCGGCGCGGCACGCTTCCAGCTGAAATACTCGGCGGGCCCGCTGCCGCACGACAAGCTGATGAAGAGCATCGAGCTCTACGGCAGCAAGGTGGTGCCGATGGTCCGCGACATGCTCGCCGCGTGACGCGGCGGAAGCAGCCGCACAAAGCAAAACCCCCGGCGTTTTGGCGCCGGGGGCTCTGTTAGATCACAGTCAGATCAACCGGTATTACCAGTTGCGCTGAGCGCGGAGCAGCAAGGTGTAGGTGTTCTGGTCCTTCAGCTCGTAGATCGCACCCGGCTTGCCGATCGTGGGGCTGCCGGGGAAAGCGACCGTACCAGCAAAGTTCTGGTCCAGATGGGTGTAGGTGAAGTCTGCCGAGAAGGTCAGGTTCTTCACAGGAGTCCACTGGGTCTGCGTGCCGATCTGCGCGATATTGTAGTTCGGGTTGCAGTTCGTAAGGGCCGAACCAGCACCAAAGAAGTTGCTGAGCGAACCGCCTACGCCGTTGCCGGCCGGACCGCAGATGTAGCCTTTGGCCGTGCTGTTGTAGTTAACTCCAGCCCAGGCACCGTAGATGCTGGTGTTCCAGTTCGGATTCCAGTTGTGCACGTAGGCACCGCGGAAGCCGTAGGTCGTGATCAGCTGCTGCGAGCCACCGGTGACGAAAATCGAGTCCGGCGCGATGCCGAAGCCGATGCTCTGATAGGCACCCGGAACGTTGGTTCCGCCGAAGATGGTGTTGCCACCAGCCGAACCGGCGAGGTCCTGGATGTTGTAGCGGGTCGCACCGTTGGTGTAGACACCCTGCAAGTTGATGGTGTCGCCAGGTCCGGTCGGGATGTTCTTGATCGACAGGGCCAACTGACCAGCCCAGCCCCACTTGTCGTCGGGATGACCGGTCAACTCGGAGCCGCCGTAGTAGGCGACGTGGTTGTTATGCGCGGCGAACGACGCCTGGAACAGACCCCAAGCCTGGTCGACACGCAGCATCGCGACGAGATCCGGAGCGATCGTGCCGGCGTAGTCGCTGATACCGAACACGTTGGTGTTGCCGGGAACGCCGAAGGTGACGGGCGCACCGAGGTTGACCACGCCAGCCTGATAGTAGGCCGTCTGATCCTGAGCCGACAGAGACAGCGACACGCCGTTGCCGAACTGCGCGGTGTAGGTGAACTGGTTCACACCAGTGATCGTGCCGCCGCCGCCGACGAGACCGTCGAAGTTGTTGCCCGGATAGTTGGCCCACGGAGCCGAGAATTGCGAAACCGCCTTACCGATGGTGAAGCCGGCGAACTGGATGAAGGCGTAGTAGACGCCGACCGTACCGCCAGCGACGCCGCCGGAGTTTGCGTTGCCAGGAGCCGAAACCGCGCCGATCGGCGAGTAAACGGTCGCACCGTTGCCCTGGCCGGCATAGCTATCCGTGGTCCAAGAGAAGGTCGCATCGAAGAAGGTGCGAACCACGCCGTATTCGGTCGCGGTGCGGGTATCGATGTTCAGGTCTTCACGAGAGCGCCAGGTGTAGCCGTTGGTGAAGCGGTTGTTCGCACCACCAGCACCCGAGGTGTTGCCGGTGTGGTCCGAGTTGGTGTTCGCGAGAACGTCCACGCGCAGGTAGCCGCCCAGCTTGATACAGGTATCGGTGCCCGGGATGTAATAGAAACCGGGACCATACAGGGAGCAAACCTTCACGTACTCGACCGCTTTGGCCTTGACGGGAAGATCGGCCGCCTGAGCTCCGCCGACCGCGACGAGAGCCGCCGCCGAGCCGAGGATAAGGCTCTTAACCATCTTCATGTTAAACCTCCAAGTTGCTCTATCTCAGGGAAGGTTCCGGATCCGCCGGGTAAGACACCCTCAGGTTGGTTCCCTTTGTCCCTTAAACCCCGCTCAGTCGCTTCGCGTCTTCGGACACACCCGCATGAACGCGAGGGACTTAAGCGAACCACCTAAAACGGGACGACCTTGGGATGCCCCCCTCCGTCGCAGTTCCATATGAGACAGAAGGCCCCCGATCACGCAACAAAAGACCGCTCGGTTGGGGAGGAGTTGCGGCTGTTTTCGGGCAAATGTTGCACAAATATCACGGACACTTGAACTGCAACGCTGCCGCAAACCATTGATATGTATATCTAATATCTAAGTTACCGTTGGCGGGCACAAATTTGGGCAACACCGGGCGGAACGGTGTGCAAAACGCGTGATCCTACGGAGAAGGCGAAAATTCGGGCCGATCGCGGAGCGGCTGATTCCGCCGTCCTGCCTGTCTTTTGGGCCCGAAAAGTACCGGCATCTGAACGAGATAGCCCGCCTCGGATACCGCCGACTCGCACCTGGAAGGAGGCCATTCCGATTGTTCGGCGCAGGCCAAAAGACAGCGAACGGATCACGAGAGATGTCCAGTAGCGGAGCTAGATATCACTGAGATGTCAGTGCTCACGATCGGTACCGGGCCGCCGGAGCAACGTCGCATCTCACTCGTCCAGAATATCCAGGAGATCATCGATCCGCTCGAAGGGCGGCTCCTGCGTCTTGTCTGAATAGAAGACGCGATCGCCGTCGCGCTGGAGCGAACGTGCTCTTGATTTCGGCAGTCTCCCAGGGAGGAACGTCGCAGCGACGGCCTCCGGCCCGACGTCGAGCCTCACGATCCCGCGCCGCTTGCAATCGATCCTGAGCCTCGCCGCCGCGAAGAAATCGCGGGCTGCCGGCGGCAGTTTGCCGAAACGACGAGAGGTCTCTTCCTCGAGGTCTTCCAGATCGTCCTCGCTCCGACACCTGGCGGCACGGCCATAGATCTCGAGACGCATGGATTCCGATTGCACGTAGCTCTTGGGCAGCAAGTCGGCGAGCGGAAGGTTGAGATCGGGCACCCACAGATCGGCGGCCCGATCGTTGGTCTTCTCCGAGGCCTGTTTGAGAAGATGGCTGTAGAGCACCGGCCCGAACACCTGCACGTGGCCGGACTGCTGCTCGGAGAGCAGGTCCCCGGCACCTCTGAGGTCGAGATCGCGCTCGCTGATGGCGAAACCGGCGCCCGGCCTGCTGAACTCCTCCAGAACGGCCAGACGCTTGCCGGATTGCTCCGAACTGGATTCGGTCAGCAGATAGGCGAAGGCGCGCGTTCCGCCGCGTCCCACCCGACCTCTGAGTTGGTGGAGTTGTGCCAGGCCAAACTTTTCCGGCCAGCAGACCACGATGGTGTTCGCGCGGGGAATGTCGAGACCGCTTTCGACGATGTTGGTCGCGAGCAGCACGTCGGCCTCGCCTTCGACGAAACTCATCATTCGGTCGTCAAGTTCGTCGGCAGGCAGCTTGCCGTGCAGGCAAACGATGCGAAGCTCCGGCGCCACCGCCTGCACCCGCGCCAGCATCGGCTCCAGATCCTGGATGCGCGGACAGATCAGGAAGCTTTGTCCGTGACGTCGCTGCTCGCGCAGCAATGCAGCGGCAATGGCCGCGTCCGAAAGCGGCGCGGTCTTGGTCACGACCGGCAGCCGATGCACAGGCGGAGATGCGATCACGCTGAGATCCCTGACGCCCGCGAGACCTGCCGCAAGCGTGCGCGGGATCGGCGTCGCACTCATCCAGAGCGTATGGACGCCCTTCGCCAGGCCCGAGAGCTTCGCTTTCTCCGCCGCACCGAAGTGCTGCTCTTCGTCGACGACGACCAGACTTAGCTTGGCGAATTTCACGTCCTTGGATGCGATCGCATGGGTGCCGACCACCACCTTCATCTTGCCGCTTCGCAAGCCCTCCTTCGTCTCCCGCAACTCCTGAGCCGACGTCGCTCGCGACAAGCTTCCCACCTCGATGCCAAGCGGCGCGAACCGCTTGCGGAACGTCGCGACGTGCTGCCTAGCCAGAACGGTCGTCGGCACGACGATGGCGACCTGTTTGCCGGACAGGGCAACGGCGGCCGCGGCGCGCAACGCGACCTCGGTCTTGCCAAATCCGACGTCGCCGCAGACGACCCGATCCATCGGATGACCTGACGCAAGATCATCCAGCACGTCCCGAATCGCCCTGGCCTGATCGACCGTCGTGAAATATGGAAAGCGCGCGACGAACCGCTCGTAGGC
>NZ_VKHP01000314.1 GCF_010811875.1 Bradyrhizobium uaiense
CCACGCGGGCGAGCCCCGCCGCCACGACGGCGTCGGCACAGGGCGGCGCGCGGCGCCACGCTCTATGTCACGCTCGAGCCTTGTTCGCATTTCGGCCGCTCGCCGCCCTGTGCCGACGCCGTCGTGGCGGCGGGGCTCGCCCGCGTGGTCTCGGCGATCGAGGACCCCAATCCGGACGTCGGCGGCAAGGGGCACGCCAGGCTGCGCGCCGCCGGCATCACGGTCGATGTCGGGCCGTGTGCGGCGGAGGCCGCGCGCGACCATGCCGGACACTTCCGCCGCATCACGGACAAGCGCCCGCACGTCATCCTCAAGCTCGCCGTGTCCGCCGACGACAAGATCGCGGCCAGCGGCCATAAACCCGTTGCGATCACCGGGGAGGCGGCGCGAACGCGCGTGCATCTGTTGCGCGCGCAGTGCGACGCGATCCTGGTTGGCATCGGCACGGTGCAGGCCGACGATCCGCTCTTGACCTGCCGGTTGCCCGGCATGGCGGAACGCTCGCCGGTGCGCGTCGTGCTCGACCGCGCGCTGCGGATCTCGGGCGACAGCCGCCTGGTGCATTCCGCGCGCGAGACGCCGCTTTGGGTGATGACATCTGACATGGCGGAAGCGCCTGCCGCGGTGAAGCTTGGCGCCGCCGGCGCACAGGTGATCCGCGTTGCGGCCGGCGCGCCCGCGGGGCTCGACCTGCCGGCCGTCTTGCATGCGCTGGCGGAGAAGGGGACGACGCGGCTATTGGTCGAGGGCGGCGCGCGCGTGGCAAATTCTTTCGTTGCGGCCGGCCTCGTCGATGAAATCTGGCTGCTGCGCGGACCTGATGCGATCGGTGCCGGTGGCGTTCCCGCGCTGGACGCAATGCCGCTCGACGCAATCACGCAGTCGCCCGCGTTTCGGGTTCGTGCTAGCGAAACCCTCGGCAAAGACAGTCTCAACATCTACGAGCGTGCGTAATGTTTACCGGAATTGTCACCGATATCGGTGAGATCACCAGCCTGAAGCCGGTCGCGCAGGGACAGCTGCACCGGATGCGGATTGCCTGCGACTACGACCAGACCACGATCGCCGACGGCGCCTCGATCGCCTGCAACGGCGTCTGCCTCACCGTGGTCGCCTCCGGCACCGCCGACGGCAAGACCTGGTTCGATGTCGATGCCGCGGCCGAGACGCTCGGCATGACCACCGCCAGGCATTGGGGGCAGGGTGGCCGGCTCAACCTCGAGCGCGCGCTCAAGATCGGCGACGAGCTCGGCGGTCACATCGTGGCCGGGCATGCCGACGGCATTGCCACCATCGTCAAGCGCGACGACCTGCCCGACATGGCGCGCTTCGAGCTCAAAACCACCCGCGAGCTGGCGCGTTTCATCGCAGCCAAGGGATCGATCACGCTGGACGGCGTGTCGCTGACCGTGAACACGGTCGACGACGTGACATTTTCGGTGCTGATCATCCCGCACACGCTTTCCGTCACCACCCTGAGCGGCTGGAGGGCTGGCAGCGAGGTCAATATCGAGGTCGATCTGATGGCCCGCTACGCGGCAAGGCTGTCGGAGATGAAATGACGGCGTAGCCGCCATTCCGGGGCGATGCGCACGCATCGAGCCCGGAATTTCGAGATTCCCCGGTGCACTATTGTGCACCTGCGGTCCGGTCCTGCGGACCATCCCGGAATGACGATGTCTGAAGCATTCCTGCTTGGCTTCAGTCGTTGGGGCGACTACAAACTCGCGAAACGTTGACATGCAACGTTATCGATGAATGTCAACAAATTGAAGTGGATACGCAGATGGCTGACGCGCGGCGCGCACCCCTGAAGGACCAGACCGACATCACAGGCGCACGCGTGCTGATCGTCGAGGCCCGGTTTTACGACGACATCCAGGATGCGCTGCTGGAAGGCGCACTGGCCGAGCTGAAGATAGCCGGCGCCAGCCACGACGTGCTCACGGTGCCGGGCGCGCTGGAGATTCCGGCCGCGATCGCGATCGCAATCGATGCCGCGGCAGCGAACGGCAAGCCCTATGACGCCGCGATTGCGCTCGGCTGCGTGGTGCGCGGCGACACCATCCATTTCGAGATCGTTTCGCAGGAATCCTCGCGCGGCTTGATGGATCTGGCCGTGAGCCGGAAATTCCCGCTCGGCAACGGTATCCTCACCGTCAACAACGAGGCGCAGGCCTGGGCGCGGGCGCGCGCCAGCGAGTTGAACAAGGGCGGCGACGCGGCGCGCGCGGCGATCGCGATGCTGCGGATCAAACGCCGCCTGGCAAAGGCCTGACCATGGCTGACACCAAGAAGCCTGCGAAAACCCCCGACCGCAAAGCCAACCGGCGCGGTGCGGCACGGCTCGCCGCCGTGCAGGCGCTCTACCAGATGGATATCGGCGGCGCCGGCATCAACGACATCTTCGCCGAGTTCGAGAGCCACTGGCTCGGCAACGAGGTCGAGGGCGAGAAATATCTGCCGGCGGAAGCGGCATTCTTTCGCGATGTCGTCTCCGGCGTGGTGCGCGACCAGGCCAAGCTCGATCCCTTGATCGACGAGGCGCTGTCGAAGGGTTGGCCGCTGAAGCGGATCGACGCGATCCTGCGCGCGGTGTTGCGGGCAGGGTCCTACGAACTCGAGCATCGCAAGGACGTGCCGGGCCGCGTGGTGGTTTCCGAATATGTCGACGTCGCGCATGCCTTTGTCGAGAAGGACGAGACCGGCATGGTCAACGCCGTGCTCGACCAGATCGCGCGCCAGTTCCGCGGCGACGAGTTTGTGCGGAGCTAAGTCTTAGGCGACGGCTCTTGCCGTAGCCGTCATCCTGAGGTGCCGTAGCGAAGCGGAGGCCTCGAAGGGTGGCGGCGTGGCTCGGTGGCTGAACCGGGCCGGGCATCCTTCGAGGCTCGCTTCGCTCGCACCTCAGGATGACGGGTTGATGACCGAAGCAAGCAAACCGACCTCCGGCGAAGATTCCCTGATTGCCCGCTATTTCAAGCCGCTGGCGACCGATCCGGGCGCGTTCGGTCTCGACGACGACGCCGCCGCGCTGAGGGCGGCCGGCGAGGACATCGTGGTCACCACGGACGCCATCGTCGAGGGTGTGCACTTCCTCCCCGATGATCCGCCGGACACGCTGGCGCGCAAGGCGTTGCGGGTGAACCTCTCCGACATCGCAGCCAAGGGGGCGGCGCCGGCGGGCTTCGTGCTGACGCTGGCGCTGCGCAAGGCCGATGAAACCTGGCTGAAGCCGTTCGCCGGGGCGCTCGGCGAGGATGCCAGCCATTTCGGTTGCCCGCTGCTCGGCGGCGACACGGTCTCGACGCCGGGGCCGCTGATGATCGCGATCACTGCGTTCGGCCGGGTGCCTCGGGGCAAGATGGTGCATCGCGCGGGGGCAAAGGCGGGTGACCGCGTGTTCGTCACCGGCACGATCGGCGATGCCGCGCTCGGTCTCGATGTGCTCCGGAGCGGTCCGGTCTCGGCTGATCTGGCAGAGGATGCGGCCGGCCGGGATTTTCTTGCCGCCCGCTACCGTATTCCGCAGCCGCGCAACGCACTTGCCAACGCTGTCCGCAGCCACGCCAGCGCGGCGATGGATGTATCCGACGGTCTCGCCGGCGATCTGGCCAAGCTGTGTGCAGCCAGCGGTGTGACCGCCGTGATCAACCTGCCGAGCATCCCGTTGTCATCTGTGGCCGCGGGGCTGCTCGCGCGCAAGGCAATCGGGTTCGAGACCCTGGTGGCCGGCGGCGATGACTACGAATTGCTGTGCGCGGTCCCCGGCGATCGCGCGGACGCATTTTTGGGCGAGGCACGGCAGGCCAAGGTCGCGGTGACCGCAATCGGCGGTCTCATTGCAGGTTCGTCGCCGCCAAGCTTCCTCGACGGGCAGGGCCGGGAACTGGCGCTGAAGCGGCTGTCCTATAGCCATTTCTAGAATTGCCGCGCCCGACGGCGCCGATTTTCCTTCTAAATAGCTGCCGATATCGGCGTTTTCGGCCACAGGTGGCGTTGCACAGCGGTAACGATTTTGGCAAGGTCGCGCCCGATTTGAGGCAATCCGTTTTTGGGGAGGGTTGTCCTCGGAAAATAAGCGCCTGCCGCCCCCTAGCGGCACAAATAGGCGCGGGGGTTACATCAAGGATCTGAGGCAACATGACAGCTTTATGGTTGATTGTGCTCTGCGGGGCGCTTTCCATCGTCTACGCGATCTGGGCGACGCAGTCGGTCTTGAACGCGGATGCGGGTAATCCGCGCATGCAGGAAATCGCGGGCGCGGTGCGCGAGGGCGCACAAGCCTATCTGCGGCGGCAATACACGACGATCGGCATGGTCGGTATCGTGATCTTCTTGCTGCTGGCCTACTTCCTGGGCCTGCTCGTGGCCCTCGGATTTGCGATCGGCGCGATCCTCTCGGGCGCGGCCGGCTTCATCGGCATGAACGTCTCGGTGCGCGCCAACGTCCGCACCGCGCAGGCGGCGACCACCTCGCTCGCCGGCGGCCTCGAGCTCGCCTTCAAGGCGGGCGCGATCACCGGCATGCTGGTTGCCGGTCTGGCGCTGCTCGGCGTCACCATCTACTTCATGATCCTGGTCAAGTTCCTTGGGCTGGAAGCCGGCAGCCGCACCGTGGTCGACGCCATGGTGGCGCTCGGCTTCGGGGCCTCGCTGATCTCGATCTTCGCCCGTCTCGGCGGCGGCATCTTCACCAAGGGTGCTGACGTCGGCGGCGACCTCGTCGGCAAGGTCGAGGCCGGCATCCCCGAAGACGATCCGCGCAACCCGGCCACCATCGCCGACAATGTCGGCGACAATGTCGGCGACTGCGCCGGCATGGCGGCGGACCTGTTCGAGACCTATGCGGTGACCGCGGTCGCCACCATGGTGCTCGCGGCGATCTTCTTCGCCAAGACCTCGATCCTGGTGAACATGATGACGCTGCCGCTCGCGATCGGCGGCATCTGCATCATCACCTCGATCATCGGTACCTTCTTCGTCAAGCTCGGCGCCAGCCAGTCGATCATGGGGGCGCTGTACAAGGGCCTGATCGCCACCGGCGTGCTGTCGCTGGTCGGTGTCGCGGCCGTCATCAACTGGCTGATCGGCTTCGGCAAGCTCGAAGGCGCCGAGTTCACCGGCATGGCGCTGTTCGAATGCGGCGTGGTCGGTCTGATCGTCACCGGCCTGATCATTTGGATCACCGAATACTACACCGGCACCGACTACCGTCCGGTGAAGTCGATTGCGGCGGCCTCGGTCACCGGTCACGGCACCAACGTGATCCAGGGCCTGGCGGTCTCGATGGAGGCGACTGCGCTGCCCGCGATCGTCATCATCGCCGGCATCCTTGTCACCTACAGCCTGGCCGGCCTGTTCGGCATCGCGATTGCGACCGCCACCATGCTGGCGCTGGCCGGCATGATCGTCGCGCTCGACGCCTTCGGCCCGGTCACCGACAATGCCGGCGGCATCGCCGAGATGGCGGGACTGCCGAAGGAAGTGCGCAAGTCGACCGACGCACTCGACGCGGTCGGCAACACCACCAAGGCGGTGACCAAGGGCTACGCGATCGGCTCCGCCGGTCTCGGTGCGCTGGTGCTGTTTGCGGCCTATAACCAGGACCTCAAATTCTTCATCAGCGACTCCAACGCCCATGCCTACTTCAAGGGCGTCAACCCGGACTTCTCGCTCAACAACCCCTACGTGGTTGTCGGCCTGTTGTTCGGCGGCCTGCTGCCGTATCTGTTCGGTGCGATGGGCATGACCGCGGTCGGCCGTGCAGCCAGCGCGATCGTCGAGGAAGTGCGCCGTCAGTTCCGCGAGAAGCCCGGCATCATGCAGGGCACCGACAAGCCCGACTACGGCAAGGCGGTCGATCTTCTGACCAAGGCTGCGATCAAGGAGATGATCATCCCGTCGCTGCTGCCGGTGCTGTCGCCGATCGTCGTCTACTTCGTGATCTATGCGATCGCGGGCGGCGGCGCGGCCGGCAAGTCGGCGGCATTCTCCGCAGTCGGTGCCATGCTGCTCGGCGTCATCGTCACCGGCCTGTTCGTCGCGATCTCGATGACCTCGGGCGGCGGCGCATGGGACAACGCCAAGAAGTACATCGAGGACGGCCACTACGGCGGCAAGGGCTCTGACGCCCACAAGTCCGCGGTGACCGGCGACACCGTCGGCGATCCCTACAAGGATACGGCGGGTCCGGCGGTAAACCCGATGATCAAGATCACCAACATCGTGGCGCTGCTGCTGCTGGCGATCCTGGCGCACTGAGCCGCGACACGAACGAATGCAAAACCCCGCGGTGTGAGCCGCGGGGTTTTTGTTTTGCATGGACTTCGTTCGGTGTACTGCCGAATTGATCGGCTTTCCGCCAACGATATCCGCCGAGAATCAGACGCGAACAACACGGAGATCAATCGATGTCGCTCTCATCCGCACGGAACTATGCGCTCCGCGCTTCCAAGTCGCAGGATCAAAAGGAGGCCATCGAGCTGCTGTCGAAGGCGATCCTGGAACTGGCGATGTCGATCGAAGCAACCGACGCCAAGGTCAAGAAGATCAACAAGTCGTCGTAGTGACAGAGGCTGTCACTTGACCTCCATCTGGAGCCCTTCCTTCTCGATGATGGCGGCGAACTTCTTCGTCTCCGCATCGACGAATTCGGAGAATTGCTGCGGCGTGCCGTAGTCGGCGCGCGCGCCCATGCCGCTGATGTTCTTCCTGACGTCGTCGCGCGCCAGCATCGTCTTGATCTGACGGTTCAGCTCGTCGACGACAGGCGCGGGCGCCGTCTTCGGCAGGAACACGCCGAACCAGGACGCGACGTCGAACTTGGCGAGCTCCGGCGCGCCCTCGCGCATGACCGGCAGATTGGGCGCGGACTCGCTGCGCTCGGGCGTGGTGACACAGAGCCCGTTGAGCTTGCCGTCCAGCACCTGCGGCAGCGAGGGATAGAGGTTGTCGAACAGGATCTGGATGTCGCCGGCGAGCGCCGCCTGCAATGCGGGGCCGGCACCGCGGAACGGGACATGCGTCATCTTCAGGCCGGTGAGTTGCAGGAACCAGGCGCCGGTGAGGTGAGGGCTCTGTCCGGTGCCGGATGAGCCGTAGGTGAGCTTGTCGGGGTTCTTTTTCAGATAGGCGATCAGTTCGGGGATCGACTTGATGCCGGTCGATGGATGCGCCGAGACGATGTTCGGGATCCGGATCATGTTTGAGACCGCCTGCAACTGGTCGGCCTTGTAGGTCAGGTTGCGGAAGATGCTGTAGGCGATCGCGTTGGGGCCGGGATTGCCGATCAGGATGGTGTGGCCGTCACCCTTGCTGCGCGCGACCTCTGACGTGCCGATGGTGCCGCCGGCGCCGGAGCGATTCTCCACCACCACCGACTGGCCCCAGAGCGGCTGCAAATGCGCGGCCAGCAAACGCCCCATCACGTCGGTCGAGCCGCCGGCCGCGGCCGGCACGATGATCCGAACCGTCTCGGTCGGCCGCCAGTCACCGGCGCCGAGACTGGCACGCGGCAGCATCGATGCAGCCGACAATGCAGCCGCGCCCGACAATACCGTACGACGGGAAAATCTCTAGGCTCTCACGCGCTTGCCCCCTGCTCAGACTCTCTTGTTTGTGAGCAAGCGTAGGGGACCGCTTGCCCGTCGGGCAAGCGCGGCAACTTGGCGCAGCTTGAGTATCAGGCTCCGGTTTGACGCGTAATCTTCACGCGAACCGGAATCCGCTTCGTTCGAAGACGCTCTAGTTGAAGCTCAGCAGCTTGAACAGCGGTGTCAGGTAAGACATTTCCTGGCCCGACGTCGGCGTGGTGCGGCTGACGAAGTCGAAGATCTTGCCGTCCTTCAGGCCGTAATTGGCGAGCCGGCGCACCTGGCGGTTCTTGTCGAAGTAAACCGCGATCACGCGCTGGTCGACCACGTGCTGGTTCATGAAGGCGACCGGGCGCGAGGTCCGTTGCGAGATGTAGTAGAACACCTCACCATCCAGCGTTGCCACCGTCGACGGCGTGCCGAGCACGATCAACACCTGATCCTGGCTCGCGCCGATCGGAATCTGCTCGAGCGCCCCATCGGGCAGGATGTAGCCCTTCTGGAATTGCTCGCCGGTGCAGCCGGCGAGCGCCGCGGAGCAGACGAGGCCAACGACCGCGATGGCACGGAAGCGCGAAAGGAACCCGCGCGCGGAAGCCACGCGAGACTGTCTTGGAAGGGTGTGGTTCATCGCCGGAACTGATCCGTCCTCTTGCATCGGCCGGGGCATTGACGTACCGGGCAGCTCAATGGATTGCAATCATGCCGAGCGCCACGGGCGACCCCTCAACAGGGTCTTTTGGGGACCGGCAGCCGGAACCCGTCATGCTTTGGCCGTTCAATCACTTCAGAAAACCCCGGGTGCCCGCGCGCAGCACCATTGAGACCATCTATGGCATGATCGTGACGCAGGCGCGAGAACCGTTGTTTTACCGTGACTTGGGCGTTCCGGACACGGTTAATGGCCGTTTTGACCTGCTTCTGATGCATCTGTGGCTGGTGCTGCGGCGACTCAAATCCGTCGAGGGCGGCGTGGAGCTGTCGCAGGCCCTTTTCGACCATTTCTGCATCGACATGGACGACAATCTCAGGGAAATGGGCGTCGGCGACCTCACGGTGCCCAAGCGCATGCAGGCGTTCGGCGAGGCCTTTTACGGCCGTACCGCAGCCTATGATCTGGCGCTGACCGATGGCGAGGGGGCCCTGGCTCAGTCGTTCTGCAAGAACATCCTCAATGGCCAGCACATCGACAAGGCGCGCGAACTGGCCGCCTATGCCCGCGAGGCGATGGCGGTGCTGGCGCAGGCCGACCTCGCGGAGCTGACCAAGGGCGCGTGGCGGTTTCCCGCGCCGCAGGTTGCGGGGACCCCGGCATGACCAGCGACACCACAGGACGGCCCGATGCACCGCGTAACCGCGACCCTTGGCGCGTGCTGGTCAATGTCGCGCAGATCCCCGAGACCGGCCTGCATCGTGAGATCTCGGCCGACGAGGCAGCGCGCAAGGCAATGGCCGAGGTCGCGGAGCTGCGTGAAGTCATCTCTGCGCATGCCGAGTTCGATCTGCAGCCCAAGCGCGACGGCAGCTACCACATCACCGGCCGCGTTCAGGCCCGGATCGGGCAGACCTGCGTGGTGACGCTCGATCCGATCGAGAACGAGATCGACGAGCCGATCGACGTGGTGTTCGCGCCGCCCGAGCAGATTCCCGAGATGGCCGATCTGGTCGACGACGCCGACGACAGCGATGAGGAAACGCCGGACCCGCCGGAGCCGATCGTCGGCGGCTTCATCGATCTCGGCCGGCTCGCCACCGATGCGCTGTTTCTCGGCATAGACCCGTATCCGCGCAGGGCGGATGCGGTCTTTGAACAACAGGTTGAAGCGCCTGATCCGGAAAATCATCCCTTCGCCGCGCTGAAGGCGCTGCAGGACAAGGCCAACGGCAAGAAGCCCAAGGGGAATTGAGGGCAATTGAGGGCAGCTCGCGCCAACATTTGAGGGGATGGCTTGTCTGCAGGCTTGCGCGAGCGGTGTCCGGCGTAACTTCAAATAACTTCCATAATACATTGAAATACAATGTGTTTATGGTATTGTTCGATCGCAGTGTGTGACGGTTCGGCGAGCCCATCCTTTGCGGTCAAGAGGTTGTGCCGGACCGTGGACACGCTATTGTCGCGGCCC
>NZ_VKHP01000315.1 GCF_010811875.1 Bradyrhizobium uaiense
CTCGGGCTTCCCCGACTCTACGTGCCCGCCGAAGCATAACTCGGTCGAACCGCCATGGTACGGACCCGTATGCCTGGTGGTGTGGGAGGGGCGGTGTCGTGAGGCACCCCCCTATCCCGATCAATCCCAAATCGATTCAAACTAACCCCATCCCGCTCTAGCAGAGGCTCGGCACGAATCGATATTTGCAAGACTGAGCCGCCAGTTACGCTGTGTCACTGAGATATAGGTTCCCGTAAAATTGACGCTCCTCGCAAGGATGGCCATTTCACAGCTCAAGCCCGCGGTCCCCAAGCACCTGGCGCATCAGAGGACCCTTGATCTCGCGGGCGATCTCCTCGCTAATCTGGGCTCCGAATTGCAACTCGGCATCGCTATCTCCGGTTAGCTGATGGTCGGCGAGCCGTTGCTCAAGGCGGCTCGGAAACTCCTCGTCCATCGCCTCCCTGAGCCGGCCCTCCATCTGTGCATGATCTTGTGGGGCAATCCGACTCACCACCATCTCCCAGGGTTGCCAGCGAGTTGCCAGATAGTCGGCGAACCCCGTCGCCTCCTCGTTGCGCACCTGGATCTCGGCTGCGGTGAGGTCGTCTTCAGTGACGTGGGCGACATCAAAGAATCGCATATCCGGAGCGATGAGCTGTAGGTCCAGCCGCTCACGTAGCTTGACCTGATAGGCGAGATAGACCTCGACCTCGTCGACGAACCCGAGCGAGTCGACCTTCTGACGGGCGATCGGCTCGAGCGCGTTCAGGCGGAACAGGACCCGCGCCTGCTGGATGAGTTCGCCGAGCCGATCGTCATAGGCTCCGTCATCGACATCAGCGTTCAGACGTGCGGTCTGCATGCCGTTCCAGGTCAAGGTGACGCGATCCTGGCAGGTCTCGCTCGCCCCGTAGGCCAGCTCAAAAAACTGCCGCCGCAATTCCGGCCTGATCGCCGCCTGCCGTAGATCCTCGGCCACCGCCTCTCGGAATTCGGGATTGTCATAATTCACTGTCTTCTGCAGCTTGTCGAGGAAGAGCGCGTATTCCGGGGCACCCTCCTCGTGGGCGAAGTTCTGCCAGACGGCGATCGCCTCCGGCTCGCCCTTCAACCAGTCCGCGACCGCATTGGCCAGCGGCCGTTCCTGGTCCACCATCGTTCCTCCACCCATTGAAAAGAAGACCCGCGGGCCGGCATAGCTCGCCGCATTCAGGGCTGCCGCCAAATTCGTCCGCACCTGCTCGGGCAGCGCATTATCCTCCACATAAACCATGCACCCAGACCCTAGCCGGGTCAGCAGGGTCTCTGGCAGGCTGGTGAGCCGATTGTTGCGTGCCTCGAGCATCTGGAGCTCGGTCGGGAGGTTCTCGGGCAAGCTCGACAGGCCGTTGCCGCTGACGTGGAGTCTCTGGAGCTCAGTCGGGAGGGTCTCGGGCAGGCTGTTCAGCCGGTTATCGCGAGCGAAGAGCAACAGGAGCTCGGCCGGGAGAGTGTCAGGCAGGCTGGTCAGCCGGTTGCCGTCGGCTTCGAGCTCTTTGAGTTCGGGCGGGAGAGTGTCGGGTAGAATGGTCAACCGGTTGCTACCGAGGGCAAGCGACTGAAGTCCGGTCGGTAAGGTGTCGGGTAGGCGGGTCAACAGGTTGCCGCGGACATCGAGGTCCTGGAGCCCGGCCGGCAGGTTGTCTGGCAGGCTGGTCAACCGATTGCTGCAGACGGCGAGTGTCGAAAGGCTCTCCGGAAGCGTTTCAGGCAGCCCGGTCAGCTGGTTGCTGCCGACGACCAGAGACTGGAGTCCGGTCGGGAGAGTGTCGGGCAGGTCGGTTAACCGGTTGTTGCTGGCGCCAAGCGTCCGGAGGCCGGACGGAAGGGTGTCAGGCAGGCGCACCAGCTCGTTGTCGCTGACGTTGAGCGACTGGAGCCCGGGCGGAAGGGCGGCAGGCAGTGTCGTCAGGCCCAGATCATACAGCTCCAGCCCTGCATAGACGTCGCCGGCCTCTGCCCAGGCTCTTATTCGTCTTACGGCCTCTTGGCGGTCTTCGTCTTGCGTCTGCCCCTCCTCGCCGGCCCAGGTGTCCAAGATGTGGTCGAGCCGCGATTGCCTGAGGACGGGGTCTTCAAGGTCCGTCGTACTGCCATCGCCCGGCCGGGGCTGTCGGCCGAGGATTGATACTCCGAGATCTTGCTGCCAAGGAATTGCCGCGGTCGTTGGCCACTCAGGCACCACATCACCGGGCTCCGCCCACCAATGCTCCTCCTGATCGAAACTTTGCGTCGGCCAATCGGCACCTGCATCCACGCCGTGCCAACTATCCGTCAGACTGAAACTGCCGGCTGGCAACTGGCCACTCCGATCCGCGCCCGGAAAAAGCAGATCTTGATTGACGCCTTGTCCAGAGAAGGCGGGCGAATCCGAGGGCAACCGCGAGGTGCCTTGTCCGACGCGATCCCCGTGCGGCATTCTCAAAAAATCCGCATCTCTGTTCGACACAACGTCGCGGTCGCTGAGGTTATTTGAATTCTGGGGCGGTCGCTCGTGCGGATGCAACTCGTTCAGGTGCTGCTGAAACCCCGCTTGGTAATCCTGCTGCTGTCCCAGCTCGTCGTCGTACGGCCGCTCGACATCTGGGGCCTCGACGGGGTGGAGGTGGTTGAACGCATCCATCCGATTCTCCTGACCAATCTGAGCAGCTAACGTCGAACCTGGATAAACACGTTCTTGCTACGAGGCTTAGCTTTCGAGAAGCTGACGAGGAACCTGAATGATTATAACTGCCCTGTTAGGTGTTTAGTCCCGGCATTTGCCGGAGCGGATTGGGTTTGAATCGTTCTGGCTCGGAAGTCCAGCATTTGCAGATGTGCTCGTAAGGCCTGAGGCCCTTCAGGGTCTTTAGCCGCCGTGCATAGTTGTAGGCGATGAAGTCGGCGAGATGAGAGCTTCGAGCTGATCGTGTCGATGATAATGATAGCGTTGGACGGTCGCTTGCGGAACCGGCATTATTGACCTGCACACTACTGCCGCGCGAAGTCACCGTTACGGCTGTCATTCCGCGTGCAATAGTTGGAAGCCGATCGACAGAAGACCTCATGGCGTACTTGCGATGGAAGCCCGTGATGGTGGCGAAGCCTTCCAGAATTCGCATATTCTCCGCGAGGTCTGACGATCTGTAACGCTCGCCAACAACTCTTTGTCAGCATCTCGTGCGTCGACAATGAAGACTTAAACGAATGCAGGTTGCGAAGTACCGCGCTCGCGGAGGAATTTGGCCGCACATCAGGAAAAGCAGCCTTCGTCAGCAAACCTTTGTCTGGTAGCCATGTTCTTGGTCCTTGTTCCGTCGAGTGCGCTCCGCGCTGTGCTCCGTCGACTACGAATGCGTTCGATCTGCAGCGCTAGCTCACGCGAGCTGCCCCGCCGATAGACTGAGATTGCCTGCTACCTCTTCAGCCACGATCAGGATATGAGGCGCTCGCCTTCCAAAACGCGCACGAGGTAAGGCGGCAGGAACCGCTCCCTATGCTCCCAGCCGTCCCGGATAGGATAGCCAAGATCGACTGGACCTTCCCCGGCTGGCCTTGCGCTCACGATTGGCGGTGGGCGATGCAGCGGCCGGGATGGCCCGGCTTCGGTCAATCTTCGCTTTCTCCACCGGACAGCAATTCGTCAAGCGTGCTGTTGGTGCCTTCGATCGCCGAGCTGCTGATAGCCTCCCGCCGTGGCAAGATGCGGCTGATCAGATACGGGTCCTTTAGTTCGGCCGCGAGCGTCTCGATGCGCACCAAGGCTGTCCGCCGCTCTGAGCCGGGCAAGGATCGACCCAGCAACGCCATCCTCAGGCGGGGGCAGCGGGACCACGCCATAATGCGCCCCATAGGGCGCCGGTAGCCGCTTCAATCGTTCCCGCACGGCGTGAGTGAGATGATCGCGGTTCAACGGAAACCTTTCGCAGAGGAGCTAATTCCAGATCCATAATAAAGGTTATTTATATACTTCAATAAAATGGCCAACGCAGGGTCCTACGTAAGGCTTGCTGAGTTCCTTTTCTAAGGAACCGCTTGCACGTACTGTCCTTACGACTTTTGTACCGTAACGACAGTACGAGGACATTTCATGGCCGATCCTACGGTAGTCAGGCGAGTAAAACGCCAGCGCGACGTTCGCCTGGCTGAAGGCTGGCAGGAAGTGCGTGTGTGGGTGCCCACCGAACAAGACGCAAACGACATCAGAAACCTCGCCGCCGATCGCAGGGCAAAAGCCAAAGCGCTCGCCGGCCTTCGAAGGAAATTAAGAGCGTGCCCCCAGAAAACACTGCAGCGCATTGCCGAGGCGATCGCATCCCAGGGCTCGGCGGCCTACACGACCCCTTCCGGTCCTGTACTGGACCTCCTCACCAAACTCGCGGAAGAGGACGATCTCGCGAGCTTCTCGCGGGCTTTCATTCTTCTGGCGCGCGCCGCGCCGGCTAACGCCGCGTTTGTCGGGGCGCGGTGCCGGCAAAGATCTCCAACTTCCTGATCAAGCATCGCGGCGTCAAGGCGACCGCGCTGATCAAGTGGACCGAGTCGAATCCGGATTGGACTGAGGAGCTCAAGAACGCACTGCGTGATCCCGATCTATTTGTTCGTGTCGTGGAAAACTTCGCCTCTGCGATCAAGCACGGTGGCGCCGCTCACTAGACCTTTGACAAAGAAACCGGCGCCGTTTCAAGAAAGCGGCGCCGGTTTCCTTGTGACTCGGATGAGCCTTTACATTGAATGCGCCTTAGGGCGATTAGCCTTGCCGTGTTAGACTGGGCGATGCCCTTTCCAGTCACCCTTCAGCTCTCCGAGCCCGCGCTAGGAGGCTTGCAGACCGACAGCGATCGTTTTGCGTGGGCTGAGGTCTATTTCGAGGCAGCCCGCCTTCCGGGTGCCGACGCATCCGGCTTCCATGCCAAGGCCCTCGTCCTCCATGAGTCGCTGGTCCGACCACAGCTTTTCCACCTCCAGCGGCGCGCCGAACTCCTGATCGAAATGGGTCGGCCGGCCGGAGCCGAGGCCCTCCTGCGGGAGCGGAACGAGCTTGAGACGAGCGAGTGGCTCCAAAGGCTCATGGCACGCGCGCGGCGTGCGCAAGGAGACGGAGCCGAAGCGTTGGTCTGGATCAACAAGGCGCTGGATCGACTCCGGGCGGACCATTTTCGCGGCGAATTCTTGGAACTGCGTTATGATATCCGGACCGACCTTGGCGACGCTGACGCCACCGACGATCTCGTCGAGGCTCGTGTAGCGAGTCAAAAGGACGTCGAAGCTGCCCGGCTAGATATGCGGCTCAACGACGCGGGACTTGGACGGCAAGTGGGATCACGACGACCTACTTGACCGACGCATCCCCATCTGTGTCGCCCGCTTCTCGACGCAAGTGGAACGCGTTCGACACTGATGGACGGGTGTTGCTTTTAACAACCGACGGGAAGCGCCTCGAGCACATTACTTCAACTACTTTCGCCGAGGAGACCGGTTCTGCATAATCGATCCGTGACAGGTTCCGGCAAAGGCGTCGAGAAACTTTGAGCTAGGCCTCCCACGCATCGATAATTTGTGCGAGCGGAAACGGGTCTTTTTCTTTCGACCACTCATGGAAAGGCGCCGCCGTTTGGCTATAGGGGCCGGGATCGGGCCTATCGAATTGCACTCGCGTCGGGATGTGGAACGCGCTGCCGAAGACAATCGCTTCGCCTGACGACAATATCGTTACCTGATCGAGCAAGCGCCTGGCTTGCATCGGGATGATGCGACGGAAATGGTCGATGTCGTCCGGATTCTGGAGACGATGGCTGATGAAGTTAGCGCACTGACTGATGATAGTCTGGCTAATCTCGCTCGGACGTTGGCTGGCGATGATGAGCGACAGGCCGAACTTGCGCCCTTCCTTTGCGATACGCTCAAATGTCAGCCGCGCCAGTCGATGACCTCGATCCTCGTCCGTGCGAGCCGGTCGGGCATAGTTATGCGCTTCTTCGAGCACGAGAACCCACGGATGCTTGTAGCGTGACGCAGCGGGCAAGCGTTCCCGCGCCTCGAGCAACACGCGCCCGATGACGGCACATGCATAGGGCAGCACTTCGTTGCTCAGCATCGAAAGATCGAGCACCGACACCTTTGGACCTGTCGAAGCCCCCAATCCGAAACGAGCGAACCAGGCGGACAAACTAGCGATGGCAGTGTCAGCGTCTTCATAGTTGAGGAACGCACGCCACCTTTGGTCATCAAGGCGGGTCTTCAAACGCAGCTTCAGCGTAGTGAGATGGGCGTCCACCCGGAAGGTGTCCTCCTTCGATACGGCGCGGTTGATCAGTGATGGATCGGTTAATGTCGAGCGTGCGTGTTTCGGCAATTTCCGGACACCGATTTCGGTAATTCGCGGACAGCGATTTCAGTAATTCCGGGACAGGGATTCCGCTAAATCGCGGACAGTTGCGGGAGGTTGGTTTTCGGGAGCGCCGTTCAGGCAATGTTCTCTCTCAAGCTGAGTTTGAGAGGGGCAATGCCGAGACGGAAGCAAGCGAAACGAACCACTGTGAAGGACCTACGATCGATCCTGAGGCTGACGTACGAGCAGGAGCTGTCGGTTCGGGAGATCTCGGAGCGGCTGCAGATCAGCAAGAGCTCGGTTGCCACCTACCTGCTGCGGGCACGCGAGGCGGGCTTAAGCTGGCCGTTACCGCCGATTTACGCGAGTGAGGCGGCGTTGCAGCGGGCTCTCTTCCGGCGGGTCGGGCGGCCTCCGCAGGACTTGAGCGAGCCTGAGTGGCCGCGGGTGGCGCAGGAGCTCAAGCGCAAGGGCGTGACGCTGACGCTGCTTTGGCAGGAATACCGGACGGCGCATCCCGACGGCTATGGTTACACGTGGTTCTGCGAGAAGTTTGACGCCTATCGGCGCCGGGCGAACCCGACCTTCCGTCATCGCCACGCGGCGGGTGCAGTGATGCAGACCGACTATGCCGGTCCGACGGTGGAGGTGATCGATCCGCAAACCGGCGAGATCCGTCAGGCGCAGATATTTGTCGCGGTGCTCGGGGCCTCGTCGCTGACCTTCGCTATGGGGAGCTTCGGTCAGCGACTACCAGATTGGATCGAAGGCCAGACCCGGGCCTTGTCGTACTTCGGCGGAGTTCCCAAGGCGATCGTCTGCGACAATCTGAAGGCCGGGGTCGTCAAGGCGTTGTGGTTCGAACCGACGCTCAACCAAACCTTTGCCGCCATGGCCGAGCACTACGACACGACGATTTTGCCGACCCGCAGCCGCAAGCCGCGCGACAAGGCGAGCGCTTCATACTGCACCTCATTCCTTTGATGACGCGGTGATAGCGGTGAGCTGCGCCAGACGGGCGCCGCGCCCACCGCAGCCCTTGCGGATCGTCATGCCAGGCGGGATCTCCCACAGGCCACGGTTCAGGCTATCGGTATAGCATTTTGTGATGAGCCCCTGGCGACCCCACGTGTGTACGGCTGTCTCGGACACGCAGAACTTGGCGGCGATCTCGCGTGTCGTGAGCATACCACGTCGACGCAGCCGCTCATATCGACTCGCAAGTTTGTAGGCGCAGCGAATGAAGGCAACCTTCTTCAGATTGAACGCCTTTGCCTCCCATGTACGCCATCCGTGATTGTTGAGAATCTCGGCGACTTCGCGATCGCAATGATGGTCAAGAAGACGATCAACCTCGGCGACGAGTTCAGGTTTGAACTTGCGGATCTGGGCGATGGGTAGCGGCCGGTCGAGCACCAAGGTACGCGTGGCGCCGCCAGACAGGCGCACATGGGCCGTGACGGTTTGCGACTTGATTAAGGTTACGTCGTCGATGAGCAGACGCACGATGCGCTTGCGCTCGCGGGAGTCAACTCGAGGATCTTGCCAGATCCGCGGAAGCTGCTCGGCGAGGTCAAGGATGCGTCGCTGGGCATCTGCGCTGAGTGCCGCAGCCTGCTGTTTGCTCCGGCGCTTGTAGTCTTCGGCGGCATCGGCATGACGGCGCCGCTTGTCGTTCCATTCGGCCTCGAGTGAATCGGCGACGAGTCGGTTGTCGGGATCAACCTTCATGTAGCGTCGACGCGCAAGCTCGGCTTCATAGCGCATCCGCTCGACGTGCTGGCGACGCGCTGCATCGGTCTCTGCGGCGCGCGCCTCAAGTTCGCGCTGCACCTCAAGGGTGACGGCCAGCGTCATCGGCGTCATTAGCTCGATCATCAAATCTGCGATTCCCGCATCGACGATCTTCCCGGGAACCGTTTGGCAGGTCCATCCCGCGCGGCGTACCGCGTTCGCCTGGCACAGATAGGTTGGGACGGTGCTGCCGTTCTCCCGGCTGTAGCGCACACCCATGCGTTCGCCACACAGGCCACAGACCACGCGACCTTGGAGGAGCGCCGGTCCCTCGCGCGGCGGTCCCGACCGCCGCTCGCCACCGAAGGCACGAGCGTTGTCGGCGAGCCGCCGCTGGTTGGCCTCGAAGCGCTCCCAGTCGATGTAGCCCTGGTGCATCCCCGGCATAACGAACTGCCAATCGGTCCTGGCAACCTTGACGACACTGGTGCCACCGTCGGGCCGGTGCCGTATGCGCGTTCGGCCATACGCAAAAGCGCCGGCGTAGCGCGGATTGTGGAGCACCTGCAGAACGCGCGCATGGTGCGGCGCCGCCCACAGGAGATCACCCTTGTTCGGTCCTGTCCGGAGTCTGCGCGGGAACAGCAAACCTTGCTCCCGGAAGAAGCGGACTGTCTGCATCGCACTTCCGGTCTGCTCGAAGGTATCGAACACGAGACGGATTGCGTTCTGCACCTGGAGGTCGGGATCGAGGCCGATCGTCCGATCATTCCGGTAAACCAGCCCGACCGGAGGGCACATCTCGAGCTCGCCGCGACGGGCCTTGTTGAGCTGACCACCACGCATGCGTGCTTTGAGGATGTGCAGCTCGGCCTCGCTCATCGTACCTTTGAGGCCGAGCAAGAGGCGATCGTTGAAGCTGGCTGGATCGTAGATACCGTCTTCGTCAAGGATGAGCGTCGCCGTCAATGCGCAAAGCTCGATGAGCCGGTGCCAGTCGGCCGAGTTGCGCGCAAGGCGCGAGACCTCCAGCCCCATGACAATACCGGCCTTGCCGAGCGCCACCTCGCTCACCAGTTGCTGGAAGCCGTCGCGTGCTGTCGTACTTGAGCCGGACTTGCCGAGATCGCGATCGATGACGTGAACGCGCTCGACCGGCCAGCCGGCGACAACTGCTCGATCCCGCAACCCATATTGGCGCTCGGTGCTCTCGCCGTGCTCGGCGACCTGGCGAAGGGTCGATTGGCGGACATAGAGGTAAGCGTCGCGCTTGAGATGGTCGGCAGTGACTTTGAGCTCAGGCATGGAAGGGCTCCATTGCGATGGCGACGAGGATGCCGGCGATGAGGCGCGTGACGTCGCTTGTTGCGGGCGAGGGATTGTCTGGGGCCGAGTGCGCGAACCGATGGTCGTGGCAGGCTGCCTCGGTATCGACGTCCTGTTCGCGCACTCGGATCCACGCTGCCAATCCCCATCGACGAAGAATGGTGAGACCAGGGCAGGCCGTGAACTCGGCACGCAATGCGGCGGCGCGTAGCTTCTCGTAGCTGTCCGCTGCGTCCGCAGGCGCGACGATCAAGCTGGGTTGAGTCGTTTTTTTTTGCG
>NZ_VKHP01000316.1 GCF_010811875.1 Bradyrhizobium uaiense
TTGCCGGAGGGAGTCAAGGGCGCGCGCGCAAGCCGGATCCCGCTCCACACCACCCGCCCGGACGCCGAGGCAGAGCGCCAGCAGCTGATCGACGGCCTGACCAGAGCGTTGAGGGATGTCCGCGCAGAGCCATTGCAGGAACTGATTGGCTTCGGCGACCTCGTCGATCGGCAGCGGCGGCGGATTTGAAGAGAACGTCTTGATCGCTTCCTCGACGCGGTCACGCATGCCGCGCCAGTCCGCGACGCAGGCGCGGACATCACTCAACGTTCTGGTCAGGCCGTCGATCAGCTTCTGACGATCTGCATCGGCGTCCAGGCGGGTGATGTGGAGATGAATCAGGCTTTCGCGCGCGCCCTTGGCTCCCTCCGGCAAAGCTTCCCCGTAGAACCGCAGCAGCTTCCCCTCATCATCGCGATCCACGGCGATGATCGGGTGAGCAACGAGGCTGACTTCGATGCCCTGCTCGGCGAGCTCCGCCATGGTGGAATCGAACAGGAAAGGCATATTGTCGTTGAGAATTTCGAGCACGGAAATCTCGCGCCCGTTCGGCAATGTGGGGTTGACGACGCGGATATCGGCGCTGCCGGCCGTGCGCCGCTGGACATGCTCCCAAGCCTGCTCCGCCAGGAGCGCAAGCGAGGCGGCATCGTAATTGGCGAGATCCTCGATGTTGGTGTAGCCGAACAACGGCTCGGCAAAGGCCCGGGGGCTCTTGCCCGCTGGCACGCTGCCCGCTGCGTCGCGGATCAGGGTTGCCCGGGCCTTGTCGTCGCGCCACGCCATAATGTCCTCCATTTGCCGTGCCGTCCGATCGCAGCCGCGATCATCAGCTTGATTCTGGAGTGCATCCCTTCGAGCCCGGTATCGAAGCTTCGACGGCCTCCGATGACAATACACGATCCCGCAGCGAAAGGTGCACGCTGTCGTGACGCGTGCTGAATTTCCCAAAGACAGCGGGTGGGACCGAAGTCGGCACCGACGGCGATCGAACGCTTAGGATAGGAAATCACATGTAATTTCAATTATATGTGTGTTCGTTGGTTGTCCTGAATGGTGTGCCACTTCTTCTTTTCTGCCCGCCCGTTGTCCGGCCATGGTGCCGGCCGGTCTGCCGGTTTCCGGCAGACCGGCCTCGCCTCAATGATGAGCCGACACACTCTTCATGTATTCGGACATGAGATCGGCACCGGCAAAGTGGCCCACATCCCCCAGGCTGACCATGCCGACCATTCGCTTGCTCTTGTTGATCACAGGCAGCCTGCGGATCTTCAGCGTTTCCATGTGATGCACCGCTTTCGCCAGATCGTCGTCTTCCCGGCAGCAGTGGATGCCTTCGGTCATCACATCGCGCGCCGTGGTGCGCGCGGAGTTGAAGTCCTTGCTCGCAAGACCTTTACAGACGAGGTCGCGATCCGTCACCATCCCGATCAGACGATCGTCTTGTCCGATCGGAATGCAACCGACATCGTGCCCGCGCATCAATTTTGCGATTTCAGTGATCGGGGTATCGGGGCTGACCCAATCGACGCCCTTGTGCATCACATCCTTGACCTTCATGGAGGACCTCCCTTGCAAGGCAGCAGCCCCCTCGCCTGCAACTATACAACAGATCGAGTGTGACCGCATGGGTCCTGCGCCTTGGTCAATTTGGCCGTCGCGCCAGGCTCAAGTTCCTGGCCTTGTCCAGGTTACGGGCCTCTGCCAGCGCGGCCGCGCTCGGCAAGACGGCCGACGCAAGGTCGGTCTCGGTGAAATCGACGCCGGCGAGATTGGCGCCGGAGAGATCGGCTCCCGCAAGGTCAGCCTTGTTGAGGTTGCAGTTCGCCAGGTTCGCGTACTGCAACTGCGCGAATTCGAGATCGGCGCGCGCGAGATTGGCGCCGCTCAAATCCGCATTCCGGAGATCGGCGGATTTGAGCACGCCCCGCATCAGGCCCATCGATTGGTTGCGCATATCGGCGCTCAAATCCGCACCGGCGAGCCTCGCCCCGATCAGGCTGGCACCGGATAGATCGGCGGTGATGCGAGCGCCGCTCAAATCGGCACCGCCAAGCTTGGCGCGCTGCATCTGCGTGCCGAGCAGCGATGCCTTGACGAAGGACGCCTCCGTCAGATCTGCGTCGATGAGCCAGGCCTGGTTCAGCACGGCCCGATCGAAGCGCGCAGCTTTCAGATTGGTCCGGTTGAGCTTGACGAGATGAAGGTTGCCGCCGGAGAAGTCGAGGCCCGAGAGATCGAGGCGCGACAGTCGCTTTCCCTCCAAATCCACGGTGTGTCGGTCTCCTTGAGACGCGGCCTTGAGGAGCGCGTCGACCTCGGCGCGCGTCATCTCCGACATAGTCATTTCGGGACTATCGAGGTCGACGCTGCTCAACAGGTCTTGCGACATGGCGGCAGTCGGATCAGCGAGCAGCGCCGCCATCGATACAAAAGCAAACGCGAGACGAAGCCGCATCGCCGTCTTTCCGCTTCTAAGGTATCGCTTCTCGCATCTTCGCGCCGGCCGCGCCGTGGAGATGTGCTTCCGGCGCCAGAGTATGGAACCGGATCACAATCCTGGCAATGCTCGTGACCGTTTCATGCGCAGGCGCCTCGATTGGCGGTACAGAACCCCAGCCCGTGCCCTGAGACAATTGACGAATCGCACGTCTGTTTGATCGCAATTCTGCGCCGCTGCAGTCTGGGCCTTAATCGCGTTGCGCGACCAACATCAAGATGCATAGCCACCGCTGCATGGGCCGCCCCTATTGGCACGGACCTAGCGATAGTCCTTGTTGTTGATCACCTTGCTGACGGCCGCCTGGGTGCGCGCGATGTCGCCGCGCAGCTTGAGAATCTCGGGGGTCGCATAGCCGGACGCCCTGGCGATCAGATCGGAGTCCGTATCGCCGGCTGAGGCCTTGCCGGCGAGCTCGTCGAGGTGGCGCTTCTTCTCCTCTTCCTCGAGCCCGCGCAGTTGCGCGATCGACTTCTCGCCCTCGCGTTGCGCCGCGTAGTACCCTTGATCCTGGCCTGCGGCATTCTCCTGTTTTCGTTCGAGCCGCTCGGCTCGAGCTATTCCAACATTGAACCCACATGATCGCGTTCCATCCTGACACCGAGCTGACTCGCATTCGCTGTCGTTAACGATTCCGTCGACGCGCGATCTCGAAATCACGGAGTCAGCACAAACATTCACAACGGGTTCATGTCACTGCCACTATTCACTCCAACGCTGGGGGAAGAAGATTGGAGTATGTGCCATGCGCCGCATCGCCGGACTGCCTTTCGCTCTTGCTCTCAGCCTCTGCTGTCTCTCGCCGCCTCACGCTGCACGCGCGCAGCTCGCCATCGGCATCAGCGTCGATGCAGCACCTCCACCCTTGCCTGTCTACGAGCAGCCGCCGATCCCAGGTGACGGCTACATCTGGACTCCCGGCTATTGGGCGTGGAGCGACGATATCGGTTACTACTGGGTTCCCGGCACGTGGGTGCTTCCGCCCGCACCTGCATTGCTATGGACACCCGCCTACTGGGGCTGGAACGATGGCGTCTATGGGTTCCACGCCGGCTATTGGGGAGCGACCGTCGGCTTCTACGGCGGCATCTCTTATGGCTTCGGCTACACCGGCGTCGGCTATGAGGGCGGTTACTGGCGCGGCGGCAACTTCTTCTACAACAGCTCCGTCAACAACATCTCGAATGTCTCGGTCACCAACGTCTACAACAAGACCGTCATCAACAACACGACCAACGTCAGCTACAATGGCGGCACCGGCGGCACCACGGTGAGGCCGACGCCGCAGCAGGTCGCCGCCGCGAACGAGCACCATGTGGCTGCGACCGCCGAGCAGACGCGGCACGCGGAAGCGGCGATGAAGGATCCGGCGCTGACGCTCGCCAACAACCATGGTCATCCGGCGATCGCCGCGACCGCGCACGCAGCACGGTTCAGCGGCGCGGGCGTGATCGCCGCGCACCCGGGCAAGCCGGTCGCGGCGCCGCCGCCCCGGCATGCGCAACCGACCGCCCAGCACGCTGTGCCGACCGGGAATGCCGTGCCGCCGGGACATGCCCTGCCAAGCGGAAACGCTTTGCCTGCCGCGCACGCTGCGCCGGCAGAGCACGCTCAAACGACCGGACACGCCCTCCCCAGCGGAAACGCGCTGCCGCCGACGCACACACCGCCACCAGGACACGCTTTGCCCGCGGGGAACACTCCGCCGGCGGCGCACGCACAACCGGCGGAACACGCCCTGCCGACCGCTCATGCTGCGCCCGCCGCCGCGGGACATCCTGCGCCAGCGCCGCACGTCGCAGCGGCACCAGCCGTGCATGCGCCGAGGCCGCAAGCCGCACAGCATGCTCCACCTGCGCCACGCCCGGCCGCGCATCCGCCGGCGCCGCACGTCGCGCAAGCGGCCGTGCACCGTGCCCCGCCGCCACGGCCCGCGCCGCCGCATGTGTCACGACCGGCACCGCGACCCCATCCCGCGCCAAGGCCGCAACATCCCGCTGCGAGGCCGGCGCCACACAGGCACGCGTGATCGAGCCGCTCGGCGTGCCCGCAAGGGCACGCCGATTTCACATGAGCGCCCATCGCGTGCAAAACGGCGCGCGATGCAAATCGTCGGTCACGGAATTTCCGGCGCGCAAGCCGCACCGTCAGGCCAGCTCGTCGGCCGCATCGCTGATCGCGGCGTAAATCTCCACGAGATCGGCCTCGGTGAGGCAGTAGGGCGGCATGACGTAGATTGTATTGCCGAGCGGGCGCAGCAGCAGGTTTCGCCGTTCGAAGAAGGCCTGAAGCTTGGGGCCGATGCCGCCGAGATAGCCGGCATCGCTGGCTTTCAGATCAAGCGCGGTGATGGTTCCGGTGCGGCGGACGCTTTCGAAACGCGCGTCGGTGCGGAACGGCGCGAGCATGCGCTCCTGCATCGCGGCAAGCGACGTGACGCGCTCGCCCGTGCCGTGTTGCCAGAGCTCGAGGTTCGCTTTCGCCGCGGCGCAGGCGACCGGGTTCGCCGTATAGGAACTGGAATGGAAGAACATCCGCGCACGATCGCTGGAATAATGCGCATCGTAGATATCGGCACGGCACAGCGTCACCGCCAGCGGCAACGACCCGCCGGTCAGGCCCTTCGAATAGCACGCGATATCAGGCGTGATGCCAGCCTGTTCGCACGCGAACAAGGTGCCGGTGCGGCCCCAGCCGGTCATCACCTCGTCGGCGATGAACAGCACGTTTGCGGCTTCACAGATGCGCTTCATTTCCGCCAGCACCCAGGGCGAATACATCAGCATGCCGCCGGCGCCGAGGATCAGTGGTTCGACGATGAACGCGGCTGCAGTTTGCTCCTTGCACGCGGCTTCGAGCGCGTCGAGCGTCGCCTGCTCGTGGCCGGCAGCGGGAAACGGGATTGACGCGACGTCGAACAGCAGCGGTTCGTACGCCCTGTTGAAGACGCCGCGCGCACCGACCGACATCGTGCCCACGGTGTCGCCATGGTAGGAGTGCTCCATGACGATGATCCGCGTGCGCGGCACGCCGATATTGTGCCAATAGCCGAGCGCCATCTTCAGCGCCACTTCGACGCTGGTCGATCCGCTATCGGAGAAGAACACGTAGTCGAGTCCCTCAGGCGCGAGCTTCAAAAGCTGCGCGGCAACCGCTTCGGCCGGATCGTGGGTATGACCGGCAAAGATGATCTGGTTGAGCTGTTCGGCCTGCTCCTGGATCGCGCGCACGATATGCGGATGGCAATGACCGTGGGTCACGACCCACCAGGACGCGATCGCGTCGATGATGCGACGGTCATCCGCGGTGTAGAGGTAGGCGCCCTCCCCGCGCACGATCCTTGTCATCTCGCCGTGCAGCGCGTGCTGGGTGAACGGGTGCCAGATCGGCGATTTCCTGGGCGACGTCATGCGTTGAAATCTTCGCTCCGGAACGATGCCTTGAACGCTGTGCGCAGCGCGTCTGCCGTGAGCGGGGCAAGCGGGGGCAATCGCCCCAACCGGCGCACCTGCCCGATCTCGCAGATAGCGCGTTCGCTCACGGGATTGCTCTCGCCGATGAATGCGATCCCGAGAATGTCGATTTGGCGCCTGCGCAGCGCCTCGACTGATAGCAGCGAGTGATTGATGGTGCCGAGCGCGGTGCGGGCACAGAGCACGACCGGAAGCCGCCATCGCTCGAAGACGTCGATATAGAGCATGTTGTCGTGCAGCGGAACCATCAGCCCGCCGGCGCCTTCGATCACCAGCGGCCGGTCGCCAATGTCGGGCACGGCGAGCGCCGCAGGATCGATGCGAACGCCGTCGATTGCGGCAGCCTGATGCGGCGAAGCGGGCGTTCGCAGCCGGTAGCGCTCCGGCACGATGCGATCGGCCGACAGACCACCAAGCCGCGCCACCAATTGCGCATCGGTCTCCTCGTCGAGACCGGCCTGAACCGGCTTCCAGTAACTCGCGCTGAGGAAGCCGGTGAGGCCTGCAGAGAAGATCGTCTTTCCAATCCCGGTATCGGTGCCGGTCACCACGATCCGGCGGCTCATCGCGACCAACCCTTCGTCTCCTCGACCAGCGCATCGAGCAGCGTGCGGACGTCGGCCTCGCTGACATTGAGGGTCAGCGTAATGCGTAGCCGCGCCGTCCCCACCGGCACGGTCGGCGGCCTGATGCCTCTGACGTCGAAGCCGCGCATCTGCAACGCCGACGCAAGCCGCATCGCGCGCGCATTGTCGCCGACGATATAGGGCACGATCTGCGAGCGCGACGGACTGTGCCAGCCGCGCTGAGCGAACTCCCGATGCGTGAACGTGACCAGCCTGGCGAGGCGCTGCTGATGCTCGGGCTCCTCCTGCAGGATCAGTAGCGCCTCGCGCACCGCGACGGCCACAAGCGGCGACGGCGCGGTGGCGAAGATGAACGGGCGGCAGCGATTGACCATGAAGTCGCGCAGCACGGTCGAAGCCGTGACCAGCGCGCCGGCGGCGCCGAGCGCCTTGCCGCAGGTATGAACGATCACGAGATTCTCGCGTCCTTCATAGGGCGCGGTCAGCCCGCGCCCCTGTTCACCATAGACACCGGTGCCGTGCGCCTCGTCCACCATCAGGAACGCGTCGTGGCGCTCGGCGAGAGCGACGAGCTCGTCGAGCGGCGCGACGTCGCCGTCCATGCTGTAGACGCTTTCGACCACGATCCAGACCCGGCCCGTTCCGCCCTCGGCGCGCCAGCCGCGAATGGTGTCTTCAACAGATTGAGGATCATTATGTTCGCTGAACCGGAACTCGGCCCGGCCCGCGCGCGCTCCCTCATGGATGCTGGCGTGCACCAGCGAATCCAGAACCAGCAGGTCGCCGCGCTGCGGCAGCGTGGTCAGCACGGCGAAATTGGCGACGTAGCCGCCGCCGAAGAACAGCGCGGTCTCGGCGCGGAAGAACGCGGCGGCGTCGGCCTCCAGTCTTTCGTGCTCCTCGCAATTGCCGCGCAATAGCCGCGACCCGCCGGCGCCGATCGGCGTGCCGGCCTCGAGCGCGGCCGCAACCGCTTGCTTGATGCGCGGCGCGCTCGCGAGCGCCAGATAGTCGTTCGAGACGAAATCGATGCCTGCGCGCGGCTTGAGACCGCGCAGCCGATCGTCCTTGCTCAGGGCGTGCAAGGCCGCGACGTAATCAGCGGCCTCGGCCGCATGGATTGCGCTCATGTTCGCTCACAGATTTATGGTTGGTCGCGCGGCGAAATGACGCCGCGCGCGCCGCACGTTGCGATCAGGCGAGACGGGATGTGATGCCAAGCCGATCGAGCAGATCGGCATCGCGATCGCGCTGCGGGTTCTTGGTGGTCAGCAGCACATCGCCGATGAAGATCGAGTTCGCGCCGGCGAGGAAGCACAGTGCCTGCAGTTCATCGGTCATGTATTGCCGCCCGGCCGACAGACGCACCACGCTGTTCGGCATCAGGATGCGCGCGGTCGCGACCAGCCGCGCCAGCGCGATCGGATCGGGACGCTCCGCGGTCTCGTTGACCGGCACGCCCTTGACCTCGTTCCACAGGTTGATCGGCACGCTCTCCGGAGGGCTCGGGAGATTGGCGAGCAGCACCAGCATGCCGAGCCGGTCCTCGACCATCTCGCCCATGCCGATAATGCCGCCGCAGCAGACCTTGATGCCGGCATCGCGCACATGCGCCAGCGTATCGATGCGGTCCTGCAAGGTGCGGGTGGTGATGATCTTGTCGTAGAACTCGGGCGAGGTATCGACGTTGTGGTTGTAGAAATCGAGCCCGGCGTCGGAGAGACGTTCGGCCTGCTTTGGCGTCAGCATGCCGAGCGTGACGCAGGTTTCCATGCCAAGCCCCTTCACCGCGCTGACCATGTCGCAGACCTGATCGAGGTCGCGGTCCTTCGGGCTGCGCCAGGCCGCGGCCATGCAGAAGCGGCTTGCGCCGGCATCCTTAGCGCGCTGCGCGACCGCGACCACTTCGTCCCGCGGCATCAGGCGGCTGGCCTTCAGGCCGGTGTCGTAATGCGCGCTCTGCGAGCAGTAGCCGCAGTCTTCCGGACAGCCGCCGGTCTTGATGCTGAGCAGGCTCGCGGTTTCGACGTGGTTCGGATTGAAGTTGGCGCGGTGGATGCCCTGCGCCTGGAACATCAGGTCCGCGAACGGCAGGTTATAGAGTGCCTCGGCCTCGGCACGTTCCCAGATCTTGCGGGGCGGTGCGCTGCTGCGGCTGTCGGTCCGTTCGATCTCAACGACATCAACCATGGGCTTGCCTTCTTGCTTGTGATGAATCATAGATAATCTGGAATATTATCTATGATCCTGGACTTAGAACGATGCTAGCTGAGGCCGTGCGGCAGCGCACCCGTTTTTATGATAGATAATCTATGATGGGCGAAGGCGAGAACGCGACGACCGCCGGGCGCATTGCCGAGGTGCTCGCTGAAGGCATCATCAGCGGCGCCTTGCCGCCGGATGCCCCGCTCCGGCAGGACCATGTCGCGCGGGAATTCCATTCCAGCCACGTCCCGGTGCGCGAGGCTTTCCGGCAATTGGAGGCGCAGCATCTCGTCGTTGCCGTGCCCCGTCGCGGGGTGCGGGTCGCGCCGCTCGACACCGCCGCAGTGAAGGAGATCGCCGAGATGCGCGCCGCGCTCGAGGTGGTCGCGTTGCGCAATGCTGCGCCGAGATACACATCGGCGCATCTGGCACGGATCGAGGTCGCCATGATCGAAGGCGACAAGGCCGAGACGGTGCAGGATTTCGAGCTGGCCAATCGCGCCTTCCATCACGCGCTGGTAGCGCCTTGCGCGATGCCGCGCCTGCTCGCCAGCCTCGACGGCCTGCAGCTCGCCAATTCGCGTTTGGTGTTCGCGATGGCCCGCAACGCCGGCTGGCGGCCGCGGCCGAGCCAGGACCATCGCGTCATCCTGCAGGCGCTGCGCGCACGCAACATCGAGCAGGCCTGCAGCCTGCTCGCGCGGCATATTCAGACCATCGAACGGCTTGCGCTGCCGGCGGCGTGATCGCGTTGTTCCGACGTGCTCCGGTTCACCTCGCCCCGCGTGCGGGGAGAGGTCGGAACGCATCGTGAGATGCGTTCCGGGTGAGGGGGAGTCTCCGCAAGCACAGCCAATAGCGAATGCGCGGAGACAGCCCCTCACCCCAACCC
>NZ_VKHP01000317.1 GCF_010811875.1 Bradyrhizobium uaiense
GCTTCTCAAAGCTCAAGCAGTTCCGACGTGTCGCAACCCGCTTCGAAAAAACGGCCCGGAATTACCGGGCCGTCGTCACTCTCGCTGCCATTGTTCTATGGATGCGCTAGTGTCCACACCACCTAGGCGGTTGCAGAATTCATCGGCGCCGATCGCAGACAGCTCCGTGAGGAGCGCGGCCCCGAGTCCTTTCCCTCGCTCGCCTTCGGCCGTAATCAGGTCATCGACATAGAGGAAGTGGCCATGGATCAAGTTCTCTATGATCCGATATCCGGCTATCGCCAACACCCGGTCTCCTTCCCAGGCAGCGAGGACGCGATAGCCGTCCGTCGCCATTTCCGAGGCGCGCTCCACCCACTCATCGACGCCCTTGAGGCGCGGGCGCAGTTGCGAGATCACGGGAAAGCACGCCGTCAGTTGTTTTGGACCGTGTGCGTGGCTCAGGACGATCCCGTCAGGTAGTGGCGCGGACAATTGTTCGTTCATGGGACTTCTCACGGATTGAATAGTATCCGTGAGAAGTTACTGTCAGCGGGTTGGTTTCATCAGAACCAAGAACCTCCAACCCGAATGGACCAGGGCGGCCAGGCTGCTCTAAGCTGCCAGTGGCCCGTCGGTGGGCTCGAAGAACTAATAGTGAATGCGGTCGGCAGCAACGCTCGTCAGTGAAAGCTCGCTAACGAGCGCACGAAGGAACGGGTTGGGGCCGCACAGAAATATATCGGCGTCATGGAGCGGCGCGT
This sequence comes from Bradyrhizobium uaiense, assembly GCF_010811875.1. Classification (GTDB taxonomy): domain Bacteria; phylum Pseudomonadota; class Alphaproteobacteria; order Rhizobiales; family Xanthobacteraceae; genus Bradyrhizobium; species Bradyrhizobium uaiense. Next base: position 744 of record NZ_VKHP01000317.1, read on the forward strand.
TGGCCTTGAGCCAATCGAGCGTGACGATGCCAGTGGCGTCGTTGGTCTCGCCGACGACATCCAGGGACCCGGCTCATTGTAGAACGTCGAGACCGAAATCGCGCCGTGCTGCTTTGTCAAAGCGTGGACATGCTCATCCAAGGCATGCGTGTCGCTGTTGAGCGTGCGGTGGAAATAGTGCGTCGGCAAGCCCGGAGCTCCGCGGCGATCGTCTCAACGATGCTGACCATTGGTGTCAGGCCAACACCGCCCGAGAGCAGCACCACGGTCTGTTGGGGCTCGGCATCAAGGAAGAAATCGCCGGCGGCGTCGTACGTTGGTGAGCGGAGCCACCCGGCGGCGCGCATCCTGGCTTCAGTGTGAACGCGAGTGCGACCAAGCCGGCGAGCCTACTAGCGATCATCGTGGTCGGCACCGCCGATACCAATCGGCGGACCACTTCGAGAAACGGCTGCGTTCACTCCCGTAACGGGCCGGCGAGCGGTTGCATGTGAACCAGGGTACGTCGAGCAGGGCTCACCGTCTCCACGTCCGCCGATCTGCGTAGCGAAGCTAACCTGGAGACATGGGCAAACTCAGGCTAAACGGCTTGGTCTAGACCGAATACAGCTTCTTGGGCCTACATGTTTCCTGTATCGCGCGATACTCTCCTGTCATGGAACAGGATGCCATGTTGAACGTCGCGCAATCTGCTGTGCCGCTGGATGGCGCAGAGGAGCCCAAGGCGGTCGGGATTGATCCGTTGGCGTTCCTCCCGCCGATGGCGGCAATCTGTCATCCCTTCTTGTTGATGCTGTTCCACGCCTTAGTCAGGGCCCCCGGCTCAAAATTACCGCGGACGAACATCACCATATCGGCGATAGTACTCATCTGCACTCTCGGCCTGCCGCTCATCGGGCTTCTCATCGCCTGTCGGCCGGCGATTCAACCAGGTCTCCGGCGCCTTGCTTATGCGGCTGTTGCCGCGCCGACGCTCTACGTCTTTCTCGGCGTGGTCCAGGGGATGTTCAGCAGCCGACTGCCGGACCCGGTAGTCTGGTGCATACTATGGCTGGCGGCGACAGCGTTCGCATTTGCCAAGCCCCGAGGCGAGCCCACCAGCATGGCCGGGATGAGGATCGCGCGATGGCGCGTCGCCCACGGCATAAGTGCCGCTTTACTGTGCGCCTATATTCTTTTCCATCTCGCAAACCATCTGACCGGCCTTCTCGGCCCATCGACGCATTCGGCTGTCATGGACGTCGGGCGCAAAATATATCGCGCGCCAGTGATAGAGCCAGTACTCATCCTTCTCTTTTTATTCCAGGCTGGGAGCGGACTCTGGCTGGCGTGGCGGTGGAGCAACACAGTTCAAGACTTCTATCGTTCGTTCCAGATCGCGTCCGGATTTTATCTGTCGGTCTTCGTACTTGGGCACATGAACTCCGTATTTCTGTACGCACGGACCTATCTTCGAATCCCAACCGACTGGAACTTCGCAACGGGTGCGCCGACGGGGCTCATCCACGACCCATGGAACATTAGGCTGGTGCCGCATTATGCGCTCGCGGTTTTCCTCGTGCTCAGCCATCTTGCTTCTGGTCTCCGGGTGGTGCTGATCGCCCATGGAGTAGAGCTAACGGCGACAAACCGGCTGTGGGCGGCGGGTGTTGTCGCTAGCGGACTGATTGCGACGGCTATCATCGCGGGAATGTGTGGCGTCAGGATCTGATGGCGAGGCCATGCATCTGGAGGACGCCGAGACGCGGTCGCTAGGTCATTGATCACCAACGTTTGGCGATTGCCAGGCGCTGCAATTAGCCCAAACGGTCAACTCTCCTCGCCCTAGCTCGCGCCGGCCTGATTGCCCTCGGTCGGGTAGGCGGCCGGCGGGCGCCGGATTTCCTCCTAGCCATGGAGCACGCCGGCGACCTCGTCCTCGGCCGCCGCGACGACGCGATCGGGATTGCTGATCAGCAAGTCCTGCGGTCGCTTGCCGCCAAGGAAGCTATTGACCGATGCAAACCAATAGGCGAGGCCCCAATCGTCCTTTTTTCCGCGGAAGACCTCCAGCACTCGCGCCAAGTCCTTGGCCGGCCGGTAATCGGTCGAGGCGTCGAAGGCATAGCCCGGGAAGTAGTCCACTCCGTGATGACGCACGGCGAAGATCTGCCCGTTCCTTTTCCATTTGTTCGGCTGAGCGCTGGGATTGCTTGCACTAAATCCAGCCATCTCCGCAATCTCTGCCGCCGTCATCCATTCTCCGGTCTCAAGCACACCTTTGCGGGCTTCGCCCGTCATCCGGGCCTCAATCAGTTTGTGCTGGGGCAGGGGAACGTCGGGCACGATAGCTTCGATGATCGACTGGCATTTCGCCGCGTGCCGACGCTCAATGATCCCAGGGATCACCGCGGCGAGGCCGACGACGGCATCCAGGAGCACGTGAGCAAGCGCTTTGTTACTGTGCTGCGCCAGCGGGAGGTGAAGGCGCTCGTCGAATTGCGCGTCCCATTCCAGCTCTCCCGCCAGCAGATTGATGACCTTGAGCGCGGAGCCCTGGACGCCGCTTGGGCGCCGCTCAAAGACGCCGCCCGCAGCATCACATTTGCGGAGGACCGTGTAATTTTCGACGGATATGCTGCCGCAGGGATCGAGGGCATTCGCCGGGCCAGCAACAACTCGGGGCTAATTCTTCCCACAAATGCAGGAGCCTATCCAAGTGCCGTCGCGCAAGCCGTAAGTAACTCAGACTAGCCGGCTGCAACGGACCATATGCCCTTGTCCTCGGGGCGGAGGCGTACACGGCGGCGAGCGGCGGAAGCGATGAAGGATACCCGGTTTTTCACCACGTCGAACGGCTCGTTGATGGCGGTGTTTTCTGGGCGCCTGCCATCGACGGCGCCTTTGTTCTGACGACGCGAGGAGGCGATTTCGAGCTGGATATCGGCCAAGATCTCTCGATCGGCTATCTCAACCATACCGACACAACGGTCGGGCTCTACTTCCAGGAGACGTTCACTTTCCGGGTGCTGACTACCGAGGCCTCGGTCGTGCTCGCCCCAGCCGGGAAGCAGAAGGTGAAATAGCGAGCCCGGCCGCTGTGCCAGGTAACGGGTGGCTCTGCGAACGTCACCCGGTAGGGACATTTCGGAAGCCTTTCCGCCTACTCTGATCGATCATCCATGATCGATGGAAGCGATTGGCATCGCCTTCGGGGAGGTCCAGTGGTCGTTCGGCCCCGCGCTGCTTGTGCGAAGCGAAACGGCCGGGTCGGGAAAGCACCCCAAAATGCCTGAAAAGATGGCGCAACCGACGCGATTCGAACGTGTGACCTTTGCCTACGGAGCAAGATAACGTGCCCTTCCGAAAAATGCGATAGGGCACGCTACACTACGCTATCCGGTTGAACCGACTGGATAATCTCAGCACCACAAGCGACGTTCCTATCCGAGAATACGCTCTGATTTTCTCCCGCGTGCTTACGCTCTGCTTACGCGAGAGGATCGTGCCCGGAACGAAGGAACGTCATGGTCAAGATTACGAAGAGGATCGTTGAGTCGGCGGAAGCCCAAGAAAAGGACTACCTGATCTGGGACGACGAGTTGCCAGGCTTCGGTGTCCGGGTCTTTAGTTCCGGCAAGCGCAGCTACGTCATCCAGTATCGAATAGGTGGACGCTCACGTCGATACACAATTGGGCTTCATGGAGCCTGGGCGCCCGAGACGGCACGCCGAGAGGCAAAGGTGCAACTCGGTCGGGTCGCTCAGGGTGGCGACCCCGTGGAAGATCGCCAACTCGATCACAAGGCGATCACTGTGAAAGAGGTGTGCGCCCGATATTTCGCTGATCTCCAGGCCGGGCTTATCCTGGGAAAAGGTGGACGACCGAAGAAGGCTTCAACGATCGTCACCGACACTGGCCGTATCGAGCATCACATCGTTCCGCTCATAGGGACCCGGCGGGTCAAGGACCTCACCAAGGCCGACATCAACAAGGTCCTCAAGGACATCATGGCTGGAAAGACGCGGGCTTCGGTGAAGACCAAGAAGCTGCGCGGAAAGGCCATCGTTCGCGGCGGCGCTGGAACGGCCACCCGCACCGTTGGCCTTCTCGGCGGCATCCTCACCTACGCCGTCGAAGCGGGCATTATTGAAACCAATCCGGCCCATGGCATCCGCAAGCCAAAGGATAACGTACGAAAGCGTCGACTATCGGAGGCGGAGTATCGAATCCTCGGTCGGATGCTCCGCGACGCCGCCAAGCAGGAGAAATACGCCACGATCGTGGACATCGTTCGCCAGCTTGCCCTGACCGGCTGCCGCCGCAGCGAGATGATCGGCTTGAAATGGACGGAAGCTGACACCGAGTCGAGCTGCTTGCGGTTGGAGGACAGTAAAGAGGGAGAATCCATTCGCCCCATCGGCTTGCCTGTCGTTGAATATCTCGAGCGACGGCGCACGGATAACTTCGACACGTACGTGTTCCCGGGGCTGGGCGAGGACAATGCATTCGGCAGCTTCCCGAACCATTGGAAGCATCTCTTCGAGGACTCCCCGCTATCCGACATTACACCACACGTCCTGCGCCATAGCTTCGCGAGCATCGCCAACGATCTCGGCTTCACCGAGGTGACTATCGCGGCGTTGGTTGGTCACGCCAAGGGTTCGGTGACGAGCAAATACATCCATACGCTTGATACCGCGCTCATCATGGCCGCGGACACGATTTCGGGCTACATCCAGGGCCTCCTTGACGGCATTGAGTTCAAGCAGACCTCCTATGCCCTTGATCGAGATTCACGAAAAGCTGCCATGGCGCGCTTCCTGAAAAGAGCTTCGGATGGTGAGCCAGAGGTGATCGAAGAGGAGCGCTGTTTGGCTGCCTAGATCAAGGACATAGGCGGCACGCGCTCGGTGTCCCATGATTTCCGCAGGATTTCGCAATGCGAATTTGCTCGCCACCAAAAAAACCCGATCTGTTCAATGAGGTTGAAGACCCACAAGCTATGGTGGCGCGGCCGGACGCACCTGCGAAGAACCGCGGTCATTGTCGAATCGCGGTGCCCGTTCGGCCCTACCCACCACGGGTGGTCTTCTTCGGCGGACACGGAACTATTCTCGGCCTGATACACGCCCACGTTCCATTCCGAGGAGAGCTGCTCCGTGCATATCGCCCGCAAAGTCTTCCGCGAAGACCATGAAATGTTCCGCGCCACGGTTCGTCGCTTCGTCGAGCGAGAGTGCGTGCCGCGGCAGGACGAATGGGACGACGCCGGCAGAGTCGATCGCGAGGTTTGGCGCAAGGCGGGTCAGGAGGGATTGCTCGGGGTAATTCTTCCCGAAGAGTATGGCGGAGGCGGCGGAGACTTCGGACACGCTGCCGTCATGGCGGAAGAGATCGCTCGGGCCAATGTCAGCGGTCCCGGCTTTCAGGTGCACTCCGACATCATCGCGCCGTACATCGCCCGTGTCGGAAGCGAGGCGCAGAAGCGGAAATGGCTGCCTCGCGCGTGCTCGGGTGAGTTGATCCTTGCAATCGCCATGACGGAGCCTGGCACGGGCAGCGATCTCAAGTCGATCAGAACGACCGCCACAAAAGAGGGCGATGAGTACGTCATCAATGGCAGCAAGACCTTCATCAGCAACGGCCTCAACGCCGACATTATCATCGTGGTGTGCAAGACCGACGCGACCGCGGGGGCGAAAGGCATGAGCCTCATCGTCGTCGAGGCCGATCGCGAAGGCTTCCGGCGAGGTCGCAAGCTCAAAAAGGTCGGGCAGCACGCGCAGGATACAGCCGAGCTATTCTTTGACAACGTTCGGGTCCCGGTCGGCAACCTGCTCGGTGAGGAAGGGATGGGATTCAGATACCTGATGGGTGAGCTGCCGCAAGAGCGCTTCTCGATCGCGGTTTCGGCGGCGGCGCGGCTGGAGGCGGCGCTCGATCACACACTTGCTTACGTCAAGGAGCGGAAGGCGTTTGGCCACACGGTCTGGGATTTCCAGAACACCAAGTTCAAGCTCGCCGATATCAAAGCCCAGGCCGTTGCGGTACGCCTGATGATCGATCACTATTTGGCCGAGCACATGAAGCGCGGATTGACGCTTCAGGAATCCGCGATCGCCAAGCTGTTTGCGACCGAGACCCTCGGGAAGGCGCTTGATGAAATGGTCCAGCTCCACGGCGGTTACGGCTACATGCTTGAGTATCCGATCGCCCGATCGTTCGTCGACATGCGCGTCAGCCGCATCTATGGCGGAACCAGCGAAGTCATGCGCGACTTGATCTCACGCCAGCTTTGATTTGGCCACGGTATCGGGCGTCATCTCAGGACGTTGATGGCGCAGGACCGTCCGCATTCCAGCCGAGGTCGCGCATGCGCGAGACCGCGTCGTCGCGGCCGGCAACGCCTAGCTTGCCGTAGATGTTTTTGAGGTGCCATTTCACGGTGTCGGGCGACAGCCCCAACGCCCGCGCGATCTTCTTGTTGGGAAACGCTTGCGAAAGCAGGCGGATGACGTCGAGTTCGCGATCGCTCAGGCTTTCGAGAACCGCCGTGCGGCTCTCGGCCCCGTCGTTGCGTGGTGCGGGAGCGGCGGTTTGCGCCGACGCCTCCGCATCTCCCAGCCGTTCGACGTAGAACGACAGCAGGACATCGAAACCCAATTCGTCGCCGTACCAGCGGATCAAGTCGAGCGCCGAGGTATCTGCATCGAGCAGGCTGCGCACGAGGCCGAGTCGATGGCCAAGCCGCAGGGCCGCCAGCGTCGCCTTGCCGGCCTCATCGAGCATGCCGCGCCGCTTTGCGACGAGGGCATTCTGCAGTCGTAGCATCGCCACGATCTGCTGATGGCCGCGTGCCTCGCAAACCTCGATGAGTGGTCCGAGCCGTGCGGCGGCCGCCTCGTAGCGACCGACCGCGACGTCGAACCGGACCTGCGCCCGTGCGACGATAGTGAATATCTCGTCGCCGAGGTGGCTGCCGGACTTCGGGTGCTTTTGGCCGATTTCCTCAAGTGTCGCGAGCTTGCGCTTCGCCGCCTCGAATTCACTCTGCTCCAGATGACGTCGAACCTGTTCGCCGAGGCTGTGCGCCACTAGCCGATCGAGCTTGAGGCCAACTGCGTAGTCTTCGAGCCGATCCAGATATGCGAGCGCCTCCTGGCGGCGCCCGGCAAGCCAGTGCGACGCCGATAGCACCGACAGGACGCGCAGCACCGAATCCGGGATCGAGACGCGTTCGAGCACGTCAACCCGATCCTCGAGCAGTTGCAGGGCGGCCGATGGATCGTTGAGCTCGTAGAGCGCTTCTCCGAGCAGGGCTGCCGCCAGGCATGCCGGATCGATGCAGGAGGTCCCGCGCTGCTCGGATTCATAGAGAACGTCGCGATAGATCCGTTCCGCCTCGATGATCTGGCCTTCGAGCGCATAACTGAGCCCGACCAGGCAGCGGCCTTGCAGCCGACCGCCGGGAGAGCCGAGCAAGGGCACGCCATCGGCGCGGGTCGCGGGAGCGGTGAGCTGAATCCTTCGCGCCAGTTCATAGTCGGCGCGGTGCATGTAAAGCCAGCTCAGGATGTTGTCTCGCCCGCCGATGGCCGCAGGGTCCGCGTCCGCCGGTGGATGCAGCATTTGCGGCAAAACCCGCATGGCCGCGTCGGTGTCGTCGGAGGCCACCGCCAACGTCGCCTTCACGAGTGCGAGGGCAAACTGGGCGGAGGCGTCGTCGGCCGGCAGGTCAGCCCCGAGCCGCTGCAGGCTCTCGGCGCAGGCATCCAGTTCCCGCGCCAGCAATTGCGAGCGCGCCATCCATAGACGCAGGTTGACCCGCGACTGTATTTCCTGTTCCGGCAGCTGTCGAACCAGGCTGTTCATATTGCGAAACTGGCCCCGCGCGAGCAGATCCTGGCCGTACTGATCCAGCAGTTCTGCGGCTGCTGGGGCTTCGTTGGCCGACAAGGCATGGCGAACCGCCTCATCGACATAGCCGTGGTCCCGGAACCAGAACCACGCCGCCCGATGGTACTGCAGCCGCTGCACCTCGGGACGCTGGCGCAAGCGAGCACGCATGGTTTCACCCAGGAGCGGGTGAAATCGATACCAGGTCTCGCGGTCCGACGTTTCGACCGGGATGATGAAAACATTCTGCGTGACGAGGCTGGCGAGCAGGGATCCGATCCTGTCGCTGTCTTCCGCCTTGCCGAGCAGTGCTGCGCAGAGGGATGCACAGAAACGGTTGCAGATCGATGCGGCCTCGAGCAGCGCGTACTCGGCCTTCGAGAGCTTTGACAGGATCTCGTGCTCGAAATAGTCCGTGAACGATTGCTCGTCCTGGATCTGTCCGCGAGACACGAATTTGGTATTCTGCAGGTCGCGCTTCCGGGACCAGCCGATCGAGAGCAGTTGCAGACCGGCGACCCAACCGTCGGTGAGTTCATAGAGGCGCTGGGCAGTGCGGCGGTCGATGGCGTCAAGCTTGCTCTTGAGGAAGGCCTCGGTCTCGCCCTGAGAGAAACGCAGGTCCCGAAATCCGAGCTCAAAGACGCTTTGTTGAGCACGTAGCCGGGAAAGAGAGACCGGCGGGGCGCCGCGGCAGACAAGAACGAAATGCAAGTTGCGGGGAGCCTGGTCGAGCAGCCATTGCAGGGTCCAGCGGCTGGCTGCGTCAGTCAATGAATGAAGGTCATCGAGAACCAGCACGATCTCTCGCGGTCGTGCTGCGATGCTCCGGACCAAGGCGATAAGCGTGCGCTCGACGGCCTCACTGTCGACGCCTCGCCCCACGAGCTGCGATGCAGTGTCGCTGATTGTTGGATCGACCTGGGAAAAGCTCGCCAGCAGATAGTCCAGCCAGCGGGAAACATCGTTGTCATCGGACG
>NZ_VKHP01000318.1 GCF_010811875.1 Bradyrhizobium uaiense
CGTCAACGGCGCGATCGCCAAGCCCATGCCCAAAGCCAGCAACACGATAGCGGGGAAGATGTCTGCCCAATAGGTCGCGTTCGGACCGATGCGGAGTGCCATGGCGCATCCCAAGGCGGCGACGGCAGCAAGGCGCAGGAAGCCGCCAACAGCATGAAGATCACCGCCCAGGACATGCTGCGCTTCGGCGTGATCGACCAGATCCTCAAGGAGCCCGCCGGCGGCGCCCACCGCGACCCCGCCGCGATGATCACGACCACCGGCGACGCCATCGCCCAGGCGCTCAACGACCTACGAAATCTTGATCCGGACGCGATTCGCAAACAGCGGCGCCAGAAGTTCCTGGATATCGGCCGCAAGCTGGGTTGAGGCGCCCAAACGTCCGGATTTTTCGTCCAAATCGACCGATTTTGCCGTAATTGGGCCCCGAGCCGGGTCTTTAACGTTCCTTGAACCATGCCTGCTACCGTGAAGGCTGTCAGCCCCGGTTCAGGTTGCGAGCAGGGGTGGTCGAAGGCTAATATTTTACACAATGGCTTCAGGGCATATTCGCCGTGTTGGGGTCGCGAAAATCGCCCGGTGGGTGTGGAGCTCGGACTTGACTCATCGCACGCTCGTACGCGCGCTTCTGACCTCGGCGGTCCTCGCCGCGGGCGTCATGCTCGCCGGCTGTGACAGCGACCAGATCTCGCTCGCGCAGAACGCCAAGGCCAACCAGCCGGTCCCACCAAAGCTCGTCGCTGCCATGGTCGAGAAGGACATGGACATGCAGTCGCCGATCCTGGTGCGGCTGTTCAAGCAGGAAGCCGAGCTCGAGATCTGGAAGCAGACCCGCTCCGGCCAGTTCGCGCTGCTCAAGACCTATCCGATCTGCCGCTGGTCGGGCGATCTCGGTCCGAAGGTCCGTGAAGGCGACCGCCAGGCACCCGAGGGATTCTATTCGATCAATCCGAGCCAGATGAACCCGCAGTCGGCCTACTATCTCTCGTTCAACACCGGCTATCCCAACGCCTTCGACAAATCTCTCGGCCGCACCGGTTCGGAGCTGATGGTGCATGGCGACTGCTCGTCGCGCGGCTGCTACGCGATGACCGACGAGCAGATCGCGGAAATCTACTCGCTCGGCCGCGAATCCTTCTTCGGCGGCCAGAAGGCGTTCCAGTTCCAAGCCTATCCGTTCCGGATGACGGCGGCGAACATGGCCAAGCACCGCAACAATCCGAACATGCCTTTCTGGAAGATGATCAAGCAAGGCAACGATCATTTCGAGGTGACGAAGCAGGAGCCGAAGGTCGACTTCTGCGAGAAGAAATACGTCTTCGATGCTGTGAAGGCGCCGGATGCCGTGCGCGATCCGGTGTTCAATGCATCCGCAAAATGCCCGGCCTATGTGATCCCCGAGGAGATCGCGAGCGCCGTGCGCGAGAAGGAGCAGCGCGACGACGCCGAGATGGCCAAGCTGGTGTCGAAGGGGACGCCCGTTGCGCGCCTCAACACCGGCATCGACGGCGGCATGAACGCGATCTTCGCCTCGAAGATTCCGGAAGGAAACACCGGTCTGTCCGAAGGCGGCGACAGCCAGGCGCTGGCATCGATGTCGCTCGCGCGCGCCCCCGGCACGATCCCCGGAACGGTCAATCCGCCGCGGCCCAATCTCGCGGTCCAGCAGGAAGAACCTGTCGTGGCGACGACGTCGTCGACCCCGCCGGCCAGTACCCGCGTTGCTTCGGCGAACGCGTCCGACAAATCCGAAGGCTTCTTATCCAGCTTCGCGCGCAAGGTCGGCATCGGCGGCACCGCCGATGCCAGCAAGACGGCCACGCCAACTCAGGCTCCGGCCGCTGCCGCACCGGCCAAGCCGAAGGTCGCCGAGGCCAAGCCGCAATCGGTGCTTCGCGTCGCACCGAAGGCGGAGCCGAAGCAGGCCGCGAAGCCCGCGCCGAAGCCGGCGGTGACCAACACCGCTGCCGCCGCCGCACCGGCCGCGACATCGTCGGCGTCGACCCAACTCGCCGGCTCCGCGCCTGTCGTGCAGACCAACTCGTTCGACGGCCGCTTCTCCGCGGTGAAGTAAGCGCGGCGCGACTTCGGCGCGCCGCTTATCGCAGCACCCCCGTTGCGTCGATTCTCTCCACGAGTCGTCCCTGCGAAAGCAGGGACCCATACTCCGCGGCGGAGATTGGGAGCGGGACTCGTCATTCCAGCAAGGCGCATAATTCACGCTTGTGGTTATGGGTCCCTGCTTTCGCAGGGACGACACCGCTTATGTTGCGCGGTCCGGCGATCATACGTCCGCATTCTCGCGACATGAATCGTCCGAACTTTGCTCCTAGTCTCGCCCCTGCTCAAACAGAGGGCGCAGGCAAAACCGGGAGACTGCCATGGATGATCACACCGTGCGGATGGCGCTGCAACGCCATTGGGAAGCCTCGGACGCGAGCGATTTCGAGCGCGAGCATGAGATCTACGCAGAGGATGCCGTGCTCGATTATCCGCAGTCGGGCGAACGGATCCGCGGCCGGCGCAACATTCAGGAAAGCCGCACGGTTCAGCCGAACAAGAAGCGCTTCACGATCCAGCGCATGATCGGCGGCGGCGATCTCTGGATCACCGAATACATCCTCACCTATGACGACAGGCCGTCCTACGTGGTGAGCATCATGGAATTCCGCGACGGGCTGGTCGCCCACGAAACACAGTATTTCGCCGAACGATTCGATCCCTCGCCTTCACGGGCACACCTCGTCGGACGCATTGACGGAACGTCGCTGCGCTAGCCCGACAAGGGGCGGCTGCCGCGACCGGCAAGCGACGGCTACATTCCGTGGCTTTCGAAAACCTTCTTGCAGCTTCGGCTCAGACTGGCGCGATTCGTCTGAAGACAGTTCTGCACGGCGCCGTCATTGCCGAGGTCCTTACGGCAGAACCGCTGCGCATCGCGCGAGCACGCGGATTGTTCCGACTTGGTGCCGGGATGCTGGGCCAGCACGGCACCACTGTTCATCACGGCAACGGCGAAAAGGACTGCAATCGAAAAATAACGCATCGGTGAATTCCTCCCGCGGCCCAACGGCAGCGAGGGCTCTTCGTTCCCAAGGGAACCCGGGATTCTAAGGCGCCAGATAGCGCAGCAATTCCGGATCGCTCCGCACCTTACCCGCCTCGCCCTGCAAGGCGACGCGGCCGCGATCCAGCACATAGGCGTATTCGGCGACGCGCAGCGCGAGGTCGAGATGCTGCTCGACGATCACGACCGCGATGCTCTTGGCAAGCTCGATCAGCCGCTCGGTGATCTCCTCGATCACGCCGATCCAGACCCCTTCGGTCGGCTCATCCAGCAGCAGCAGCTTCGGATTGCCGAGCATGGCGCGGGCGATCGCGAGCATCTTGCGCTCGCCGCCGGACAGCGTGCCGGCCGGCTGGTCGAGGCGCTGGCCGAGTTTCGGGAAGATCTCCAGCACGCGATCGACCGCGCCGGCATCCAAATTGGACAGCGAGCCGACCGCGAGGTTGTCACGCACCGACAGGCGGGCGAACACCGAATGCTCCTGCGGCACGTAACCGATGCCGGAGCGCACCCGTTCCTCGGTGCGGCGGCGGGTGATGTCGCGGCCGTCGAAGAACAACTCTCCCGTTGTGCTTGCGAGCTCGCCGACGATGGTTTTCATCAGCGTGGTCTTGCCGGCGCCGTTGCGGCCGAGCACGGCAACGCCGCCGCGCCAGGGAATGCCGATGTTGACATCGAACAGGACCTGGCTGCGGCCATAACCGGCATCGAGATGCCTTATATCGAGGAAGGTTTGCTCAGGCACGGCGAAGATAAATCTCCTGGACGCTCTTGTTAGCCTGGATTTCCGCAACCGTTCCCGAGGCCAGCACCTTGCCCTGGTCGAGCACGGTGAGGCGGTCGCAGATGTCGCGGATGAAATCGAGGTCGTGTTCGACGATGACGAGCGAGCAATGCTGCTTGATCGGCTGCAACAGCTCGCCGGTAACGCGGCGCTCCTCGAGGCTCATGCCGCCGGTCGGCTCGTCCAGCAGCAACAGCCGCGGCTTGCCAGCAAGCGCCATCGCGATCTCGAGCCATTGCTGCTGGCCGTGCGACAGCGCCGCTGCGGCGTCATACGCGCGATCGGCGAGACGGAACTGGGTCAGCATCGTCATGACCTGATCGTGCAGCCTGTTGCGGGTGCGCGACAGCACGAGATCGAACAGCGACGAATGCGCCTGCAATGCCAGCAGGATGTTGTCGTACAGCGTCAGCGTCGGCAGCACCGAGGTAATCTGGAATTTCAGGCTCATGCCGGCGCGGGCGCGCTCGGTCGGCGTGAACGCCGTGATGTCGGTGTTGATGAAGGAGACTTTGCCGGTGGTCGGCACCTCGGCGCCGGCGACGCATTTCATCAGCGTGCTCTTGCCCGAGCCGTTGGGGCCGATCAGGCCGTGAAACTCGTTCTCGCCGACGCTCAGCGCCGCGCCGTCGAGCGCAGTGAGCTTGCCGAACACCTTGCTGATCCCTGAGGCCTCAAGGAGCGGCATTGCCGACCTCCTTTTTTGGTGCCTTGCTTGGTCCCTTGCCTGGCTCCTTGCCGAAGCTGCCGACCCGCTCGCGCTCGCCGAGCACGAAGGAGACCAGCCCGAGCGGACGGAACATGATCACGAGCAGCAGCAGCACGCCGAGGATGATCGGCCAGACGTCGCGATAATTGTCCGACAGCCAGAAGCTGACGCCCTCGATGATCACGGTGCCGATCACGGCGCCGATCAGCGTGCCGGAGCCGCCGAACAAGACGTAGAGCACGACCTGGGTCGAGAACACGACGCCCAGCATGTTGGGCCAGACAAAGCCTTCGTGGAAGGCATAGAGGCTGCCGGCGAGGCCGGCGATGGTGCCGCCGACCGCGAAGATGATCGCCTTCAGATGCTGCGCCTTGTAGCCGAAGAAGGCGATGCGCTGCTCGTTCTCGCGCAGGCCGGCGAGCGCGAGGCCGAATTGCGAACGCACCAGGAAGCGGCAGAGCAGATAGGTGACCACGAGGATGCCGAGCACCATGTAGTAATAGACCGGCCCTTCCTCGAACTCGTAACTGCCGAGCGTGAGCGGCGGGATCGACGGGATGCCGTTCTGGCCGCCGAGATAGTACCAGCCGCGCGCCAGCCGGTCCGCGGCATAGGAACCGGTAAGCGTGCCGAGCGAGACGAAGATCACGCTCGAGGGATAGCGCCCGAGCAGGAGAAATCCGCCGAGCAGCAGCGCCGCGGTGAGGCCGATCAAGGTGCCGGCCGGCAGGATCAGCAGGATCGAGGTGACGTTGAGATCGCGCGCCATCAGCGCCACGCCGTAGCCGGCGGCGCCGAAGAACAGCGCCTGGCCGAAACTCATGATGCCGGCATAGCCCCACACCAGGTCGAACGACAGCGCGAACAGCGCGAGGATCACCACGCGGGTGGCGAACACCGTCAGATAGTCCTGCAGAATCCATGGCAGGACCAGTGCGATCAGCAGCACCAGGCCTTCCACGATCGGCAGGACCTTCCATCCTGCCGATGTCCGTCCCGCCGGCGCGCTTGCGGCCGGTGCATCCTCACCCGTCACGACATCCGGTCCCTCGCCGATGCGTGCGACGGCCTCTCTTGCTCCACCCATCGACTGCTCAGCACTCCTTGGGATCGACGAGACCGGCACTGCGCGCCACGATCTCATAGTTCCCGCCTTTGGCAACAGCGGTGTACATCTTCATCTTGCAGTGACGCTTGCCCGGAACCATTTCGGCAGGCCCGCCGGGCCCTTCGGCGATCTTGGCGTGGTCGAGCGCGGCCGCGACCGAGTCGCGGTCGACCTTGCCGGCTTCCTTGACCGCGGCTTCCCACAGCTTGAGGCCGCGATAGGTTCCGGTGGCGGCGCTGCCGGCCGCGAACAGGAAGTTGCCCGGAAAATCCTTCTCATAGGCCGCCTGGATCTTGGCGTTGAACGGATCCTCCTTGGTCAGCACCTTGAAATAGTCGAGGCAGCTCGCGAGCCCCTCGATCTCGTTGGCCTGATTGATGTTGAGCGTGTTCTCGTCATAGTAGACGCAGGCGAGCCGGCCGCCGTTTTTGAGGAAACCCGCTTCATAGAGCTGCTTGAAGAACGGGCCGACGCCCGGCGGGATCACCGTGTTGAAGACGACATCGACCTTGTTGGAGATGATGCGGTTGACGGTGGACGAGAAGTCGACCTGATCGAGCGGGTAATACTCTTCGAACACGACCTCGCCGCCATTGGCCTCGATCACCTTGCGGGCATAGACGTTGAGTGTGTGCGGCCAGACATAGTTGGCGCTCGGCAGCGCGAACTTCTTGCCGCCGTTCTTGATCAGCCACGGAATGAACTCGTCGCATTGCTGCGCCGGCGTCGGCCCGGTGCAGAACAGATAGGGCGTGCACTCCTTGCCCTCGTAGAGCTGGGGATAGATGTAGAGCGTCTTGCCGCGCGCCACGATCGGGTCCTTGATCGCGTTACGCATCGAGGAGGTGATGCCGCCCAGCACCATGTCGACCTTGTCGCGCTGGATCAGCTTGCGGACGTTGCCGACCGCGACCGATTCGTTCGAGGCGGTGTCCTCGATATAGAGCTCGAGCGGCCGGCCGAGCAGGCCGCCGCCGGCGTTGATCTCCTTGATCACCATCTTGGCGACGTTGGCGTCGGCGTTGCCGGCATAGGCGATCGGGCCGGTCAGGTCGGTCGCGATGCCGACCTTGATCGGTCCCTCGGCGGCGTTGGCCCAATCGGGCCTGACCACCCAGCTTCCCACCCCGGTGGCGAGCGCACCGGTCGCGAAGGCGAAATTGCTCATGAAGCGGCGGCGCGTAAGGTTCATGCGTTCAATCGACATGGTGATTAGACCCCTTTCCCAGCAATGAGGCCTTGCGGCCGGAATTTGATGAAGGCGATGGCGAGCACGAAGACGAGCACGTCGGCGACGACAGGCGACATGACCCATGGCAGCGCCGCGCTGAGCGTGCCGATCACACCGGCGCCGGCGACCGGACCAATGAAGGAGCCGACCCCGCCGACCATCACGGCGACGAAGCCCTGGATCAGGAAGCGGATGCCGAGATCGGCAAACAGGCTGAACACCGGCACGATCAGCGCGCCGGCAAGCCCGGCGAGCGCCGCGCCGAACGCAAACGTCGCGCCGTAGATCAGGGGCGTCGAGATGCCCGACGCGCGCGCCAGCGCCGGGTTTTCCAGCGTGGCGCGGACCCGAAGCCCGAAAGAGGTGCGCGACAGCAGCAGATAGCAGCCGCCCATCACCAAAAGCGTGATCACGATGATGGTGAAGCGCCAGGCCGAGATGTGGACCGAGCCGAGGTCGATCGAACCGCCGATCGGCTCCGGCACCGTGAGATAGAAGCCGCCGATCAGGCCGCGCACGCTTTCGCGGATGATCAGGCCGAGCGCATAGGTACCGAGCATCGCCACGATCGGCGCGGCGTAGAAGCGCCGGATGATCAGCGCCTCCAGCACGAAGCCGATCGCGCCGACCACGAAGGGCGCCGCGACCATGCCGGCCCAGACCGGCGCGCCATGGGCGTAGGCCAGATAGGTGACGTAGGCTCCGAGCAGGACGAATTCGCCCTGCGCGAAGTTGAAGATGCCCATCATGCTGGCGATGATGCCGAGCCCGAGCACGACCAGCACGATGATCGCGCCGAAGCTCACAATCTCGAACACCGCGGCGAAGGTGCTAGCCATGGTGTTCGATCCATCGACCTTGTGTCTGCGACAAGCGGCGCCTCACATCTTCTTCCAGTCGCCGGCCTGCTCGAAGGCGTGCGCGGCACGGTAGATGGTGGATTCCTCGAACATCCGGCCGACCAGCATCAGGCCGACCGGCAAGCCGTCGACCATGCCGCAGGGCAGCGACATCGCCGGGTGATGGGTGATGTCGAACGGCGCGGTGTTCGAAATCATCTCCAGCGCACGGGCGACGTATTCCTCGCGGCTGGCGTTGGCTTCGGGCAACTTCGTCGCTTTCATCGGCGTGGTCGGCATCAGCAACAGATCATAATCCTTGAAGGCCTTGTCATAGGCCGCGGTCAGCCGGCGGGAGATGTTGAGCGCCTTGCCGTAGAAGCGCGGACCGAAATTGTTGTTGATGTAGGTGCCGAGCATCATGAACAGCTTGGTGGTCTCGGACAGCGAATCCGCCTGCCGGCGCCAACCGCGATGGAAGTCCATCAGGGAGGTCGAATAGAGATCGCCGCGGCTGAGGCCGTAGCCGTCGCCGAACATCATGGTCTGGGTCAGGCCTTCGGTGCCGATCGGCGTCCAGATCGCGCCGCCGAGCATGTGCATCGGGATCGAGACATTCTCGACCGACGCGCCGAGATCCTTGAGGCGCTTGGCCGCCTCGCGCACGCTCTCATTCACCGCGGCCTCCGCGGTCGGCTGCTCGAAACCTTCCTTGAGGATGCCGATCTTCATGCCCTTGACGCCTTTGCCCAGCGCCTTGGTGTAGTCCTCGACCTTCGGCGCCTTGATGCGCGGGTCATAGCCGTCGTCGCCGGCGAGCACTTCGAGCAGCAGGGCGTTGTCTTCCACGGTCGCGGTCATTGGGCCGGTGTGGTCGACGTAGATCTCGATCGGCATGATGCCGGTGTAGGGCACGAGGCCCCAGGTCGGCTTCATGCCGTAGGTGCCGCAGAACGAGGACGGCATGCGGATCGAGCCGCCCTGGTCGCCGCCGATCGCCATGTCGACCTCGCCGAGCGCGACCACGACGCCGGAGCCCGACGACGAGCCGCCGGCGGAATAGCCCATCTTGTGCGGATTGTGCACCGCTCCGTAGGAGCCGGTGTGGCTGCCGCCGGACAGGCAGAAGTGCTCGCAATGGGTCTTGCCGGCGATCTCGGCGCCGGCATCGAGCATGCGCGTGACGATGGTGGCGTCGAAATCGGGGATATAGCCTTCCAGCGTCGACGAGCCGTTCGTCATCGGCACGCCGGCCAGCATGATGTTGTCCTTCAGCGCGACCGTCTTGCCCTTGAGCTTGCCGGAGGCGGCGCCCTTCACCGTCGACTTGCGGTACCAGGCGTTGTGCTTGTTGTCTTCCGGCGCCGGCCGATGGCCGGGCGTGCGCGGATATTTCACTTCGGGCAGTTCGTCCGGCATCTGGGCGACGAGGTTGTAGGCCTCGATCGAGCCCTGCATCAGGCCGCGGAACGAGGTCACGTCCTCATCGGTCAGGGACAGGCCGCATTGCTCGGCGACGGCGCGAAGTTGCGTTGGCGTGGGAAGGACGACGGTCACGGCGCTCTCCTGAAGCTTTTGATCTTTGGATTGATCCCTGGATCTGTTCCTTGGACGCAGGGCCGCGGGCAGCGCGTTGATACGCGCGAACCGCTCACCCCGTCGCTGTATTCAAAACGGAAATATTTTCCTTTTCAAGTATTATTTCGCAAAGCTCCCTCTCCCGCTTGCGGGGGAGGTCGCATTGCATCGAAGATGCAATGCGGGTGGGGGCTCTCTC
>NZ_VKHP01000319.1 GCF_010811875.1 Bradyrhizobium uaiense
CCGTTTGCCCAGTCCGACGCCGCGCACCCCCCACTCGAGCCGGGAACGGAGCCCGCCGCCATAGAGCGCGGCGAGCGAGCCGAGAAAGGCGAGGATCGGCAGCGCCACCACCAACGCCAGGATCCGAGGCAGGATCAGCACCGCGACAGGATCAAGCCCCATGGTGCTGAGCGCATCGATCTCCTCGCGCATCTTCATCGCGCCGATCTCGGCCGTATAGGCGCTGCCCGATCGTCCGGCCACCATGATGGCCACGATCAGCACACCAATCTCGCGCAACACCAGAATGCCGACCATGTCGACGACATAGGATTCCGCGCCGAAGCGGCGAAAATGGAAGATGCCCTGCTGGGCAATAATGGCACCGATCAGGAACGTGATCAGCACCATGATCGGCACCGCTTGCCAGCCGACCCGGCCGAGCTGGTAGACGGTCGACGTCAATCGGAACGATCGCGGATGCCTCAGAATGCCAAGCAGCGCTGCGCTGAAGGCGCCGAGCATATGCAGGAATGCCGCCGAATCAGACGCCAGCCGCCTGCTGCTGCGGCCGAGTTGATCGAGCCTCTGCAGCACGGGGTTGACCGATCTGCGTTCGATGGGGCCGGCCCGATTCAGTCCTCGCACCTCTTCGAGCAGGTCGCCATACGGGCCATCGGCACCAGTGAGGGCTGCTCTGGTCGCGCCACCGCGGGCGAGCCGCTCAAGCAGCCAAGCCCCGACCGTATCGAGCGCGGTGACACGGCGCAGATCGATTGACCCGATTTGGGCGCCGGCCGCACGCTCGCATAGCCGCTCCAGCAGCTCGACGTTGGAAACGTTCCAGGCCCCGCATGCAGTAAGCACCCGCGGGTCTTCCGTATCTGCCGTCAATGCCGGTGCGTTGAGCAAGGAACCAACTCCAAATTCGCCGGTCGAGCATAGGACGCTCCGCACCCGACGTGTTTGACCCAACGCAATTGGCTTCAACGCGCGCCCCGGAACGTTCTTGACCCAAATCAACGCCCCGATGAGCAACGAGCCTACGTTCTTTTATCCGGCCCGGAGCACCGGGTGCACTCAGGGAGAGTTCGATGAACCGTGCCGCCTTCAAACCTCTGCAAAACACGTCCTTGCCGCACTCGTTCAAGCACGTTCGGCTCGAACGTGCGCGCGAACACGGTCACCCCGAGGGCGCGTCCGCGATCAGCTATATTATCGTCGCCCCGTTCGACACGGCTTCACGGATCGATGTCGAGACCTGGAGAGCGCATCGCGAGGCCTGCCGCGTCGTTCGCCAACGGCCGGACGAGGACGATCAGCTCGGCCATCTCGTGCATGGTCCAGCCGACAGCTGGCGCTTCCACTATGACGTCGCCGGCTCGGCTGCCGATGAAGCGGGGCATCATTTCGGCAACGAGCGCTTCCAGCTCGGCGAATACGTCTCCGTCCATGAGGCCGACGGTATGCATCCCTACCGTGTCGTTGCCGTCACGCCGCTGTGATCCGTCCGCGTCGGATCAGGATATCGACGCCCAAGGCATCCGCCACCGGAAGGGAGAGGTCGAGGACGACATTGACGATCCTGTGGTCGGTCGGTTCCGTGGCTGCGGTGAACCCGATCTCATGGCACATGGACAGCATGGTAGTGTTCTCGGCCAATACTTCGCCAGACAGCCGCTTCAGCCCTTCCGACTTCGCATAATGGATCAGGAGCTGCATCAGCGCCCATCCAAGTCCCTTACCCTTAAGGTCGGACTGCAACAGGATTGCATACTCGGCATTCTCATAGAGCGAGTCCGAATGAAGCTGAACCGATCCAACCATAGCACCCGTGCGTGGATCCAGCGCCGCAAAGGCCATCGCACGCGCGTAGTCGAGTTGGGTCAGCCGCGCAATAAACGCGTGAGAGAAATTCTTCATCGCCTGAAAGAAGCGAAGCCTGAGATCTTCTGCGGTCACTCGCTTGAAGAAGCTCTCGACCATGGGCTCATCTTCCGGCCGCAACGGCCGCACCACGACGCGCGAGCCATCCCTTAGGTCAAGTTCACCCTCCCACTGCGACGGGTAGGGCCGCACCGCAAGACGCGTCTGGCCCGCAAACAGCCGCGCCGGCGTCCGGACCGCCACCCGCGCGTCGAGCGCCAGCACGCCGGTTTCATCCGCCAGCAGCGGATTGATGTCGAGCTCTGCGACTTCCGGAATATCGGCCGCCAGCTGTGCCAACTTGACGAGGGTGAGCGGTACGACGTCTTCCGAAACGGCGGGTACGTCGCGGTAGGCGGCAAGCAGCCGCGAGACCCGCGTACGCCCCACGAGGTCGCGCGCCAGGTTCATGTCGAGGGGTGGCAGCGCCAGCGCCTTGTCGTCGATCACCTCGACCGCGGTGCCGCCGCGGCCAAACACGATCACCGGTCCGAACGTGGGGTCGTCGGCAATGCCGAGGATCAGCTCACGTGCCGTCCGCCGCACGATCATCGGCTGGATCGTCACGCCCTGCAGGGTGGCATCCGGGCGCGCGGCACGAGCACGCGCCAGCACCGTCCTGGCTGCCTGGGCGACGTTTTCGCGAGACCGTAAACCGAGAATGACACCGCCGATGTCCGATTTATGCCTGATGTCGCGAGAGAACAGCTTCACCGCCACCGCGAGCCCTTGCGCCAGGAACGGCTCGGCCTTGTCCACGGCTTCGTCGGCGTCGCGAGCGACAACGGTCGGAACGATCGGGATGTCGTAAGCCTCAAACAGCGCGACGATCTCGACCGGGTCGAGCCATTCCCGTCCCTCGGACAGCGCGTTCGCGATCACGTTCCGCGCCGCCGGCGTCCGCCGCGCAAACGTCGAGGCGCTGCCGGGCGGCGTTGCGGCCAGCGCGATGGAGGCATCGCGGTACCTCACCAGATACATGAAGGCGCGCACGGCATCATCCTCGGTCGGGAAATGCGGGACGCGCGCCCGCTCGAAGGTCGCCGCAGTGCGCGCGTCGGCACCATCCCACGACGCAAGCACCAGTGCGGCAACCTCGCTTTTCCTGGCTCGGCGATCGCCAACACACCGCGTGACCGCTTCGGCGATCCCTTCGGTCGGCGCAACAGCCGTTTCCACGTTCATGACCAGCACCGCGTCGCTGTTGGTGTCGTCAAGCAGCACGCGTAGTGCTGACACGTAGCGGGCAGCGTCGGCATCGCCCGAGATATCGACGGGGTTGGCACGAGACCAGCCTTGCGGCAGAACCCGATCGAGTGCCGCAATCGTCTCCGTCGTCAGGCTTGCAGGAACGCCGCCGAGTTCAACGAGCCGGTCGATCGCGAGGATGCCGAGCCCGCCGCCATTGGTCAGGATCGACAGGCGGTTGCCGCGCGGAACGAAGCCGCGGCCAAGCAATTCGGCGCAATCGAACAATTCGCGGAGGTCGTACACGCGCAGCATGCCGGCCCGGCGGAACGCCGCGTCATAGACCGCGTCCGAACCGGCAAGCGCACCCGTATGGGTGGCTGCGGCCTTGGCTCCTTGCGCCACCCGGCCCGCTTTCACGACAATCAGCGGCTTGAGCCGCGCCGCGGCGCGTGCGGCAGACATGAACTTGCGCGCGTCCTTGACGGCCTCAATGTAGAGCAGGATCGCTTTGGTGTGGTCATCTTGCGCGAAATAGTCGAGCAGATCGGCGACATCGACGTCGAGCTGGTCTCCGATCGACACGATGCCGGAGAAGCCGAGTCGCCGCTCTGCCACCCATTCGATCATCGCGGCAGCGACGGCCCCGGACTGCGAAATCAGGGCAAGACGTCCTTCGGCGGGCTGATGCGCGGCAAAGCTCGCATTGAGCTTGGCGCGGGGCACCATGACGCCGAGGCAGTTCGGCCCAATCAGACGCATGCCGTGCCGACGCGCCGTCTGCGCGACCGTCTCGGCTAGCGAGCCGGCACCATGCCCGAGGCCGGCGGACAGGATCACCGCACCGGCGACACCCACCGCAGCAGCGTCAGATATAATTCCGGGAATCGCGGCCGCTGGCGCAGTGATTGCAACGAGGTCCGGAACGAATGGAAGTGACTTGAGATCCGGGGACGTAACCTCGCCGTCGATCGCAGTGTAGTTCGGATTGACTACGGCGATACGGCCGGCAAAGCCACATGCCTTGAGGTTCATGAGTACCGCCAGGCCGAGCGAAGACGGACGCGAACTACCACCGACAAGCGCAATGGTTCGAGGCGAAAGAACCCGTTCTAGACCAAACGTAGACATCGGGCAGTCTCGCAGGGAACGAGCGACGGCGCCTGCCGCTTCGTGCAGCGCGCCAGAGCCCGCATGACATCCTCGCGAGCAATAATCCCGACCAGGTGGCGATACCTATCAATCACGGGGAGGCTCTTGAGCCGATGTGCGATCATCAACTGCAGAACACGCTGCAGGTTTGTATCCGGCTCGACCGAAATCACGTCGGACGACATGATCTCATCGACCGTCGTTCCCATGCGATCATCGTAACGTGGCAGCATGTGATCTGTCGGACAAGCGAACACCTTGAGGGCGTCGAGCTTCGTGACGAACCCGACCACCACATCGTCGCGGAGCACGGGATAGGCGTCATAGTCGTCGTCTGCGAACAATCGGTACAAGTCGCCGACGGTCATTTCGGGAGCGACGCTTCGGACCGACCTCGTCATATTGCTCGCAACGGTTTCCTGAAGGAACTCGTACATGGCTGATCCCCTTGATGAATGGCTGTTTTCGCGGGCGCGTCGCTGCCTGACGGGCGACGCGCCCCGCGAGGCGGCTACGCCGCCGTCTTGATGTCGATCTGCCTGCTCTGCCTCGGCGCCGGCTTCTTGACGGTCACCTTGAGCACGCCCTTGGCGATCTCGGCGCTGACATCTTCCGCCTTGACGCCCTCTGGCAATGTAACGGACCGCGAGAACGCGCCGAAGCTGCGCTCGATCAGATGATAGTCTTTGTCCTTCTCCTCGCGCTCGTTCTTCTTCTCGCCCCGGATCGTGAGCATGTTGTCGGCGAGGTTGATCTGAACGTCCTTGGCCTCGAGGCCGGGCAGCTCGGCGGAGATCTCGACGGTCTTGTCGGTCTCGCTGACGTCCATGCGCGGCATCGCCGCCTGCGGCGTGGCAAACGCAGGGAAATTACGACCGAATCCGTCGAACAGCCGGTCGATCTCCTGCTGCAGAAACGTGAATGGATTGGTTTCTCGGCGCGCCAGAGCGCGCTCGGTTCCAACGGGGATCATGTCCTTGACCATCAGTACCTCCTGTCTGAATGTCGCTCGCGAGGCGAAGTTAGTCAGGAACGGTCACCCAGCCGTTGACCAGGATCAAAACCGCGCCAATGTCATGTGATCAAAGGAGGGGCACCGACCCAAGCGAGTTCTGTCATGCACGCCATGATCCTGCCCGCGCGCGGCGCGCGGCTGCAATATACCGAGCGGCCCGATCCGATTCCTGGCCCGGGCGAGGTGCGCGTCAAGATCAATGCGTGTGGCGTTTGCCGCACCGACTTGCACGTTGTTGACGGAGAGCTGCCAGGCATCGCCTATCCGATCGTTCCCGGCCATGAGGTGGTTGGCCGTATCGACGCGGTCGGTGACGGCATGGACCATGCGCATCTCGGTACACGCGTCGGCGTCCCCTGGCTTGGATCGACCTGCGGGCGTTGTCCCTACTGCCTAGAGGGCAAGGAAAATCTCTGCGATTCCCCTCTGTTCACCGGCTACACGCGGGACGGCGGCTTTGCCACCCACCTGGTGGCAGACGCGCGCTACTGCTTTCCGCTCGGTGAAGACGGCGAGGACGCGGAGCTCGCGCCCCTGCTGTGCGCCGGCTTGATCGGCTGGCGCTCGCTGGTGATGGCTGGCGACGGCCACAAACTCGGCATTTATGGTTTTGGCGCGGCGGGACATATCGTCGCGCAAGTGGCCCACTGGCAAGGACGGGATGTGTACGCTTTCACCCGCGCGGACGACACCGAGGCCCAGCACTTGGCATTGTCGCTCGGCGCATGCTGGGCCGGCGCCTCGGGGGACCGGCCGCCGGATGAGCTGGACGCCGCAATCATCTACGCACCCATCGGCTCGCTTGTTCCACTCGCGCTGCGGACGCTGCGCAAAGGCGGACGCGTGGTCTGTGCCGGCATTCACATGTCGGACATACCGAGCTTTCCCTATGACATCCTGTGGGGTGAACGGCAGATCGTTTCCGTCGCCAACCTGACGCGACAAGATGGCGTCGACTTCCTCAAGACGGCGGCAAAGGCTGGAATCCGGACGCACGTCACCGTCTTTCCCTTGGATCAGGCAAATGAAGCGCTCGCGCGCCTGCGGGACGGCAAGCTCGTCGGCGCAGCCGTCTTGAAGCCATGATGACGCCGGCATCATCAATCGAGGCTGCCACGGGCGTGACTGGCCAGGCCGTCGTATTGTCGTTCCTGGCCAGGTCTGGTCAGCCGAACGCGCTGGTAAAGCGGATCGACACCCATTGCTCGGTCGTCTTTCTCGAACCTTCACGCGTCCTGAAGATAAAGCGAGCGGTCAAGCTGCCCTATCTCGACTTCTCGACATTGGAGAAGCGGCGGCGCGCTTGCGCGGATGAGATTGCCGTCAACAAGCGCCACGCCCCTTCCATCTATCGCAGGGTTGTTCCGATCACGCGCGGGCGCGATGGGCTTGCGGTCGGCGGGACTGGACCGGTCGTCGAATGGGCCGTCGAAATGGCCCGCTTCGACGAAAACAAGACGCTCGATCATCTCGCCGAGCAGGACGCAATCCGCCCGGAGCTTGGCGAGAGACTCGCCGCCATCCTGCTCAAATCCCATCGAGCACTGATTGAAAGCGATGGATCGCGCTGGCTTCCGTTACTCCCGGTCATCATCGATCGCAACACCGAGCAATTTCGCGGCGAATCAGCTCTTTCTCGCACGAAGATCGATGAACTGCACGAGTTGAGCCATCGATCGCTTGCCCGGAATCTCGAGCTCCTGCGCCTCCGCGCCGGAGCCGGGCAGGTCCGGCATTGTCACGGCGACGCACATCTCGGCAACATCGTGCTGCTCGACGGCGAGCCCGTTCTGTTCGATGCGATCGAGTTCGACCCCGATATCGCGACGACCGACGTCCTCTACGACCTCGCGTTTCCACTGATGGACCTTCTATACTTCAGACGAGAGACCGTGGCCGACAGGCTGTTCAATAGCTACATGCAGACCGCCTGGGATGCGCAATCGGGTGCGTTGTCTTTGCTGCCACTGTTCCTATCAATGCGCGCAGCGATCCGGTCCAATGTGCTCTTCACCAAGGCACGGCAACACCAGCTCGATCACGTGATCGCCGCCCATGCGAGACGGTATTTCGAGCTTGCACGCCGGCTGATTGAACCGGAACCGCCCCGCCTGATGGCAGTCGGCGGGAAGTCCGGTACCGGCAAGAGTGTGCTGGCGCGCGACGTGGCGCATCTGATCGCGCCGCCTCCGGGCGCCCTGGTTCTGCGATCAGATGTCATTCGCAAGCAGCTCTATCACGTCGCCGAGCACGCCACATTGCCGCCGGAGACCTACACTCCCGAAGCATCCAATCGCGTCTACCAGGCGATGTTCGATCGTGCCGGGCTCACATTGGGCCAGGGAGTTTCGGTAATACTCGATGCGGCCTTCCTGAAGCCGGGGGAGCGTGGTGCCGCGGAAGCCGTTGCTCGCGACGCAAAAGTTGACTTTCGCGGCATTTTCCTGACCGCCGGGCGCGCCACACGGCTGCATCGCGTGGAATCGCGGCAAAACGACGCGTCGGACGCGACGTCCGATGTAGTCCTGATTCAAGATGACATTGAAACCGGAATGATCGATTGGGATATTGTAGACGCTTCCGGTACGCCCTCCACCACGCTTGAACGCAGTACTTCCTGCCTGCTCGCAACCCCCAACGGAACGGGCGAGCGGTACATCACCTAAGGGAAACTCCTGAATTGGTCGATACCGTCAGGTCTGGCAACATTCCCCCATTGACAGGAGGAGTTCCATGAAACGGCGATTAACCTTCGTCTTTGTCGGTAGTGCGATCCTCGCGGTCGCGCTCGCTCTTTTCTGCAATTGGTACTTTCCTGACCTGGTACCGCTTGCCTCGACCGAGCCGGCACCCACAAGCTGGCGGCTTGACGCCGCCTTTGCCGTCTCGACCCTCAGATGGACCGCGGCGTTTGTTGCTGCCGCATCTGCAATAGCCCTGATGTTCATGAACGTCACCAAGGGTTCTACCGAGCTCGAAGGACGATAGACGTTTCCATTCAGGGCGCGTCGACGACATCCGCCATCTGCTTTCCGAAGGCCGGCTGAACAGCCGGCCCTCGGCTGGCGGATTGGTCCGTGCCGATGTCATGCCGAATTGGACCGACACGATCTGCGCCGATTTAATGAAGCGGCAAACTAGCATCTGCACGCCGCGCGCTCCGACGTTTCAAACTCTACTGCATCACCGATCCAGAGGTGCGATTGCAAGTATCATGGCTGGATAGCGCCGATACCAGCGCCACCAAGACGGACGGCCACGGCCATCGACCGAGCTCGAGCAGTCACGTTTGCCGCCACAAGCTCCAGATACTTCCGGCCAACAGGAGCGCGATCACCAGCAGGATCGCCACGAACATTTGCATGACGTCAAAGTTCAGAGAATCGCGCGCGACGAACAGCGCGGTGATGGATCCCGCCAGTATGAAGAAAACGCGAAGGATCAGACTCATGGCTTCCTCGCTGCAACCTGGTGCACCGTTTTTCATCGTAGCGGCTCGCGGCGGAGAGGATTTGCGACAGATCAAGCCGGCGCAACGTTCAATGCTGGAAGACATACTGTCCCGGCGCGTCCCCAAGCGGCGATCTCCCCTCGGGCGTGTGAAGC
Source organism: Bradyrhizobium uaiense (assembly GCF_010811875.1). Taxonomy (GTDB): domain Bacteria; phylum Pseudomonadota; class Alphaproteobacteria; order Rhizobiales; family Xanthobacteraceae; genus Bradyrhizobium; species Bradyrhizobium uaiense. The sequence continues at coordinate 8,867 of NZ_VKHP01000319.1, forward strand.
GCCGACTGCGCGGGCACCCACGCACCTGAATGCGCCGTGAGGAACCGAACCCACTCCAGCCACCAGGATCCGTCGCGCTTCACCGCCTCCCGCAGCCACTCGTCGGGCCCGACATAGGGATGATCCGCTTTCTTCTCCAACAACTGATAACTGTGCTCCTCTTCCGACGGCGGAGCAACGATGCCGGCGTTATGACCGCCACTCGCCAGCACGAAGGCAATATCGGCATCCGCGAGCAAGTGAATCTTGTAAACAGACTGCCAGGGAGCAACATGATCGCGGACGGTGCCCACCACAAACATCGGGGCGCGAAGGTCGGAAAGTGCCACCGGCTGCCCTTCCACCAGATAGCGGCCTTCGGCAAGGTCGTTGTTGAGAAAAAGCTTGCGCAGATAATCCGAATGCATCCGGTAGGGCATGCGGGTCGCGTCCGCGTTCCATGACATCAGGTCACTTGGCGCGGCACGCTCGCCCATGAGATAGTCGCGGATCAGGCGCGACCAAATCATGTCGTTCGACCGCAGCAACTGGAACGCACCGGCCATCTGCGTCGCCTCGAGTACGCCGCTCCGCCGCATCATATCCTCCAGGAAGGCAACCTGGCTTTCATTCATGAAGAGCGTCAGCTCGCCCGCATCGATAA
>NZ_VKHP01000320.1 GCF_010811875.1 Bradyrhizobium uaiense
GTCGCCTTCGGGCCGCACTGGAAGCTGCAGATGGCGGGCCTCCTGGTGATGGGCCTCGGCTTCTACATGATCCACGGCTGCCTGCAGGTGTTCGCCAGCGAGCTGTCGGTCGAGGCGCGCGCCACCGTCAGCGTGTAGAGCAGGCCGCCGATCGCAAAGCCCGCGATCACGATGCCGGCGATCGACAGCGAGGTCTCGCCGAGCTCGAACAGGAACGAGGCGATGAAGGGGAACAGCCCGAGCACGCAGCAGCCTTCGACGAAGACCGCCGAATAGCAGATGCGCGCGTTCGGGTTGGTGAAGATGGTGCGATAGCCGTGGCGCAGCGCCTTCAGGCTGGTGCGCGGCGGACGGTTCAGCGCGGCGCCGCGGAAGCCTACCGCAACCGCGACCGCGACGATGATGACAAGGCCGCCGAGCACCGCGAGCACGCCGCGCCAGCCGAGCAAATCGCCGATCAGGCCGGAGGCCGTGGCCCCGAGCAGATTGCCGGTCATCGAGCCCGCCAGCGTCCGGCCGATCGCGAGCTGCCGCTTGTCCGGTCCGACTAGATCGCTGGTCAGGGACAGCGCTACCGGAAACACGCCGCCCGAGCCGATGCCCGCGAGGATGCGGGTCACGAACAGCATCGGAAACGAGGTCGAGAGCGCGCCGAGGATATTGGCGAAGCCGAGCAGTCCGAGGCAGATCGTCATCAGCCGCGCCTTGCCGAACAGATCGGCGGCGGCGCCGATCGCCGGCTGGACCGCGGCAAAAGTGAAGGCGAACACCGCGGCAAAGCTCGCTGCGGTCGCGATGCTGACGCCGAAATCATCGGCGACATGCGGCAGCACCGGATCGAGCGCGCGCACCGACAGGCTCGCCGCGAAGGTCGCCAGCGTGATGACGTTGAGGGCCGGCGGCATGCCGCTGGTTGCGGTCATGTCGTGGTCCGTCGGTCAGGCTGCCGTCTTGGCGAGCGCGTCGAACTGCATCAGCCGCTTGACGAGGGATTCGAATTCACGGAGCGGCACCATGTTGGGGCCATCGGACGGCGCATGATCCGGATCGGGATGGGTCTCGATGAACACGCCGGCGACGCCGACCGCGACCGCAGCCCGCGCCAGCACCGGCACGAACTCGCGCTCGCCGCCCGACGAAGTGCCCTTGCCGCCCGGCTGCTGCACCGAATGGGTGGCGTCGAAGATCACAGGCGCGCCGGTGGTGCGCGAAAGGATCGGCAGCGCGCGCATGTCGGAGACCAGCGTGTTGTAGCCGAACGACGCGCCACGTTCGGTGACCAGCACATTGGCGTTGCCGGCGCCGGTGATCTTGCTGACCACATTGGCCATGTCCCACGGCGCCAGAAACTGGCCCTTCTTGACATTGACGGCCTTGCCGGTCGCGGCCGCGGCCACCAGCAGATCGGTCTGCCGGCACAGGAAGGCCGGGATCTGGAGCACGTCGACGGCCTCCGCTGCTTCGGCGCACTGGTCGGGTTCATGCACGTCGGTCAGCACGGGGAGCCCGAACGAAGAACGGATCTCGGCGAAAATCGGCAGCGCCTGCTTGAGCCCGATGCCGCGCGCGGCCGACGCGCTGGTGCGGTTCGCCTTGTCGAACGAGGTCTTGTACACCAGACCGATCTTGAGCCGGGCCGCGATTTCCTTCAGCGCGGCAGCCACTTCAAGCGCGTGGGCGCGGCTCTCGAGCTGGCAGGGACCGGCGATGATCGAGATCGGCAAGGCGTTGCCGAATATGGCCGATCCGACGGCAACGATCGGCGCGGCTTGCGCGGAAACCTGATTGGTCAAAATGCTGCATCCTTTTGGTCTGCGACCATGCAATCCCGCGCGGGAGGGATCAAGCCATCCTGCACGATGAGGGGGTTGCGCTGACGCCGTGGGTGCGCCGTGCTATCACAATCCTGCCCCAACCGCCTCTATAGACTGCTGGGGAACAGATTCCCAATGAGGAACGACATGCGCCTTTCGCCTGTGATCATAGCCGTGGCCGCCCTGTCGGCGATACCGGGCCTCGCCTTTGGCCAGACCAGCAACCAGCCCGGCGTCGTCACCAGCGGCGCTACCGGCGTCACCATCAACGGCAAGCCGGCTGCGCGCAGCGGCGACACCACCAGCAATGGCGGCCCCCTGGTCGAAGGCGTGCCCAATGTCCTGATCAACGGCAAGCCAGCGGTGGTCATGGGCGACCGCACGCATTGCGGCGGCAAGACCACCTCGGGCAGCCATGGCGTCTTCATCAACGGCAAACCGATGGTCCGCGAAGGCGACCAGACATCCGGCTGCGCGCAATAGCAGTCTGGCAACTGGCGCGCGACGACGTCTCGTCAGCGCGCCGCGATGGCTATCGCATCACTTGACCGCCGAGAACGACGTCGGCACCAGGAGCTGGTTTTCGATGGTGAGAACGATCTGGCCGTCCTCCTCGGTCTTGGCGCGCGCGGCGATCCATTCCGGATCGGTCGTGAATGCAGTCCATTTCTTGTCGCGCTCGGCAAGCGATTCCCAGGCCAGCAGATAGGTCAGGTCCTGGTTGGATTCGCCGACCAGCGTCGTGAAGAAGCCGGCCTGCTTGATGCCGTGCTTGTCCCAGAGCTTCAGCGTAATGGTCTCGAAGCGCTTCAGTAGCGCCGGCAGCCGGCCCGGCAGGCAGCGATAGACGCGGGTCTCGTAGATCATTGTCGGTCCTTCCCGGATTTTGCTTGGCGGGCCGTTATAGCCAGCGGGTTCCGGACTGTCTTGAGGGGGCGCCGACATGGCACCCCTGCTCGCGGCAGGCGGCCATTTCCGCAATGTTGTTGCAATGTTACTTGCCCTACAACCGGCTGTTCGGGATCTGGACCCAAAGCACATGCGGATACTGCTGGTTGAAGACGAGCCGGAGATGGCTGCGGCGCTGTCGCAGGCGCTGAAGGGCTACGACATGGTCGTCGACCATGTGCCGAGCCTTGCCGAGGCCGAGGAAGCGATCTCCGCCGACGTGCATGGCGCCGTCCTGCTCGATCGCCAGCTTCCCGACGGCGACGGCCTCACGCTGATCCCGAAGCTGCGCGCCAAGGCGGATGGCGTTCCGATCATCGTGCTGACCGCGCGCGGCGACCTCGCGGACCGCATCACCGGTCTCGACAGCGGCGCCGACGACTATCTGGCCAAGCCGTTCGCGGTCGAGGAGCTGCTGGCGCGGCTGCGCGCCGTGCTGCGCCGCCCCGCAGGCATGCAGCTCGACATCATCAAGGCCGGCCGCATGGCGTTCGATTGCAGCCATCGCGAGGCCAGCATCGATGGCCGCCCGCTCGACCTCCCGCGGCGCGAACTCCTGGTGCTGGAGACGCTGCTGCGCCGCATGGGCCGCACCGTGCTGCGCGCGACGCTCGAAGACGCCGTCTACAATTTCGAGGACGAGATCCAGTCGAACGCGCTCGACGCCCACGTCTCGCGGCTCAGGCGCAAGCTTGCCGAGTCGGACGCCGGCATCGAGATCCACAGCATCCGCGGCGTCGGTTACCTGCTGAAGCAGGTGTCATGAGCGAACAGGCCGATCACTACTGCCTGCGGTCGCAACTGAGCTGGCGCCTGGTCGCGTTGCAGGCGGTGTTGCTGACGGGACTCGTGCTCACTGTGCTTGGCGCGCTGTGGGCTTCCGGTTTCCTGCTGGTCAACCGGGATGAGGAACGCGTCATCGACGTCGTGCAATCGGCCATCATGCGCAACGCGCAAGGCGAACTCGCGTTGCATCCGACCGACGATCTCAACAAGCTACGCGCCGAGATTCCCGATCTCTGGTTCGCCGTGCGGGACCGCGAAGGGCACACGCTCTTCGAAGGCGAGGTGCCGCCCGATTTCGCGCGGATCGGCAATGCCCTCGATCATATCAGCCAGGCGCGGCTCGGCTATCAGATGCTGGAGGACAGCCCCGGCAAGCCGGCGGCGCGGCTGAAGCGCGTCAACAGCGACGCCGGCAACGTCCAGATCATGACCGCGACGCAAGGCCGGATGACCGGCACCAAGGCGCTGCTGGTGATGACGCTGACGTGCCTGGGCAGCACCCTGCCCGGCCTGTTGCTGATGGCATGCGCCACTTTCATCGCGACGCCGATGGTGGTGCGGCGCGCCTTTGCGGGCATCGACTCCGCGGCGCATGAGGCGCGCCGGATCGACTTCCGCCAGCGCGGCAGCCGGCTGTCGGCCGACCATCTTCCGCTCGAAGTCGCCCCACTCGTGACCGCCGTCAATGACGCGCTGAAGCGGCTCGACGACGGCTACTCGCGCCATCAACGCTTCGTTGCCGACGCTGCGCACGAATTGCGCACGCCGATCGCGATCCTCAACACAAGGCTGGAGTCGCTGCCCGCGGGGCCTGAGAAAACCCGCCTGCTCGAGGATTCCGCCCGGCTTGCGACGTTGGCCGAGCAGCTGCTCGACATCCAGCGCTTCGACCAATGCCGCAACCCGTTTGGGCGGGTCGATCTGGTCGCGGTCGCGCGCACCGTCGCCGCCGACCTCGCGCCGCTGGCGATCGCGGCCGGCTACGAATTGTCGCTCGATGCCGCAACCGATCGGGTCGAAACCTCAGGCGACCGCGCCGCGCTGGAGCGCGCGCTGACCAATCTCGTGCAGAACGCCATCCAGCATGGCGGCCGCCGCGGCACCATCACGATCCATGTCGGCAGCGCCGCGACGATCGACGTGACGGATGAAGGCGACGGCATTCCCTGGGATCAGCGCACGCGGATCTTCGATCCGTTCTACCGGCTCGCACCGCTCGACCGCGGCGCCGGCCTCGGACTCAACATGGTGCGCGAGATCGCAAGGCTGCATGGCGGTCACGTCTCCGTGCTCGACGGACCGAAGGGCGGCGCGTGCTTCCGTCTCACATTGCCGCCGGCGCCCTGCGTCGCGTGATACGAGCGCGCTTCGGGCGAAGCGGGAAACGGTGCGCGTGAAGAAAACGCATCGCGACTAGAATCCAGCGCGACGTTCCGATTCAATCGGAGCGGGGCTCCAGCAACATCGCGCAATGTTGTCGCAATGCAGACCCCGCAAAGAAGAGATCGCGCTACGCAATCGAGTCGAGGCGCGACGACACTTTGCTGGGAATCCCAATGTCACATGACCTCCTGTCTTTCTTCACGGCGTGGATGGCGGCCCCCGGCCGCGTCGGCGCCATCGCGCCGTCGGGCGCTGCGCTCGCCGAGCTGATCACGCGCGATATCACCGCCAACACCGGTCCGGTGCTCGAGCTCGGCCCCGGCACCGGCGCCTTCACCTATCAGCTGTTGAAGCGCGGCGTGCGGCAGCAGGATCTCACGCTGATCGAGTACGGTTCGGATTTCATGCGGCTGTTGCAGCTGCGTTTTCCAGGCGCGCGCGTGCTGTGGATGGACGCCGCGCGGCTGGCCTCGGAACGGCTTTACGACGGCGCGCCGGTCGGCGCTGTCGTCAGCGGACTGCCGCTGCTCAACATGTCGCCGCGCAAGGTCATATCGATCGTGAGCGGCGCATTCAGCTACATGCGTCCCGGCGGCGCGTTCTATCAATTCACCTACGGCATGCGCTGCCCGGTGCGGCGGCCGATCCTCGACCGGCTCGGGCTGCGCGCCACGCTGGTCGACCGCGCCATCCTCAACGTGCCGCCCGCCGCGGTCTACCGGCTGACGCGACGCCCGCAACACAAGCTGATGACGCGCGACGCCACGCCGGCGGCCGGTTCGAACGTTTCACCGATCAAGAAAGAACGCCGGGCCAACGAAGACTGTGCCGCCGTGTAGCGGCACGGTCGACGGCCGCCTTACATCAGCCGGCTCTGCTTCGCCGCAGCCTCGATGAACGACGCGAACAGCGGATGCGGCTCGAAGGGCCGCGACTTCAGCTCGGGATGGAACTGGACGCCGATGAACCAGGGGTGGTCCTCATACTCGACGATTTCCGGCAGCACGCCGTCGGGCGACATGCCGGAGAAGCGCAGGCCATGCTGCTCGAGGCGATCCTTGTAGGCGGTATTGACCTCGTAGCGATGGCGATGCCGCTCGGAAATCTCGGTCGCGCCGCCATAGACCTGGGAGACGCGGCTGCCGCGGTTGAGCGCCGCGGGATAGGCGCCGAGCCGCATGGTGCCGCCGAGGTCGCCGCTCTGCGAACGCTTCTCGAGCTCGTTGCCGCGCAGCCATTCGGTCATCAGGCCGACCAGTGGCTCCTTGGTCGGGCCGAACTCGGTCGAGTTGGCCTCCTCGATGCCGACCAGATTGCGCGCCGCCTCGATCACGGCCATCTGCATGCCGAAGCAGATGCCGAAATACGGCACATCGCGCTCACGCGCGAACTGCGCCGCGCGGATCTTGCCCTCGGCGCCACGCTGGCCGAAGCCGCCGGGCACCAGGATGCCGTTGACGTGCTCCAGGAACGGCGCCGGGTCCTCGTTCTCGAACACCTCGCTCTCGATCCAGTCGAGGTTGACCTTCACCTTGTTGGCGATGCCGCCATGGGAGAGCGCCTCGATCAGCGATTTGTAGGCATCCTTCATGCCGGTGTATTTGCCGACGATCGCGATCGTCACCGCGCCTTCCGGATTACGGACGCGCTCGTTGATGACGTTCCAGCTCTGCAGCGCCGGCGGAATCTTTGCGGTGATGCCGAACGCAGCCAGCACCTCGTCGTCGAGACCGGCGGCGTGATAGGCCTCCGGCACGGCGTAGATGTTGTCGACGTCGCGCGCCTCGATCACGGCGCTCTCGCGCACGTTACAGAACAGGCCGAGCTTGCGCCGCTCTTCCTTGGGGATTTCGCGGTCGGTGCGGCACAGCAGGATATCCGGCTGAATGCCGATCGAGCGCAGCTCCTTCACCGAATGCTGCGTCGGCTTTGTCTTGAGTTCGCCGGCACTTGGAATGTACGGCAGAAGTGTCAGGTGAATGTAGACGGCATGATCGCGCGGCAGCTCGTTCTTGAGCTGGCGGATCGCCTCGAAGAACGGCAGGCCCTCGATGTCGCCGACGGTGCCGCCGATCTCGACCAGTACGAAATCGTAGTCGTCGTTACCCGACAGCACGAATTCCTTGATCGCGTTGGTGACATGCGGGACCACCTGGATCGTCGCTCCGAGATAATCGCCGCGGCGTTCCTTGGTGATGATGTCCTGGTAGATGCGCCCGGTCGTGATGTTGTCGGCCTTGGTGGCCGGACGACCGGTGAAGCGCTCGTAATGGCCGAGATCGAGATCGGTCTCGGCGCCGTCGTCGGTCACGAACACTTCGCCGTGCTGATACGGCGACATCGTTCCGGGATCGAGGTTGAGATAGGGATCGAGCTTGCGAAGGCGGACCTTGTAGCCCCTGGCCTGCAGCAAAGCGCCGAGCGCCGCTGAAGCCAGACCCTTGCCGAGCGAGGAGACCACGCCGCCGGTGATGAATATGTACCGCGCCATGGGACTTTACCTTTAAGCCGACTCCACCGATTCGCAAAACGAATCGGCTGTTCCCGGCAAACAATCCACCGGGCTGTGGGTTACGTTAAATTGGAAGCGATTTCAGAGCATTAATGGGGGTTTTGGATGCAGGACACCAGCGCCGTATCCTGCATGGCCACCCTGCTTTATTGCGACCGTGGCGCCTGCGGACCGCTCGGTGCCTGCTGGCCCTGCTGCTCGTCGGTCTTCTTCAGCGAATCGAGGATGCCGCCGGAGGTCGGGGGCGTCAGCGGGGTACCGCCGGCCGGCTGGGTCTGCTGCGCCGGCGCGCCGGTGCCGATGATCGAACTCGGCTTACGGTCGTAGCCCGCGTACCAGGACAGGAACAGGCTGGTGATGAAGAAGCCGACCGCGAGGATCGCCGTGGTCCGGGTCAGCAGATTCGCCGTGCCGCGGCTCGACATGAAGCCGGCGCCACCGCCCATACCGAGGCCGCCGCCTTCGGATTTTTGCAGCAGCACCGCGCCGATCATGACGCTGACGATCATGAGGTGAACAATGATAACGACAGTCTGCATCGCAAGCCTTCCGTCACAAGCCGCCAAGCGGCCAGACAAACGGCGCTATCGGCTTTGCGGGTTTCGTGAAAGTCGCGCCCTGTTACACGATTGCACCGGGCATTGTCACCCCCGAGATAGTCGCAACGCGCATGATGGCAAGCGGCCGCCATCACCACCGCCTGGGCACTTGAACGAGGCCAAGTTTTTCTACTAAAGTAGACAAATGGATATTTTAGTAGATGACCTCACCCAACGGCTGGCGCGGCGGATTCGGCTGGAACGCGACCAACGCAGCTGGTCGCTCGCCGATCTCGCCAAAACGTCGGACGTCTCCAAGGCCACCATCAGCAAGATCGAGCGCGCCGAGGTCAGCCCCACCGCGGCCGTGCTGGTCCGCATTGCCTCAGCCTTCGATCTCACCCTGGCCGGGCTGATGCTGCGCGTCGAGGGGCCGAACGAACGAGTGTCACGCGCCGCCAGGCAGCCGGTCTGGCGTGATCCTGAAACCGGCTATCTGCGCCGCCAGGTGTTCAGCAGCCCAGATCATCCGGTCGAGTTGGTGCGGGTCGAGCTGCCGCCAAAGCAGACGGTGACGTTGCCCGCCTCCTCCTACGCCCATATCCGCCAACTGGTCTGGGTCTTGAGCGGCAGCCTCGTCATCACCGAAGGCAGTGCGCGCCATGAACTCGCCGCCGGCGATTGCCTCGGCTTCGGTCCGCCGGCGGAAACGACCTTCGCCAACGAGAGCAATACCGCCTGCACCTACGTCGTGACGCTGGCGCGGAGCTGAATGCATGTCGCACTTTGTCATCAAGCCGCTCGTGGATGCGCCTGAGATTCGCAGCGCGCTCAGCGAACTTCTGATTGAGACCGTCGCCGGCGGCGGCTCCGTGAGCTTCATGCATCCGCTGGCGCTGGATGACGCCGAGGCGTTCTGGCAGGACTCGCTGGGCGCCGCAGCCCGCGGTGAACGAATCGTGCTCGGCGCGTTCGACGGCGATGATCTGATCGGCACGGTGACACTGCTGCTGAAGCTGCCGCCGAACCAGCCGCATCGCGCGGAGATCGCCAAGATGATGACGCGCCTCACCCACCGCCATCGCGGCGTCGCGACTTCGTTGCTGCGCGCCGCCGAGGCGCTTGCGATCGCGCACGGACGCACGCTGCTGGTGCTCGACACCGCCGTCGACGACGGCGCCGCACCACTTTACGAGAAGCAGGGCTTTCAACTCAGCGGCATCATCCCGCACTACGCGCTGAAGCCGCATGGCGGCCTCACCGGGACGATGATCTACTGGAAGCGGATTGGCGCGGCGGCGGTCGCGTGATCCTGCGGCCGAACAGAGATGTAAATGGCAACCGGCTTCGCAACACTGCCAATCCCGTCACCCTGACAGCTTGTGAAGCTTTCGGGTTTGGCCTGTTATGACGGTGGTTGGGTTATTGCGAAGCTGCGGCCGAGTGGCCGATGTGGTGTTCAGGCGCTATTGAGCCGATACGCCTGCAAGATGTTGTT
>NZ_VKHP01000031.1 GCF_010811875.1 Bradyrhizobium uaiense
GGATGCGGGTGGGGGCTGTATCAACGATGCGACTCGTGGAGAAAGCCCCCACCCGCATCGTATCTTCGATGCGATGCGACATGCGACCTCCCCCGCAAGCGGGAGAGGGAGCACAGTTCCTTCGCAGCGCCGTTCAAGCCTAATTCATCATGCACTAGCGGCTGCGGCCGAGCCAGCGCTGTGTCGGGAATAGCTGCATCTGCCAGCGCCGCGCTGCCGCGCCCCACACGCCCCTTGGCATGAACAGCATGATCAGGATGGCGAGCGTCCCGAGCACGACGAGATAGAGGCTGCCATACTGGGCAAGATAAGTGACGAGCCCCCACAGCAGCAGCACGCCGACCATCGGCCCTTCGATGGTGCGCACGCCGCCGATCACGACGATGAAGATCACGTACGCAGTCCAGTCCGTGACGCTGAAGGCAGCGTCCGGCGATATCCGCGCCTTCTGCAGATAGACCACCGCGCCGACCATCCCGGTGGCGAAGGCAACCGCGATCCACAGCACATGGCGAATCCGCCCGGTGCGGACGCCGACGCTACGTGCCGCGGCGGCGTTGTCGCGGCTGGCCGCCAGCGCGAGGCCGTGGCGCGAGCGCATGAAGGCGTAGATGCCGAGCGTGACCAGCACCGCGAGCAAGAGCGCAAGCCAGTAGACCAGCACGTCGCGCGCGGCCGCCGGACGCAGGCCAAGCAGCGCCTGCACCGCCTTCAACCCGAACATCTGCGACAGTTCGCTCGGTGAAATCGACATTCCGGTGCCGCCGCCGAGCGACTTGAACTGGGCGCAGATCAGCCGCAGCGCTTCGGCGGCAACCCAGCTGCCGATCGCGAAATACGGTCCTTCCAAGCGGAACAGCAGCGGCCCGAGCACCGCTGCGATCACCGCTGCGAACAGCCCGGCGAGGGGGATCGCCGCCACGGGATCGAGCCCCGCCATCACGATGCCGGCAAACAGCGCATAGGCGCCGAGCCCGACAAACGCCTGCTGCCCGACCGACACCAGCCCGCCCCACCCGGCCAGCACGTTCCAGAGCTGCGCCAGCGTCAGCATGGTGAGGACGAAGATCAGATCCTGGATCAAATTGCGCGAGGCGAACGCGGGCAGCGCGGCAAGCACCGCCACCAGCACGATGCCGGCCACGGCCGCAACGCGCGACAGGCGCGTTCCAACCCGAACTTGCCAGACCGGCGCCTCCACCGTGCGCTGCTCCCGGCTTGCCGGCATATCGATGCTCTCGACGCTCATGTCCGCCTCGCCGGGAAGAGGCCGCGCGGCCGCACCATCAGCACCGCAAGGAAGGTGAGATGGCCGGCGAGGATCTGCCACTCCGGATTGATCCGCCCGCCGATCGCCTGGGCGAGCCCGAGCACGATGCCGCCCGCCAGCGTCCCCCACAGGCTGCCGAGGCCGCCGATGATGACGGCCTCGAACGCATAGAGCAACCGTGCCGGCCCGATCGACGGATCGAAGCTGGCGCGGATGCCGAACACGACAGCGGCGATCACCGAGACAGCGAGCGACAGCCCGACCGCGATGGCGTAGACGTTGCGCTCGTTGACGCCCATCAATTGCGCGATCGCCGGATTGTCGGCGGTGGCGCGGAAGGCGCGGCCGAGCGAGGTGCGATAGAAGATCAGTTGCAGCAGCGTGACGGCGGCGATCGCCGTCACCAGCGCCGTCAACGGCGCGAGGCCAACGCTCAGGCCGGGGGCCAGCGTCACCGACGAGGATTCGAAGGCGCCTGCCTGCAGCCGGCGGCTGTCCGCACCGTAGCCGAGCAGCAGCCCGTTCTGGATCACGATCGACAGGCCGAAGGTGACGAGCAGCGGCGGCAGGATGTCGTCGCCCAGCACCCGCTCCAGCACCAGCCGTTGCAGCACGAAGCCGAGCACGAACATCACGGCGACGGCCAGCAGAGATGCGGCCGCCAGCGGCAGGCCGAGCGCCGTGGTGGCGCTCAGCACCAGATAAGCGGCGAGCAGGATCAGATCGCCATGCGCCAGATTGACCAGGCGCATGATGCCGAAGATCAGCGACAGGCCGAGCGCGAACAGCGCATAGACGCCGCCGAGCAGCACGCCTTCGATGATGGTGTCGAACCCGCTCATCGCTCCCTCATGCTCCGAAATAGGCCGAGCGGATCGTGTCCTGACCCACATCCTTTGGCCGTCCGCTCAGCGTCACTCGCCCCTCCTGCAAGCAGTAGAAGCGATCGGCAGCCCGTAGCGCGCGGGCGATGTCCTGCTCGACCAGCACGACGGCGGTGCCGCCGGCACGGATCTGCGACAGCATGCGGTAGATGTCCTCCACCACGATCGGCGCGAGGCCGAGGCTGATCTCGTCGCACAGCAGCACCTGTGGGTTCGACATCAGCGCGCGGCCGATCGCCACCATCTGCTGCTGGCCGCCGGACAGCGCCGTGACGGCGCCGCGCCGCCGCTCCCTGAGCACTGGAAACATGCGATAGACCGCGGCGAGATCCCAAGGCGTGCTGCGTTCGCCGCCATAGGCACCGATCAGGAGGTTCTCCTCGACGCTGAGCGAGGGAAACAGTTGGCGGCCCTCCGGGACCAGGGCGAGGCCGAGCCGGACGATGCTGGCGGCGGACGCATCGCCGATCGCCCGTCCACCAAGGCGGATCGCATCGGAGCGGTTCTTCACGAGACCCGCCAGCGACTTCAGCATGGTCGACTTGCCAGCGCCGTTGGCGCCGATCACCGCGACCGCCTCGCCCTGATCGAGCTCGAAATCGATCCCGAACAGCGCCTGGAAGTCGCCATAGAACGCATCGAGGGCGGAGACATTGAGCAGCGCGGTCATGCCGGCACCCCCATGTAGATCGTCTCGACCTCGCGCGAGCGCATCACCTCAGTGGGCACACCCTGCGCGACTACCTTGCCGAAGTTCAGCACGACCAGCCGCTGCACCACCGCGAGCAGTGCGTGCACCACATGTTCGATCCAGATGATGGCGACGCCTTCGGCATGGATGGTTCTGATCGTCTCGACCAGCTCGTGGCATTCGGCATCGGTGAGGCCGCCTGCGATCTCGTCGAGCAATAGCGTACGCGGCTTGGTGGCAAGCGCCCGCGCCAGCTCGAGGCGCTTGCGATCGAGCAGCGGCAGGCTGCCGGCAAGCCGATTGGCCTTGGCTTCGAGGCCGGTGAGATCCAGCATGCGGCCGCAATGCTGGACGGCGTCGGCCTCCGAGAGGCCGCCGCCGAACAGCGCGGCGACTGCAAGGTTCTCGAACACCGAGAGATGGTCGAACGGCTGCGGGATCTGGAATGAGCGCCCGATGCCGGCCCGGCAGCGTGCCTCGGGAGAGAGACCTGTGATGTCGACGCCGTCGAGCACGATGCGGCCGGAGTTCGGCCGCAACAGTCCGGTGATCAGGTTGAACAGCGTCGACTTGCCGGCGCCGTTCGGCCCGATCACGCCCAGTGCCTCGCCGGGCAGGAGCGTCAGATCGATCGCGTCGGCAACGACGATGGCACCGAACGTCTTCGAGACGGAATGGAGTTCGAGCATGTCCGCTCACCGCAAGAATTAGCGTCGGGAAGATGCGCGGGGTGCCGCGCATCTCCGATGAACAATCTGCCTGGAACGCGTGCGCTAGCTCAGCGCCTGCATGTCGCCGCCGAGCGGGATCTGCGGCGCCAGCCTGTTGTCGGTGATCACCATGTCGTATTTGTCGCCGTTGAGCCGCCACTGACCGCCGACCAGCGGCGTCTTGGCGATGTTCTTCGCGGCGAACGGCGGCACGGCGCTCGAGCCGAATGCGACCTGGCCCACGATGGTGTCCAACTTTGTGGCTCCGATCGCCTTCGCCAGCGCTGCGCCATCGCTCGGGTCGCTGGCTCGCTTGATTCCGTCGATCGCGACCTCGAACAGCGAATGCACGAAGCCGATCGGCTGGGTCCACTGCTTGCCGGAGGCCTGCTCATATCCCTTGGCAAGCTCCGCGGCACTGACGCCGCTGAGGCTCGACTTGTAGGGATGCGTCGGTGTCCACCACACCTCGGTCGAGATGTTGTTGCCGCCCTTGCCGAGCGCCTGCACCGACGCCGGAAACAGCAGCGCCTTGGCGACCGACACGACCTTCGGCTTCAGCCCCTTCTGCCGCGACTGGTTCCAGAACGTGGTGAAGTCGGGAGGGATGATCACGCCGGTGATGATCTCGGCATCGGCGCCGCGAAATGCTGCGATCTGCGAGCTGAAATCGTCGGTGAGATTCTGGAAGCGGCCGGGATCGGTGAGCTTGAAGCCCTGCTTGGCCAGCACCGGCGGGAAGCCGATCGTGGTGTCGCCCCAGGCGTTGCCGTCGGCATCGTTCGGAAACAGCGCGCCGACCGACTTGTTGGACGCGACCTGGCTCCACATGCTGGTGAAGACGCCGATCACGTCTTCCAGTCCCCAGAAGTAGTGGAAGGTGTAGTCGAACGGCTTCCAGCTCTTGGGATCGCCGGGGTTGGCCTGGCGGCCGATGAAGTTGGTCTGCCACGGCGCAACCGAGGAGATGCACGGCACCTGCTCCAGCTCGCACTGCGTCGCCACCGGATTGTTGGTCTCGGGCGTGGCGCCGACCACGATCAGGCTGACATTGTCGCGGGTGATCAGCTCCTTGGCGACCTCGGCGGCGCGGTTCGGATTCGACTGGCTGTCTTTTGTCACGACTTCGACCGGATAGGTCTGCGATCCGACCTTGACGCCATCCTTGATGAATCTTCGGAATTCGCCGAGCACGAAGTCGTCGGCTTCGGCGAAGGCCGCGAGCGGGCCGCTCTTCGGCGAGACATAGCCGATCTTGATCGGCTTGTTGGCGGCCCGCACGGCCGGCGCGAACAACGTCGTGCTGCCGGCGGCGGCAAAACCACCGGCAATACCTTGCAGCACGCGGCGGCGATCGAAAGACATTCCGTTCAATTGATCCTTGCTCATTTTCCCCTCCCTTGAGGCAGGCCGGTTGCATGCCGGCTGCCGTTTCATTTCGTTCTGAAAAGGATTGCCGGCGCCGTGCCGCATCACGCGGCGCCGACGGACTTCGCTTGCGCACTGCGACCGAGGATCTGGCCGAACACGTCGAGCAGCACGTCGGTGGCGTCGGCCGCCGCCTCCCTGGCGCGCCAGGCGACATACATGTCGGGACGCACCAGCACGCAGCCGTCCTCATCCACCTCGCTCTGGCGATACCAGTCGGCATAGATGTCGAGCGCATCGCAGCCCTGGGGACCGATGGTCACGACATCGACCGGCAGGCCATAGGCCTTCTCGACCGCGGCCGCGGCCATCTTCCAGCCATCGCCGCCGATCCCGGTGAGCAGCGTGAAGCGGCCCTTGCCGGTGAGATCGAGCGTCGACTTGCGCTGGCCCTGATGCTCGACCCAGACATGCGGCAGATGCGCGCCGGGCCAGGTCGTGGCCTGATAGTAGAGCTCGTGATCCCTGTTGAACGCCGGAATCGGCGTGCCGTCGGACACGACGGCGGTCGACCCATAGCGCTGGTTCAGCTCGACGCCGTGGCAGTTGAACTCGTAGCTCTTGTTGGCGATGGCCTCATAGAGCTTCTTGCGACGCGCCTTGCCCTCGGCGGTCGGCGCCTTGCGCGCCGCAATCGCCTTGCGCGCTTCCGCGGGATCGGTCGAGGCGACGAGCCCCACCGCCTCGAAGATCGGCGGGAAGTCGCCGATGCTCTTGTTGGCGCGAGTCACGATCTGCTTGCCGACCGGCTGGCGCTCCGCAGAGTAAGTTTCGAGCAGCGACGGCGCCGCGTGGCCCTCCAGCACCAGCTTCAGCTTCCAGCACAGATTGAAGGAATCCTGGATCGAGGTGTTGGAGCCGAGCCCGTTGGTCGGCGGATGGCGGTGCACGGCGTCGCCGACGCAGAACACGCGGCCGGACGAATAGTGGCCGGCATACATCTCGTTTACGGTCCAGGTCGAGGTGGAGCGAACGTTGACTTCGAGCGTCTCGTCACCGACGAGATTGCGCACGATCGAGATCGCCTCGTCATTGCTGAGCTTGCGCTCGCCCTGCTCGATGTCGTAGCCCCAGATGATCAGCCATTCGTTCCACGGCCGCACCATGCGGATCAGGCCGGCCCCTATGCCGCCGATCTCAGCTCCAGGCTGCAACACCCAGTACAGCACACTCGGCCGGTGCGCGACGTACTTGCTCAAATCCGCCTGCACGATGATGTTCATGCTGCCGGCGCGGCCCATCTGGCCCTCCATCGGCAGCCCGATCACTTCGGCGACCCGGCTGCGGCCGCCATCTGCGCCGATCAGATATTTGGCGCGGATCTGGTAGGTCTCGCCCGACAAGCGGTCCTTCACGGTCGCGGTGACGCCGTCGGCATCCTGCACCAGATCGACGAACTCGGTGTTGAAGCACAGCGAGGTGCCGCGCTGGCCGGCGGCCTCGATCAGGATCGGTTCGAGGAAATTCTGCGGCAGGTCGCAGATCCGGGTCGGGCTGGCAAGATCGTAGTCCGCCTTGCGTGCGGGATGATTGCCCCAGGAGTAGAGCCGGCCGAACTCCTCGCCGGCAAGGCTCTCGCAGAACACGTTGTTGGCCATCAGAGGCTGCGGTACGGCCTGCGCCACCGCCTTGTCCTCGAGGCCGAGATCGCGCAGCACTTCCATCGCGCGCTGGTTGGTGATGTGGGCGCGCGGCGTGTCGGCGAGCCAGCCGTATTTCGTCACCATGATGTGCTTGACGCCGTACATGCCGAGCAGCGCCGCTGCGGTCGCGCCGGCCGGGCCGCTGCCGACGACAAGCACGTCGGTCTCAACAGGTATGCTGGTCATGTTCCTCTCCCTGGTCGTCGTGTTGGTTGTGATCGCTATTCGGCGGCCATCATCGGCTGCGGCACCAGGCCTGCGCCGGGCCGCATCTGGAAGTCGTAGGTCATCAGGTGCCACGGGCCAGAGACCCGCTCGCCGTTCGGCAGCGCAGGTTCACTGCGCGGCTCGACGCGTGCGATGAGTTCGTCCTTGACGCCGAACACCACATCGCTGCGCAGATATTCATCGCCGTCGAGGAACACGTGGGTGATCAGCGGCTCGTAGCCCTCGGCCTTGACCAGGAAATGCACATGCGCCGGCCGCATTGGATGACGCTTCGTGGTCGTGATGAGATCGCCGACCGGGCCGTCGGTCGGGATCGGATAGCTGCACGGCAGGATGGTGCGGAAGGAGAAGCGGCCGTCGGCACCGGTGACGAAGCGCGCGCGCAGCGAGGGGCCGTGAGCCGCGTAGTCCGCCTTCTGCGAATCGTAGAAACCGTCGTCGTCGGCGTGCCAGACGTCGATCTCGGCGCCGACGAGCGGTTTGCCGGCAAGGTCCGTGACGCGGCTCTGCACGAACATCACTTCGCCGTCGATGCCCTCGGAGATGTTGGCGCCGTGCGGCGTGACGCGGTGTTCGCCGACATAGAACGGCCCGAGCACCGTGGTCTCGGTGGCGCCCTCGCGCTCGCGGTGATTGATCGCATCGACCAGCATCGAGACGCCGAGCACATCGGAGAGCAGGATGAACTCCTGGCGCAGCGGCGTGCAGGTCTGGCCGGTACGGGTCAGGAATTCGATCGCCTGATTCCATTCCTCGAAGGTGAGCTCGGTACGGCGCACCAGATCGTGCAGCGACTTGACCGTCTCCTCGATGAGGAACTTGAGCCGCGCGTTCGGCGTCTTGGCGAAGCTGCGAAGAACCTCGTCGGTGAGATCATGCTCGTTGAAATTGGCCATCGTGTTATCCTCTCGATCTTGAGATGTCAGTGCTGCGCCGGCGCATCGCCGCGCCAGGCCGCCGCGATCAGGTCCTGGATCGCGACGCGCTCCACAGGTCTTGGATTGGCATAGGGGCTCCGCACGGCCATCTCGGCGGCGCGCGCGATGCCGTCTTCGGGCATTCCGATCTCGGCAAGCCGGCGCGGCAGCGCGAGCCGGCGCGTGAGGTCGAACAGCCCTTGCGGCGCATCCGTCGCGCGCAATGCGCGCGCAATTCGGATCATCGCCTCAGGCGCGGCCGCCGCGTTGTAGGTGGCCGCATGGGGCAGCACGATCGCGTGGGTTTCGGCATGCGGCAGGTTGAACATGCCGCCCAGCACGTGGCAGAGCTTGTGGTGCAGCGACATGCCGACCGCGCCGAGACACGCGCCGCACAGCCAGGCGCCATAGAGCGCATCGCGACGCGCGCCGGCGTCGGCAGGCGCAGTCATGATGCGGGGCAGCGCGCGGGCGAGCGCGGCGATGCCTTCCTCGGCCATCAGCGAGGTCAGCGGATTGGCGTCTGGCGCATAAAGCGCCTCGACGGCGTGCGCGATCGCATTGAGGCCGCTGGCGGCGGAGATGTGCGGTGGCAGGCTGACCGTGAGATCGACGTCGTAGATGACGGTGTCCGGGACCAGATCCTGGGAATGCTGCGTGGTCTTGATGCCGTTAGCGGTTTCGCCGAGGATCGGCGTCATCTCCGAGCCGGCGTAGGTGGTCGGCATCGCGATGTGCGGCAGCCCAGTGCGCAGCGCCAGCGCCTTGCCGAGCCCGCCCGTCGAGCCGCCGCCGATCGCGACCAACCCGTCGATGTCGCGGGATTCGACGATGCCAAGCGCTTCGTTGGTGCCCTCGACCGGCGTATGCATGCGCGCGCCGGCGAACAACCCCGCGAGCCTGTCGCCGAGGCCGGCGCCGAGCCGGCGTCCGAGGTCCTGCTGCTCGGGGGTGGTGAGCACCAGCGCCCGCTTGATGCCAAGGCGCTCGCTCTCCTCGCCGAGCCGCGCCGAGGTGCCGGCGCCGAACACCACGCGATATTGCTGCGAGCAATAGGCAAAGGCACCCTGGCGGGCATCGGTGGCTGCTGCTGCAAGTGCGACGGATGCGCTTCCGGCGTCCGGCGTCGCGGTGCTCATGGCATTTCTCCCAAGCCGGCGAACCGGCAGTCTCATCTTGTTGGGAGAAAGCTAGCGGCGGGCGGCCGCGCCGGGCCTGCACGAAACCGGAGAAAATCTGCACAAAACCGGAAAAATCATCCGGTGGGACACGACGCGGCCGTGCCGCCCTCGCGCGTCCCGGCCGCCGCGCCTAATGGCTGCGCCGGTATCGCCCGGGCGTCACGCCGGTGAAGCGGCGGAACATGCGGGTGAAATGCTCCTGATGCGAGAAGCCGCAGGCGAGCGCGATGTCGGCGAGACTCTGCGTCTCGTCGGCGAGCAGCGCTCTCGCCCGCTCGATTCGCAGATTGAGCACATATTGGTAGGGTGAGATGCCGCTGGTCGCCTTGAACAGCCGGACGAAATATTCGGTGCTGCGGCCGCACAGCTCCGCGAGCTGGTCGAGCCGGATGTCGGTATCGAGATTGGCGTCGACGAACTCGCGGATGCGCGCCATTTGCCTGGCGCTGAGCAGGTTCGGATGCTTGCCGGCCTCCACGCTCGGCTTGTGGAAGTTGATCGCGACAAAGCGATTGGCGATCGCCTGCGCGATCGGATCGATGAACAACGACGAGGCCGGCAGGCCGCCGGTGATGGTGTCGCCGATCGCCGCGGCGAGATGCTCCAGCACCGCATCCTGATCGCCGAGCATCGGCGCCAGCCCGCCGATCAGGCTCGGCGCCCCGTCGCGGCCCGCGAACAAATCGGAGCGCAGATAGATGTGGGTGGATTCGAGCGCCTCGCGCAGCACCACGTTGCAGGCGTGCCCCGCGGGCAGGAAGAACACGCCGCCGCGCGGGATGTGCCGGGCTATCGACTTGCCGTCCATCACATAGGTGATGTCGACCGGGCCGCCCCGATGCAGCACCATCAGATTGTCCGACAGCGCGTGGAAGTGCCCGTCAAACGGCCGTTCACGCTGCACCGAGGCATATGCCGACGACCAGCCGAGCCCTTCGCTCGAGCCGCGGAATTCGGCCTGGAAGCGGTCCAGAATCCCGTGCGTCTCCTGCACCCCAAAATTCGACGTCGCCTGCATCCGACCGACCAAGGGCTCGAGGCCTCACGTGCCGCGGAGTGAAACCCAACGGCCCCCGATTTTCAACACAATCGAACCGAAGGGCGCCTCCGTCGGCTTTGCTGCGTCGCAACAGCGATGCCGGCTACTCCTTGACCGCGATCCAGATCACGTGGCGGACGCCGCGGCCTCTTCCGGTGGCGCGGACGGCAATTTCGTTGACCGCGAACCCCGCCCGGGACAGCGATTTCGGGAACTTGGCATTCGGGCCGGACGACCAGACGGCGAGCACGCCACCACGTCGCAATGCGTTGTGCGCGAGCTTGAGCCCGGAGACATCATAAAGCCCGTCATTGGCCTTGCGGGTCAGACCTTCGGGGCCGTTGTCGACATCGAGGAGAATGGCATCGAAGCTGCGCGGGTGGCGCTCGATGACATCAGCGACATCCACCTCCTGAATGCTGACGCGCGGATCGTTCAGGCTGTCGCCGAAGATCTCCGCCATCGGCCCCCTCGCCCAGGCAACCACGGCCGGCACCAGTTCGGCCACCACGATCTGCGCATCGCGCCCCAACACGGCGAGCGCCGCCCGCAGCGTAAAGCCCATGCCGAGGCCGCCGATCAGAAAATGCGGCTTTGCGACCTGCTCGATCTTCTTCGCAGCAAGCGTCGCCAGTGCGGCTTCCGAGCCTGACAGGCGGCTGTTCATCAGCTCGTTGGTGCCGAGCATGATCGAGAATTCGCGGCCTCGCCGCATCAGGCGCAATTCACCTTCAGTGCCGGAAATGCGCGCGGTATCGATCTTTTCCCATGGAATCATGCGGCGGCTTGTAACATGGGCGTCGGGGCCGGCGAAGCTAGCGCCGAGAGAATGCGAAATCGTGACTCACGCCGGGGACGACGGTGATGCGGTTGAGGGCGTGTTTCTTTCCCCATCGTCGTCCCGGCGAAAGCCGGGACCATAACCACGGGATTGAGTCGTTGAAGAGGGCTGTGGCCCCAGCGGTGCGCAACAATCACCTTCGGTGGTTATGGGTCCCGGCTTTCGCCGGGACGACACTGAGTTTGTGGCGCCATTCGCCGAGCCTACCCGCCGGCCCAGACGTCGAGCACGTAGCGGTTCCTGGTTCCCATCTCCTCGATCCAGCGCGCGGCGGCATCGGCGTCGGAACCGGTGCGCTCACCATAGATCGACGTCAACGTCGCCTTGACATCGGGCTCCATCTTGCTGCCGTCGCCGCAGACATAGACGATCGCACCCTTCTGGATCAGCTCCCAGACCCGATCCTTCTGCGCGGCGACGAGGTGCTGCACATAGGTCTTCGGGCCGTCGGCGCGTGAGAAGGCGGTGTAGAGCTCATTGACGCCGTCGGCTGCGAATGCCTTCAGCTCGTCCGCATAGATGAAATCCTGCCCGGGATTGCGGCAGCCGAAGAACAGCATCGCAGGGCCCAGCGTCGCGCCCTGTGCCTTGCGCGCGGCGCGCTCCTGCAGGAAGCCGCGGAACGGTGCGAGCCCGGTACCCGGCCCGATCATGATGATCGGCACCGCGTTGTCGTCAGGCAGGCGGAAGCCGGCCTTGGTTTCCTTGATGGTGGCGTGGACGGTGTCGCCGGCGCGGCGGCGCGCCAGATAGTTCGAGCAGATGCCCTTGTAGATGCCGCGGCCCGAGCTTGCGGGCGCCTCCACGACACCCACGGTGACGCTGCAACGCTGCGCCGCGCCGGCCGGAGACGACGAGATCGAGTAATAGCGCGGCGCCAGCAGCGACAGCATTTCAAGGTAGAGGTGGAACGGCAGCTCGCAGGCCGGATACTCCTCGAGCAGGTCGAAAACCGATTTGCGTTTGGCCAGCACCTCCGCGCGGTAACGCGCGGCTGAAGCGTCGTCGTCGCCGACATAGGCCATCAGCTTCGGCTTGGTCACCGGGCAGCGCGTATGCTCGGACATGATCTGGATCTGCTTCCGGGTCGCGACCTGCTGCAGCTCGACGAACTCGGTGAGCAGCCGCCCGACCGACACCGCGTTGCCGACCGGCAGTTGCGCGCGGCGGCCTTCCGAGACCTGCAAACGGATCTGGTCGGCCGGCAGGAAGCCGAAGCGACGCGCGACGGAATCGACCAGGGTCGGATCGTTGCGCGGCACCACGCTGAGGTGATCGCCGACGCGATATTTCAGGCCGGCCGGCAGCTCGACCTCGATATGCCGGGTCGAGCGCTCCGACGGATGGGCACCGTCCTTGTTTTGCAGCTCGTTGTTGGCGAGCACCTTCATCGGCACCGCGCCGCCCTGCGTCACGATGGTGTTGACAGCCCCCTGCGCCACCGGCTCGATCGCGTAGAGCGGCTCGTCCTCGGCGGTGCGGGTGAAATTCCAGTCGATGCCGAATTCCTTGGTCGCGACCTTCGCCGCCTCCGGGAACCATTTCTGGAACTGGCCGTCGAGATCGCTGCGTGCATCGCCCTCGCCGCGCGGATAGACCGCGCGGGCGCCATGTTTGGTCAACTGCTCGTCGATGAAGCGCGGCACCGACTGGTAGGTCGCCGCCCAGTCGCTGTTGCCGCAGCCGAACACGGCGTAGCGCACCTTCGCAAAGGCGTCCTTCGGCAGATCGCTTTCCAGCCATTTGACGAATTGCGTCGCATTGTCGGGCGCCGCGCCATTGTACGAGGCGCAGATGATCAGCACGCCGCCCTCCTCCGGCAGCTTGCCGACATAGTCGTCCAGCGGACCAAGCCGCACCGCAAAGCCATTGATCTCGGACAGATCGGCCATGCGGGTCGCCAGTTCCTCGGCCGAGCCGAGGTTGGAGCCGTAGAGCACCAGCATCGGCGTGTTGTGACCGGGACGCGTGGTCGGCGCGCGCTGAACCTTCGGCGCGGCCGCAACCGCGCCTGTGCTGCCGGCGAAGGCGCCGCGATCCCTGTCGTCGCGCGGCCGCACCTTGATCCTGAAGCCGTCGGGCTTGACGGTCAGCGTCTCCTTCAGGTGCATCTGGTAGCGATGCACGTCGAGCAGCTTGAAGCGTTGCAGGATCATCCCGATCGCGAGCGCCGCCTCGTGCATGGCAAAGCCGCGGCCGATGCAGGCGCGCTGTCCGTTGCCGAACGGCTTCCAGGCGTTGACCGGGCGCTTGGCCTCGGCCTCGCGGCTGAAATTCTCGGGATCGAACACATCGGGGTTCGGACCCCAGACCGAGGGATCGCGGTGCAGCGCCATCACTAGGATGGTGATGAAGGTGTTCTTCTTCAGCTTGTATTTGCCGCCGATCGTCTCGTCGTTCAGCGGCGCAATGCCGTAGGCCGGCGCCGGCGGCCAAAGCCGCAGCGCCTCCTTCAGGCACTGAGTGATGTAGGTGAGCTGCGTCACCTGCTGATAGGTCGGCCGCGCATTGACGTCGGGACCAAGGACGCGGTCGACCTCCTCATAGGCCTTCTTCAGCACCTCGGGATGCTTCAGCAGCGCGTAGATCGTGCACGACAGCAGGCCGGAGGTGGTCTCATGGCCGGCGATCAGGAAGGTGTTGATCTGGTAGCGGATGTTCACATCGTCGAGCTGCTCGCCGGTGGCGCGGTCGACGCCGGTCATCATCGCGGCCAGCATGTCCTTCTTGTCGTCGGTCACGTCGGTGTTGCCGCGCCGCTCGGCGATGATCTCGTCGACCATCTTGTTCATGAAGGCGACGTCGTCGGTCAGCGTCTTGCGCCGCTTCTGCATCCACAGACCCTCGAGCGGCAGGCCGCGGGTCATCATGATGGTCTCGAGCGAGCGCACCAGCGATTCCACGAAGGGATGGTAGTCGCGGCGGTAGAACGAGTTGAAGCGATAGTCGAAGCCGCAGAGGCCGATGGTGTCGAGGGTCAGCGCCGTCATGTCGTGGACGACCTCGATCTCCTCGTCGGCGTTGAGGCGCTCCCATTTCTTGACCAGCTGCTCGGCGATATCGACCATGCTCGGGTGATACGACTGCATGGCGCGATTGCCGAACGGCTGCATCAGGATGTTGTGCGCCTTGCTCCAGTTCGGCTCCTTGGTGTCGGCGGTGAACAGCCCGTCGCCGCCGACCGCGCGCACGCGGCGCAGCGAGCCGCGCACCGCCTTGTCGAAGCGCTTCTCGTCGGACAGCTCGTCGACCAGATCGTGACCGGAGACGATCACAAGCGGCGCCCCCATCATGTCAAGCCAGAAGATCGGCCCGAGCTCCTTGGAGAGCTTGACCAGATGCTGTACCGGCGCGGTCGAATCCAGCGACAGCATGTTGCCGACCACCGGTTTCGTCGGTGGATGCGGGATCGGACTCAGTCTGTTGCCGGACGCCATGTCGGAAGTGCCCCCTCACTACGCGCCGTCATCCTGAGGAGCGCGCATCGCGCGCGTCTCGAAGGATGGCCGCTTGTTTCCTGCCCCTCTCATCCTTCGAGGCGCGCCGAAGCCGGCGCGCACCTCCAGCGCAAAGGCGAAGCCTTTGCGCGGGGATGACGGCTATCCAAACCGCTTTCTGCGCCATTCGATCAGCTTTGCGCTGACCTCGTCAGGCTTTTCCTGCTGCGTCCAATGGCCGCTGTCCTTGACCAGATATTTTTCGAGGTCCGGCACCAGCCGCTCCATGCCGTCGGCGGCCGAAGGCGGCAGCACCGCATCGTTCTCGGCCATGATCATCAGCGACGGCACCCGCACATTGTGGTCGAGCCCGGCCGAGCGCTCCCAGTTGCGGGTGAAGTTGCGATACCAGTTGATACCGCCGGTGAAGCCGGTCTTGGTGAAGGTGTCGACGAACACCTTCTTCTCCTCGGCCGACAGGATCGGCGTCCGCGGATCGTGCTTGGCGTCGTAATTCGCGATCATCTGCGGGAACGCCAGGTTGAGCCGCGCCGAGGCGCCGACACCGGCGATCGGCTGCTCCTCCGGCGCACCGGGCGCACGGGCGGCCGGCTTGCGCATGAAGGCGTCAAAGGTCTGCTCGACCCGGCTGCCGAAGATGCGGTCCGGCTCGCGCGCCGGGTCCTGGAACTGGACGATGTACATGTGGTCGCCGAAGCGCTGGCGAAACAGCGCGATCGGGTCCATCGGCGCCCGGTCCCAATGCGGCGTGTTGACGCCGACGACGCCGGCGACTCGCGTGGGATGCCTGAGCGGCATCTGCCAGACGACAAAGCCGCCCCAGTCGTGACCGACGAAGATCGCCTTGTCGATCTTGAGATGGTCGAGCAGGCCGACGAGATCGGCGGTCAGGTGCTCCATGTCGTAGGCTTCGACCGGCTCCGGCCGGTCGGTCGCGCCGTAGCCGCGCTGATCCGGCGCGATCACCCGGATGCCGGCATCGCCCAACGCCTTGATCTGGTGGCGCCAGGAGAACGCCAGTTCAGGCCAGCCGTGGCACAGCACCACCGGCGGCGTGTCGGTCTTGGGGCCTGCTTCGTAAAACCCCATGCGGATGCCGTTCGTCTCGGCGAACTGCAGCGGTGGCATCTCGATCATCGTGAAATTCCTATTCAGCCGCGCCCTTGATATCCGCGGTCGGGGGAGCGAACGCCGCCTCGAGTGCATCGAACTCGAGCGGGAGCATGTCGCACATCACCTGGACGTGCGGAATGATGTTGGCACCCACGATGAAGCCGAAATCGAGCTGATCGCGGTAGCTCTGCACGGTGATGTTGAGCGCCACGCCGTGGGTCGAGATCGAAACCGGGAAGATGTGCAGCAGCTCCGCGCCCGCCGCGTACAGCGTCTGCCGCGGCCCGGGCACGTTGGAGACCGTGATGTTGGTCGCCGGCGGCAACACGTTGGAGAGATCGGAGCGGCTGTAGAGCAGCGCCAGGATCTGCACCAGGATCGGCGCACCCAGCAGCGAGATGTTGGTCACCTGCGGCACCAGGGCGCGCAGCGGATGCGACATCTCCTTGGACTTGGTGGACTGCGCGATGATGGTTTCCAGCCGCTTCCGGGGATCCTCGATGTCGGTCGCGATCGAGCAGATCATCCCGAACACCTGGTTGTTGGATTCGGCATTGCCCTCCTCGCGCAGCGAGATCGGCACGCCGGCGGTCAGCGATTTGTTGGGCAGCGCGCCCTGGCTGATCAGATAGCGCCGCACCACGCCGGAAGCGAGCGCCAGCACGACGTCGTTGAGCTTGCCGCCCGAGGCCTTGGCCAGCGCCTTGGCGCGCGACAACGAGATCGAGGTGCCGGCAAAGCTGCGTTCCGACGAGATCGCCTTGTTGAGAATGGTCGGCGGCGAGGCCATCGCCTGCAGGTTCTCACGCGACCTCGGATCGGCGATCTTGGCGACGACGTCGGAGAGGCTCTTCATGACGGTCGGCATGGAGCCTGCGAACTTCACCGCACTCTCGATCTGGAACATGGCGTTGTCGAACAGGATCGAGCCGAGGTCGCTCTTGCCCGAGCGCGGCAGCTCCAGGCTCTTCTGCGCGGCAGCGGCCGCCTCGAACGGCTGGGTCCAGAGCTGCTGATAGGCGTCGATCAGATTGGCCGCGATATCACGCGGCTCCTGCGCGACCTTTTTCGCGCTCGGCGGCTCGATCTCGCGCGGCACCGGCGTCAGGTCGTAGATCATGCTGGTCAGCGCAGCACCTGCGCCGCCGTCGATGCAGGCGTGGTGCATCTTGGAATAGAGCCCGATCTCGTTGTCCTTCATCCCTTCGAAGACGTAGAACTCCCAGAGCGGGCGGGCGCGGTTCAAGAGCTTGGCGTGCATCCAGCCGACGATGCGCTCCAGCGTCGCGCGATCGCGCGGCGCCGGCAGGCTGGCCCGGAAGATGTGGCGGTCGATGTCGAACTGGTCGTCCTCGACCCAGGACGGATGGTCGATGTCGAGCGGCGCCTTCTGCAGGCGCGCCTTGAGGATCGGCGCGATGTGCAGCCGCGAGGCGATCATCGCCTTGAATTCCTCGAAGAAGTCGCCCTTGTAGCCGTCGGGCAGGCGGAAGATCGCCATGCTGCCGACATGCATCGGCATTTCCGGCGTTTCCAGATACAGAAACGATGCGTCCAGCGAGGACAGCTTCTTGGCGTCGCTCATGATCTCCTCCCGAGAACCTACTCACGCGGGCGCCTTGGCGGCGCTTCTCGTCGTCTGATCAGGATAGTGCCTGTTCTGCCGGCCGGTAGGCAATGGCAAAGGGGCCCGACCGGTCAAAATGCCGGAACTCGCCTTCCGACTGCGCCAGCCGGTCCGCGATCGCCCACAGCGCTGCGGGGTTGACGCCGAGGCCGAGATGGCTGGCCAGATGCACCTCGATGTTCTCGGCGGTCGCCGACGACCGCACCCGCGAGGTCCGCCAGTTCACGATGCCGTCGGTGCGGGAATAGATCGAGGTGGCCGGCACCGGCATGTCGCCGGCGATCGCCGCGCGAATCTCGGGGATGTCGTCCACCGCCTCGCCGGACAGCAGTTCGTACAGCCGGGTCGCGTTGGTGGCGCGGATGTCGTCAGCGAACGGACTGCCGAGCGTGATGATGGAGCGCACCAGATCGGGCATCTGCGCCGCCAGGTCGCGCGCATAGACGCCGCCGAGGCTCCAGCCGATGATCGAGACCTTGCGCCCGGACGCTTCATGGACCCGCTTCAGCAGGTCGCGCAGTGCAGCCCGCCTGCTGGAAATCCCGCCGAAATTGCGGCCCATGTTCCAGGCGTAGGCGTCGTAGCCGAGCTCCTTCAGATAGCGCCGCATCGGCGCCATCGAAAGGTCGCTGGCGAGGAAGCCCGGCAGCGCCAGCACCGGATGGCCGTCGCCCTTCGGCGCCTGCATCAGCAGGGGCGACAGCAGCAGGCTCCAATTGAGTTCGAGCACGCCGCGCGCCTCCGCCAGCATCAGGAACAGGCTAGGCGGGCGCAACCGGCGTACGGTCCCATCAACGCTCCTGTCCATGTCGGTCACTATTTCTTCTTGCTGGTGCCGCCGAAGCCGGCCATCGCCACGAACATGTCCTGGAAGCGCTCGGCGAGTTTGGGATCGAAGGTGAACCAGCTCTGCATCAGCGATTCCGGCGAAATCTTATCGATGTTCGACAGCATCTGCTGCTGCAACTTGTCCATGACGGCATTCTGCATCGGCGCCACATCGGGCAGGCCAAAGAACTGCCGCGCTTCGAGGGGCGTACAATCTATCTCGACGTTGACTTTCATATCCGCCTCCTCAAATACGCCTGACCCACCTCAGTATCGCCGCGACGGGGTGCGTTGCGCAAGTCGGCCCCACCCGCCCCAACGGGCAGTCGGCCTCAATCATCCGTTATGGTCAACCAAACCGTTTTGGAGCGACCGGCATAAACAGGGCGCGCCGGTGATCATTCCCGTGACCGACAGGCAGCACTCCGAAAGTCGAATGTCTCGCGTTCGTGCCGACAGCTTACTCTCGAATCCCGGCCATTGCGCTGCACTCGCGCGAACAGGTTAACCCTTTGGGAAATCGCGCTTGCGCGGCCGGTAAACTCTGGCAACATGCATCAATAATACCAGCCGGACAAAGCAGCCGGCGGACAAAAACGGGGACGCGGGATCACATGTCGGTACGTTGGAGTTTGTTTGCGGCGACGGCCGTCGCACTGGTCGCCCTTGCCTTGCCGGCATCGGCCCAGACGTTGAAGTATGCCAACCAGGGCGAGCTCAAGTCGCTGGATCCCTACACGCTGAAGGAGACCACGACGATCGCGCACCACGCCCACGTCTATGAGGGCCTCACCGCGCGCGACAAGGACCTCAAGATCATTCCGGCACTGGCGGAAAGCTGGGAGACGCTGAGCCCGACCAAATGGCGCTTCCATCTGCGCAAGGGCGTGAAATTCCACAATGGCGACCCCTTCACCGCCGACGACGTGCTGTTTTCCGCGGACCGCGTCCGCGCCAAGGGCTCCAACTTCCTCAGCAACGTCCCGGCCGACGCCAAATTCACCAAGGTCGACGACTACACCGTCGACGTGACGCTGGACTCGCCCAATCCCATCCTGACCTCGCAATGGGATAGCTGGTACATCATGGACAAGAAGTGGTGCGAGGAGAACAACTCGGTCGCACCGACGCCGGCCTCTGCAACCACGCCGAGCTACGCGGCGCTGCACGAGAACGGCACCGGCGCCTTCACGATCGAGAGCCATCAGCCCGGTGTGAAGACCGTATTCAAGGCGTTTCCGGGCTATTGGCGCAAGCCCGAGCATAATCTCAAGGAGATCATCTTCACCCCGATCGGCTCCGACGCCACCCGCGTCGCCGCATTGCTCTCGGGCGAAGTCGATGTCATCGAGCCGGTTCCGCTGCAGGACATCCAGCGCGTCAATTCCAGCGGCGTCGCCACCGTGATGACCGCGCCGGAGATCCGCACCATCTTCATCGGCATGGATATGGCCCGCGACGAGCTGCTGTATTCCAACATCAAGGGCAAGAATCCGTTCAAGGACATCAGGGTCCGCGAAGCCTTCTACAAGACGATCGACGTCGATCTGATCAAGACCCGCGTGATGCGCGGCATGTCGACGCCCTCGACCCTGATGATCGCCCCCGAGCTCTATCCGCTGTCGAAGGAGTTCACCCGGCCGAAACTCGATCCTGATGGTGCCAAGAAGCTGTTGGCCGAGGCCGGCTATCCGAACGGCTTCGAAGTCACGATGGATTGCCCGAACGACCGCTACGTCAACGACGCCGCGATCTGCCAGGCGGTGGTCGGCATGCTGGCCCGCATCGGCGTCAAGGTGAACCTGCTGGCGCAGCCGAAGGCGCAGTATTTCGGCAAGGTGCTGAAGCCCGGCGGTTACCAGACCTCGTTTTTCATGCTGGGCTGGACCCCCGCGACATCAGACTCGCACAACGTGCTGCACGACATCCTCGGCTGCCGCGACGATCCGAAGGATTCCACCCGGGGCGAGGCCAATCTCGGCGGCTATTGCAACAAGGAAGTCGACGCGCTCACCGACAAGGTCCTGGTCGAGAGCGACACGGCCAAGCGCGACCAGTTGATCAAGCAGGCCTACGAGATCGTCATCAAGGATTACGGCTACATTCCGCTGCATCAGCAACCGCTGGTGTGGGGCGTGTCGAAAAAAGTCAAATTGACCCAGCGCGCGGACAACCAGGTGCTGCTGTACTGGGCGACCAAACAGGGTGAATAGTGGCTACGGCGAATTGGGTCCCGGAAGCGCAGGCTTCCGGGACCTCGCGTTTTCCGGTCGCGCAAAGCCGCGCACCAATATTCAAAAGCAGTGAAAGGTAGAGATGCTCGCTTTCACTCTTCGCCGCTTCCTGCAGGCGATCGGCGTCATGCTCGCCGTCGGCATCATCGCGTTTGCGATGTTCCGCTTCGCCGGCGATCCGGTGAACCAGATCGTCTCGATCGACACTTCGGCGGCGGAACGCGCCTCGATCCGGCAGTCGCTCGGCCTCGACGATCCCGTGCTGGTGCAGTTCGGCCGCTACTTCATCAATGCGCTGCAGTTCAAGTTCGGCGTGTCCTACCAATTCCGCCTGCCGGTCTCATCGCTGCTGGCGGAGCGCATGCCGGCGACGCTGGAGCTTGCGATCGTCGCCACCATCTTTGCGATGGTGGCCGGCATCCTGATGGGGGTCTATTCGGCGCTGCGCCGTGACACCATCCTGGCCAGATTATTCCAGGCGATATCGCTGATCGGCATTTCGCTGCCGACCTTCCTGATCGGCATCCTCCTGATCTATCTGTTCGCCGTGACCTTGGGCTGGCTGCCCTCGTTCGGTCGCGGCGACGTGGTGAAGCTCGGCTGGTGGTCGACCGGGCTCCTCACCGTCTCCGGCTGGAAGGCGATCATCATGCCGGCGATCACGCTCGGGCTGTTCCAGATGACCCTGATCATGCGGCTGGTGCGCGCCGAAATGCTGGAAGTGCTGCGCACCGACTATATCCGCTTTGCCCGCGCCCGCGGGCTGACCACGCGCGCGATCCATTTCGGCCACGCGCTGAAGAACACGCTGGTTCCGGTGATCACGGTGGCCGGCCTGCAGTTTGGCTCGGTTATTGCTTTCTCGATCATCACCGAAACCGTGTTCCAATGGCCGGGCATGGGGCTTCTGTTCGTGCAGGCCGTGCAGAATGTCGATATCCCGATCATGGCCGCGTATCTCCTGATGGTCTCGCTGATCTTCGTCACCATCAATCTCGTGGTCGACATCCTCTACACCGTGGTCGATCCGCGCTTGCGGTCGACCGTCGGCCGCGCGGCGTGAGGGACCAAACCATGTCCGACGCCGTCGTCCCCCATCGCACGCAAGACCACCAGGCACCTGCCGGCTGGGTCAGGCGCGCGCTCGACAGCGACATCTTCTATTCGTTCCGCCGCTCCAGGCTGACGATGGTCGCAGCCTCCATCACGCTGCTGTTCTTCCTGCTGGCGATCTTTGCGTCATGGCTCGCGGTGCAGGATCCGTTCGATCCGGCGCAGCTGCAGCTGCTCAACTCGCGGATCGCCCCGCTGTGGACCGCCGATGGCCAGAGCCCGTTCCTGCTCGGCACCGACGAACAGGGCCGCGACGTGCTCTCGGCGATCCTTTACGGCCTGCGCATCTCGCTTGCGGTCGGCATCGCAGGCGTTGTCTTCGCCGGCGCGCTCGGCATCGCCCTCGGCCTGATCGCCGGCTATTTCGGCGGCGTGGTCGACACCGTGATCATGCGGATCGCCGACGTGCAGCTCACCTTCCCCGCGATCCTGATCGCGCTGCTGGTCAACGGCGTCGCCAAATCGCTGCTCGGCAACCGGCTCGACGAGATAAGCACGCTTGGCGTGCTCGTGATCGCGATCGGCCTCAGCTTCTGGGTGCAATATGCCCGCACCGTGCGCGGCTCGGTCATGGTCGAGAAGAACAAGGACTATGTGGCTGCGGCGCAGCTGATCGGCCTGCCGGCGCCGAAGATCATGTTCCGCCACGTGCTGCCGAACACGATGGGCCCGATCCTGGTGATCGCCACCATCAACCTCGCGCTCGCCATCATCACCGAGGCGACGCTGTCGTTCCTCGGCGCCGGCATGCCCGACACCATGCCGTCGCTCGGCACCCTGATCCGGATCGGCAACAATTATCTGTTCGCCGGCGAATGGTGGATCGTCGCCTTCCCGGGCATTGCCCTTGCCGGCCTGATCCTCTCCATCAACCTGCTCGGCGACTGGCTGCGCGACGCACTCAACCCGAAGCTCCGATGACCCAACCTGTTCTCTCCGTGCGTAACCTCGAGGTGGAATTCGTCACCCGCCGCGCCAACTTGCGCGCCATCAACGGCGTGTCGTTCGACATCGCCAAGGGCGAGGTGCTCGGCGTGGTCGGCGAATCCGGCGCCGGCAAATCGGTCACGGGCCTTGCCGTGATCGGGCTGATCGATCCACCCGGCCGCATCTCCGGCGGCGAGATCGAGCTGTCGGGCACGCGGATCGACCATCTTCCGCCGGAGGAGATCCGCCGCGTCAGGGGCAAGCGGATCGGCATGATCTTCCAGGATCCGCTGACCAGCCTCAATCCGCTCTACCGGATCGGCGACCAGATCATCGAGACCATCCGCACCCACACAAACTTAAGCGAAAGCGCCGCGCGCAGGCGCGCCATCGATCTATTGGCCGAGGTCGGCATTCCCGCGCCGGAGAAGCGCATCGACGGCTATCCGCATGAATTCTCCGGCGGCATGCGCCAGCGCGTCGTCATTGCGCTCGCGATCTGTGCCGAGCCGGAATTGATCATCGCCGACGAGCCGACGACCGCGCTCGACGTCTCGGTGCAGGCGCAGATCATCGCGCTGATCAAGCGGCTCGGGCGCGACCATGGCACCGCGGTGATGCTGGTGACCCACGACATGGGGGTGATCGCCGAGACCTGCGACCGCGTCGCGGTGATGTATTCGGGCCGCATCGCCGAGATCGGCCCGGTGCAGGAGGTGGTGCGCAATCCCTTGCATCCCTACGCCAAGGGCCTGATGGGCGCGATCCCGACACTCGCCGGCGAGGACAAGCGCCTGGTGCAGATCCCAGGCGCGATGCCGCGGCTGTCGGCAATCCCGCCAGGCTGCCCGTTCAATCCGCGCTGCGCGTTTGCGTTCGATCGCTGCTGCATCGAGCGGCCTGAGCCGATCCGGCAGGGCACGCAATCCGTCGCCTGCCATCTGTTCGAGCCCGCGAAGGAGACCGCGGCATGAGCGGGACGTTGATCGAGGTCAGGAACCTGCGCCGCGTCTTCGACGTCTCGAAGCCATGGCTCAACCGCGTGCTGGAGGGTGGTCATCTCGAGCTTCTGAAAGCCGTCGACGGCGTCAGCTTCGACATCAAGCGCGGCGAGACCTTTGCGCTGGTCGGCGAATCCGGCTCCGGCAAGACCACCGTTGCGCGCATGGTCGTCGGCCTGCTGCCGCCGAGTTCGGGCGAAGTCATCATCGACGGCATCTCGATGACCGATCCGCGGCAGGGCCAGGCGCGCCGCCGGCTGCGCCGGCGCATCCAGATGGTTTTTCAGGATCCCTATGCGAGCCTCAATCCGCGCTACCGGGTCGCCGCCATCGTCGCCGAGCCGATCCGCGCCTTCGACCTGATCCAGGGGGAGCGCGACATCAAGGCCAGGGTCGGCGAATTGCTTTCGCTGGTCGGCCTGCACCCCGACGACGGCCAAAAATTCCCGCACGAGTTTTCCGGCGGCCAGCGCCAGCGCATCGCGATCGCCCGCGCACTGGCGTCCGAAGCCGAGTTCATCGTCTGCGACGAGCCCACCTCGGCGCTCGACGTCTCCGTGCAGGCGCAGATCCTCAATCTGATGCGCGACCTCCAGGACAAGTTCGGCCTGACCTATCTGTTCATCAGCCACAATCTGGCGGTTGTCCGCCACATGGCGACCAGGATCGGCGTGATGTATCTCGGCCGCATCGTCGAGATCGCCGAGGGCCGGAAACTGTTCGAGAACCCGAGGATGCCCTACACGAAGATGCTGCTCGGCGCGGTTCCGGATCTTGCGATGTCCGGCCGCCAGCGCATCCCGGTCAAGGGCGAGATTCCCAACCCGATCGATCCGCCGTCCGGCTGCGCGTTCAATCCGCGCTGTCCCCTCGCCTTCGATCTCTGCCGCGAGAGGGCGCCGGAACTGATCGACGGCGTCGCCTGCCACGCCGTCAACAGCCCGGCCGCCGCCGTTCCGGCATGATCACGCGGATGGGAGCGGCCATGTCCACCAAGCGGTTGGCATACCAGCCCGGCTGTGATCAAGTGCGCGCGCGCAAGTCGCGCCAGAACAAATCGAAGAACAAACCGCCTAACGGTGAAGAGCCATGAGCAACGTCAATCCCGATCCATTCACCACACGGCCCGAGATCGAAGGCACTTTCGGCGTCGTCACCTCGACGCACTGGATTGCGACCGCGGTCGGCATGGCGACGCTGGAGAAGGGTGGCAACGCATTTGATGCGGGGGTGGCAACTGCCTTCACGTTGCAGGTCGTCGAGCCGCATCTGAACGGCCCCGGCGGCGACGTGCCGATCATCGTGCACGATGTCAAGCGCGGCAAGACCGAGGTGATCTGCGGCCAGGGCCCGGCGCCGGCGAAGGCAACGATCGCGCATTACCGCAGCGAGGGCCTCGAGATGGTGCCCGGCACCGGCCTGCTCGCCGCCTGCGTGCCCGGCACGTTCGAATCCTGGATGCTGCTGCTGCGCGACTACGGCACATTGAGGCTGCGCGACGTGCTGGAGCCCGCGATCGCCTATGCCCGCGACGGCTATCCGCTGGTCGAGCGTGCGTCGGCCACCATCAAGACCGTCGAGCAGCTGTTCCGGAAATACTGGACCACCTCGGCCGATGTCTATCTGCCCAACGGCGAGGTGCCGAAGCCCGGCACCATCTTCACCAACACGAAGCTCGCGGAGACTTACACCCGCATCCTGACTGAAGCCGAGAGCGCCGGCGGCGACCGCGTCGCGCAGATCGAGCGCGCGCGGCAGGCCTGGTCGAAGGGCTTCGTCGCGGAAGC
Organism: Bradyrhizobium uaiense; assembly: GCF_010811875.1. Classification (GTDB taxonomy): domain Bacteria; phylum Pseudomonadota; class Alphaproteobacteria; order Rhizobiales; family Xanthobacteraceae; genus Bradyrhizobium; species Bradyrhizobium uaiense. The sequence continues at coordinate 24,921 of NZ_VKHP01000031.1, forward strand.
GATCGACAAGTTCTGCCGCACCCAGGAGGTGATGGACGTCTCCGGCTCGCCGCATCGCGGCGTGCTGTCGGCCGACGACATGGCGCGCTGGCAGCCGACCATCGAAGCGCCGCTGACCTACGACTATGGCCGCTACACCGTGCAGAAGGCCGGGGTCTGGAGCCAGGGTCCGGTGATGCTGCAGCAACTCGCGCTGCTGAAGGGCTTTGAGCTCGACGGGCTCGATCCCGCAGGCCCCGACTTCATCCATCTGCAGATCGAAGCCGCCAAGCTCGCTTATGCCGATCGCGAGACGTTCTATGGCGACCCGAAATTCACGAACATCCCGATCGAGACGCTGCTGTCCGACACTTATAACAACGAACGGCGCAAGCTGATCTCAAGGGACAAGGCTTCGCTCGACTTCCGCCCCGGCTCGGTCGAAGGCTTCGGTGGCGTCGTCAAATTGCGACATGCCGAAGGGCATCGCGAAGCAGTCGGCGCCATGGGCGCGGGCGAGCCGACCGTCGGCCGGTTCGGCGAGGTGCGCGGCGATACCGTGCATTTCGACATCATCGACAAGGCCGGCAACATGATCTCGGGGACGCCCTCGGGCGGCTGGCTGCAATCCTCGCCGGTGATTCCCGAGCTCGGCTTCTGCCTCGGCAGCCGCGCCCAGATGTTCTGGCTGGAGGAGAACCACCCGGCCTCGCTGGCGCCGGGCAAGCGGCCGCGCACCACGCTGTCGCCGACCATGGCGCTGCGCGATGGCGAGCCGTATCTCGCCTGGGGTTCGCCGGGTGGCGACCAGCAGGACCAGTGGATCACCCAGTTCTTCCTGCGCCACGTGCACGCCAAGCTCAATTTGCAGGAGGCGATCGACGCACCGGCCTGGCACTCCGAACATTTCCCGATCTCGTTCTGGCCACGCACCTCGCGGCCCGGCGTGCTGGTGCTGGAAAATCGCGTGCCGAAATCGACCATCGACGAATTGAAACGCCGCGGCCATGTGGTCGAGATTGGCCCCGATTGGTCGGAAGGCCGCCTCACTGCAGCCTCGAAGGTCGGCCCCCGCCGCCGCGCCGCCGCCAACCCGCGCGGCATGCAGGGCTACGCCGCAGGGCGCTAGCAAAAGGTGATCGCCACAGCATGATGACATCCGGTCGGATCGCGAAGCGAGCCTCAAACTCCACCTCGCCCCGCTTGCGGGGAGAGGCAAAGGCCGCCTTTGGCGGCTGTCCTGAAAAACGCCGAAGCGAAGCTTCGGGTATGTCGCATCGAAGATGCGATCCGGGTGAGGGGGAGTCTCCGCGAACTCGATTTTCATCATCTTCGCGGAACAAGCCCCTCACCCCACCCCTCTCCCCGGAAAGGGCGGGGAGAGGGAGAAGAGAGGTGAGATGACCTGGTCGATCGTCGCCCGCGACAGCGCCACCGGCCAGCTCGGCATCGCCGTCGCGACGCGGTTCTTCGCGGTTGGCGCTCTCGTGCCGCACATTGCACCCGGGATCGGCGCCGTTGCGACGCAGGCGCTGGTCAATCCCTATTACGGCATCGACGGCCTTGCGCTGCTGCGCGACGGCAAGAGCCCGCATGAGGTGATCTCGGCGCTGCTCGCGCCTGACAACAGCCGCGACAGCCGGCAGGTGCATGTCATGGATGCCAAGGGCCGGATCGCCGCCCACTCCGGCAAGGATTGCATCGACTGGTTCGGCCACATCGCCGGCGACGGTTTTTCGATCGCCGGCAACATGCTGGCCGGACCTGCGGTGCTCGACGAGACCGCACGCGTCTACGCAGCCAACGAAACGCTGCCGTTCGCGGAACGGCTGATCAAGGCGATGCTCGCCGGCGAAGCGGCCGGCGGCGACAAGCGTGGCAAGCAGTCCGCGGCGCTTCTGATCCACAGCACCGAGGAATGGCCGGCGCTGGACCTGCGGGTCGACGACCACGCCGATCCCCTGCGCGAGCTGGAGCGGCTGGAAGCCGTCAGCCGGGAACACTGGGTGCCGTTCCGGGACTTCATGCCGACCCGCGCCAACCCGGCCGGAACCAGCGATCGCGCTAGGATCGAGGCTGCCATCGCAGCGGCAACCAAGAGCGGCGAATGACCGCCGGCCCGCTGATCGAGATCGAGGGCCTGCGCGTCACCTTCCACGGCGACGACGGTCGTACCACGCATGCCGTCGACAGCGTCGATCTGTCCGTCGCCAACGGCACCACGCTCGGCCTGGTCGGCGAGTCCGGCTGCGGCAAGAGCGTGACCTCGCTCGCGATCATGGGGCTGTTGCCGAAGCAATCCGCCGCGGTGTCCGGTGCGATCCGCTTCGACGGCTTCGACCTGCTCGACGTGCCGGACGCGACGCTGCGCGACCTGCGCGGCAATCGCCTCGCCATGATCTTCCAGGAGCCGATGACCTCGCTCAACCCGAGCTTCACCATCGGTGACCAGATCACCGAGACGATTTTGCGCCACCGCGGCGGCTCCCGGCGCGCGGCGCGCGAGCGCACCATCGAGCTGCTGCGCCGCGTGCATATCCCCTCGCCCGAGAAACGCATCGACGAGTATCCGCACAAGCTGTCCGGCGGCATGCGCCAGCGCGTGATGATCGCGATGGCGCTGGCCTGCGACCCGCAGCTCCTGATCGCCGACGAGCCGACTACCGCACTCGACGTCACGCTGCAGGCGCAGATTCTCGATCTGATGCGCGAGCTGAAGGCCGCAAGTGGTGCGGCGATCATCCTGATCACCCACGATCTCGGCGTCGTCGCCGAAGTCTGCGACGAGGTCGCCGTGATGTATGCGGGCGAGATCGTCGAGCGCGCCCCGGTCGACGAGCTGTTTGCCAATCCGCAGCATCCCTACACGGTCGGCCTGCTCGGCTCCATCCCGCGGCTCGATCGCCGCACCAGCCATCTTGCGACCATCGAGGGCATGGTGCCGAACATGGCGAACCCGCCGGCCGGCTGCCGCTTCGCCGCGCGCTGCCCGTTCGTGGAGAATGCCTGCACCAAATCCCCTCCCCCGCTGGCGATGCTGAGCGCGACCCACGCCTCGCGCTGCCTCCGCGCGCCGCTGGAACGGCTGGTGTCATGACTGCGCTGCTCGAGGTGGAAGGGCTGGTGAAGCATTTCGTCGCCGAACGCTCGGTGTTCGGCCGGCCGACCGCCTATGTGAAGGCGGTCGACGGCGCCAGCTTCACGGTCGAGGCCGGAAAAACGCTGGCGCTGGTCGGTGAATCCGGCTGCGGCAAATCCACCGTGAGCCGGCTGGTGCTGCGGCTGATCGAGCCGGATGCCGGCCGCGTCACCTTCGCGGGCCGCGACCTCGGCGCTCTCAATGCCGAGCAATTGCGCGCGTTCCGCCGCGACGCGCAGCTGATCTTCCAGGACCCCTACGCCTCGCTCAACCCGCGCATAACGGTGAGCCAGATCCTGACCGAGCCGCTGGCGCTGCACGATCTCGTGCCGGCTGCGCGCCGCCGCGAGCGGGTCGACGAGCTGTTGCGCCTGGTCGGGCTCGAGCCGCGCTTTGCGCGCCGCTATCCGCACGAATTCTCCGGCGGCCAGCGCCAGCGCATCGCGATTGCCCGTGCGCTCGCGGTCGAGCCGAAGCTGATCATCTGCGACGAGCCGGTGTCGGCGCTCGACGTCTCGATCCGCTCGCAGATCCTGAACCTGCTGCGCGACCTGCAGGATCGCTTGAAGCTCGCCTACATCTTCGTCTCGCACGATCTCGCCGTCGTGAAACACATCGCCGACCGGGTCGCCGTGATGAATCTCGGCACCATCGTCGAAACGGCGGAGGCGCAGGCGCTGTTCACCGCGCCGCGCCATCCCTATAGCCGCGCATTGCTGTCGGCGATCCCGGTGCCGAAGCCGCGCGCCAAACGCAGCCGCATCGTGCTGGAGGGCGAGCTGCCGAGCGCGCTCAATCCGCCCTCCGGCTGCCGCTTCCACACTCGCTGCCCCTATGTGATTTCGCGTTGCCGCAGCGAAGTGCCGCAGTTGCGCGACGATGGCACCGGATATGCAACGGCCTGTCACCGGACCGGCGAGCTGCCCGGCGCGGAGGCGATCGTGCCGTCCGATGGCGGGTTCTCGCCGACACTGGAAAAGCTGGTGGCGGCGTTCAATACGGCGGAAGCCTCGGGGCGGCCCGGGGTTATTTCGTAGGGAACAAAGGCGCAAGGGATAAAGGCGCAAGGGATAAGGGGTTGGCGATGAGATTTTGGCGCTTGGCGGTCCTGATGACAGCCCTCGTGACCTGGTGCGGAACGAGCGCGCGTGCCGAGACGACGCTTCGCATCGGGCTCGCCGAGGACCCCGACATCCTCGATCCTTCAGTCGGTCGCACCTATGTCGGCCGCATCGTCTTTTCCGCCTTCTGCGACAAGCTGTTCGACATTGACGAGAAGCTGAACATCGTTCCGCAGCTCGCGCTGTCCTACGAGAACTCGGCCGACGGCAAGGAGATGACGATCAGGCTCCGGCCGGGCGTCAAATTCCACGACGGTGAGCCGTTCGACGCCGAAGCCGCCAAATTCTCGCTGGAGCGCCATCTGACGCTGCCGACCTCGTTTCGCAAACCGGAATTGGCCGCCCTCGACCATGTCGACGTCGTTGATCCCCTGACCATCAAGCTGGTGCTCAAGACGCCCTACTCGCCGCTGATCGCCCAGCTGACCGACCGCGCCGGCATGATGGTCTCGCCGAAGGCGGTGAAGGAGGCGGGCGACAAATTCGGCCTGCATCCGGTCTGCGCCGGACCCTACAAATTCGTCGAGCGCGTGCAGCAGGACCGCATGGTGTTCGAGAAATTCGGGGATTACTGGAACAAGGACAACGTATTCATCGATCGCATCGTGTTCCTCCCTATCGTCGACGCCACGGTGCGGCTCGCCAATCTGAAATCCGGCGGACTCGATCTGATCGAGCGCGTGCTCGCCACCGACATCAAGGACGTCCGCGCCGACAAGCGGCTCGTGCTGTCGACCGCACCTGAACTCGGCTATCTCGGCCTCACCATCAACATCGGCAACGACAAGAGCAAGGGACCGCTCAGCCAGTCGGAAAAGGTGCGCCAGGCGCTCGATCTGTCGATCGACCGCGAGGCGCTCAACCAGGTCGTCTTCAACGGCGAGTTCACGCCGGGCAATCAGTGGGTCAGCCCGACGCATCCTTACTATCAGAAAGCGTTTCCGGTTCGGGGACGCGACGTTGCCAAGGCCAAGGCACTGCTGAAGGAGGCCGGTGTAACGCTGCCCTTAGCCATCGACTACATGGTCCCCAAAGGGGCCGAGAACGAAGCCGTGGCCCAGGTCGTGCAGTCGATGGCGGCCGAAGCAGGCTTTGACATCAAGATCCGCGTGGTCGAATTTGCGACGACGTTCAAGCAGGCCCAGGCCGGCGAATTTCAGGTGTTTCAGATCAACTGGAGCGGCCGGATCGATCCTGACGGCAATTCCTATGTCTTCCTGCACACCAAGGCGCCGCAGAACGATGGCGGCTATTCCAACGCGGAAGCCGACAAGCTGATGGAAGATGCGCGGCTGATCAACGATCCCGCCCAGCGCAAGGCGATCTACGAGAAGATGACCAAGATCGTGCTCAATGACGAGCCAATCATCTATCTCTACCACCGCACGCTGCTGATCGCCCACTCCGTCAAGGTCGAGGGTTACCGGCAGATGCCGGATGGATTGGTGCGCGTGGTCGGGCTGAAATTGAAATGATCGCCACGGCGCAGGGTACGCGGGGTCGACAATGCTGAACTTTCTCGCCAAGCGGCTGGCTCAGCTGATCCCGACGCTGTTCTTCGTCTCGCTCCTGATCTTCTCGCTGCAACATCTGCTGCCCGGCGATCCGGCGCTCGTGATGGCCGGCGAGGAGCGCGATCCGGCTGTCATCGAGCAGATCCGCCAGCAATACCACCTGGATCAGCCGATCCCGGTGCAATACGCCTATTGGGTCAAGGGCGTGCTGATGGGCGACTTCGGCGAGTCGCTGCGCAACAAGATGCCGGTATCGAGCCTGATCGCGCAGAAGCTGCCGGTGACGATGCAAATCGCCGGCATGGCGATCGTGGTCGCCTTCCTGATCGGCATTCCTGCTGGCATCATCTCGGCGGTGAAGATGGGCACGGCGTGGGACTATGGCGCCAATTTGTTCGCGCTGTGGGGGATCTCGACGCCGAATTTCTGGCTCGGCATCATGCTGATCTTCCTGTTCTCGGTCGAACTTGGCTGGCTGCCGGCCTCCGGCTACGTACCGCTCAGCGAAAACTGGCGCGCGAGCCTCGCCGCATCCGTCATGCCGGCCTTCGTGCTCGGCAACGCGATCGCCGCGATCCTGATGCGGCATACGCGAAGCGCGATGCTGCAAGTGCTGGAGAGCGACTATGTCCGCACCGCGCGGGCGAAGGGCCTGTCCGAGCGTACGGTGATCCTCAAGCATGCGATGCGCAACGCGCTGACGCCGATCATCACACTTGGCGCGCTCGAGCTCGGCACGCTGCTGTCGGGCGCGGTGCTCACCGAGCAGATCTTCTCGATCCCGGGCTTCGGCAAGCTGATTGTCGATGCCGTGTTCAACCGCGACTATGCCGTCGTGCAGGGCGTGGTGCTGACGACGGCGACGATCTACATCACGCTCAATCTGATCGCTGATATCGCCTATATCCTCGTCAATCCGCGGCTGAGGGGCTGATCGGATGACCGACGCTGCACTCGGGACATCAGCTTCGCTTGCCGCGGCCGAGACGCTGGAGAGCTCGGCGCGGCGTGCCTGGCGGCGGCTGATGAAGCGCAGGGGCGCCGTGCTCGGCCTCACCGTGATCGCGCTGTTTGTCCTGCTCACCGTCTTCGCGCCACTGATCGTGCCCTATGACCCCGTCGCGACGAGCTGGTCGCTGGTGCGCAAGGCGCCGTCGATGCAGCACTGGTTCGGCACCGACGAGCTCGGCCGCGACGTGCTCGCGCGCGTCGTGTTCGGCGCCCGCGCCTCGCTGCTTGCCGGCGTCATCTCGGTCGGCATCGCGCTTGCGGTCGGCGTGCCGCTCGGATTGCTCGCCGGCTATCGCGGCGGCTTCATCGACGCGCTGATCAGCCGCGTCACCGATGCGATGCTGGCCTGCCCGTTCCTGATCCTGGCGATCGCGCTCGCGGCCTTCCTCGGCCCGAGCCTCGGCAATGCGATGATCGCGATCGGCGTCTCGGCGACCCCGATCTTCATCCGCCTGACCCGCGGCCAGGTGATGAGCGTCAAGGTCGAGGATTATGTCGAGGCGGCGCGCGCCATGGGCAATCCGCGCTGGCGCATCGCGCTGGTCCACATCCTGCCCAACATCCTGCCCGCGCTCCTGGTGCAGGCGACGCTGTCGATCGCGGCCGCGATCATCGCCGAGGCCGCGCTGTCCTTCCTCGGCCTCGGCCAGCAGCCGCCGGCGCCGTCCTGGGGTAGCATGCTCAACGCCGCGCAACGCTTCCTGACCACCGCGCCGTGGATGGCAGTCTGGCCGGGGCTTGCGATCTTCCTGGTCGTGCTGTCGTTCAACCTGGTCGGCGACGGCCTGCGCGACGCGCTCGATCCGAAGGCGCGGTGACACGCCGTCGTCCTATCACAGCGACGAACGCTCGATCTTCCCCGTCATCCTGAGGTGGCCGCGTCTTCAGCGGCCCTCGAAGGATCGACGGCCCGACTGGGGCCGTGCATCCTTCGAGACGCGCTACGCGCTCCTCAGGATGACGGGGAGAGATTGCGCGCTGCACCATCCACGTCATTGCGAGCGAAGCGAAGCAATCCAATGTCACCTAGCGTGCGGAGGCATGGATTGCTTCGTCGCTTCGCTTCTCGCAATGACGACGGAAGCTAGATCACCACCTCGCGCAACACCCGCCTGCAATCCATCTCGTATTCGAGATCGACCACCGGCGGGCGGCAGAAGTGCCAGGTCAGGCCGGAGCGCGTGGCGCCGCGGCGGACCAGTTCGTCGGCCATCACCGGATGGATGTCGTGCACGGTGTAGGCCTGCACGGCCGTGGTCTCCTGCCAGCCGAAGCTGAACTCGGCAAGACGTCGCTCCATCTCGCCGGCGGTGAAGCGGACCTTCTCCCGCCATGCGCCGGGACTGAGATCGCGATAGCAAACAATGCGGTCGGGATAGCTGGCGGTGCCACTGCGCGCCTCGGCGCCGCCTGCGATCACGAAGGACGGCGACGTGCTCGTGCTCGGCCGCGTGAACGAGAACGCGTAGAACGAGGGCTCGCTTGGCGGATCGATCTCGGGACAGACATTGCTGCGGGCCACCGGATTGATGGTGCCGTCGAACAGGCCCCATTCGGCGAGCGTCTTGACGTAATGCTGGTTGAAAGCGCGGAAGCCGTCCTCGGTGAAGGCGGCCGGCGAGCGCAACTCGCAGGCGCAGAACGAGGTCAACGGCCGGCCGGCGTCCTTGATGTAGGCGGCGATCCGCGCAAACCCTTCCGCAAGCGGCACCAGCCGATCGAAGCGGACCCGCTCGATCTCATAGCCCGCGTTCGCCTGCGCGCCGCTGGAATATTGGAACACGGCCGGAATGAACCGGTAATTGCCCGCCGCAAATTCGCTCGCCATGCCTGTTTCCTCCAGATCTTGTGAGGCGGAGCATAGCGTTTTGGAGCGAAGTGGTCTCCCAAGGAAAAGGCGGCAGTGGCTTTCGCCAGTGCCGCCTTTCCTGCGAACATGAGCTTGGAGGGCTCAGGTCGGTTTCAGTGCGCCGCCGCCGTTACCCTCGAGTTCGTAGTCGGCGATCTGCTTGGCGCGCTCGGAACGGGCCGCAGCCTGGTGGTCGGTCGCGATCACCGTGTAGACCATCGGCAGCACGAACAGCGTGAACAGCGTGCCGATCGTCATGCCGGTGACGACGACAAGCCCGATCGAGAAGCGGCTGGCGGCGCCGGCGCCCGAGGCGGTGAGCAGCGGCAGCAGGCCGGTGACCATGGCCGCCGTCGTCATCAGGATCGGACGCAGACGAATCCGCGCCGACATCTCGATCGCCGAGCGGCGGTCCAGTCCCTCATTGAGTTGCAGCTCATTGGCGAACTCCACCATCAGAATGCCGTGCTTGGTGATCAGTCCGACCAGCGTCAGCAGGCCCACCTGGGTGTAGATGTTCATGGTGGCGACGCCGAAGAACAGCGGGATCAAGGCGCCGACGATCGCCATCGGCACCGAGATCATGATCACGAACGGATCGCGCAGGCTCTCGAACTGCGCCGCCAGCACCAGGAAGATGATGATGATGGCGAACGCGAAGGTGACCAGCAGCTGGTTGCCCTCGTGGACGTATTGCCGGGAGTCGGCGAGGAAGTCGTAGCTGAAGCCGGACGGCAGCTTTTTGGCTTCACCCTGCAGGAACTCGACCGCCTGCCCCATCGAGACGCCGGGCATCGGCACGGCCTGGAAGGTCGACGAGTTGAGCTGGTTGTAGTGGGTCAGCGCGTTCGGATCGACGCCGGTCTCGACCGACACCACCGTCGACAGCCGCACCAGCTGCCCGGTCGTGGTCGGGACGTAGTAGTTGTCGAACGATTCCGGAGCGAGCCGGCTGGCGCGCGGCACCTGCGGGATCACCTGATAGGAGCGCCCTTCCAGGTTGAAGCGATTGACGTAGTTGCCGCCGAGCAGCGTCGCCAGCGCGCCACCGACCGACTGCATCGTGATGCCGAGGTCGCTCGCCTTGGAGCGATCGACCTTCACCCGGACCACCGGCTGGTTGAAGTCGAGGTCGCTGTCGGTGACGATGAACAGGCCGCTCTTGCGCGCGGCATCCTTCAGCTTGTTCATCTGGTCGAACACCTGCTGGAAGCCGGCTGTCGACGAGATCACCATCTGCACCGGCAGACCGCCGGGGCCGCCCGGCAGCGGCGGCAGGCTGAACGCGAATGCGCTGACGCCTTCGATCTTCGACAGCTCGTTCTGCACCAGCGGCTGCAATGTCTGGGCCGAGCGCTTGCGCTCATCCCACGGCTTGAGCAGCATGCCGGCGAAGCCGCCCTGCGGACCGGTGATGCCGTTCAGGATGAACCGCAGATCGGTCTCGGGAAACTTCTGGAACTCCTTGTCCATCTTGTCGCCGTAGAAATCGATGTAGTCGATGTTGGCGTATTTCGGCGCCTTGGTCACCGCGAACACGATGCCCTGGTCTTCCTGCGGCGCCAGTTCCTTCTGGATGTGCATGTAGAGGAAGCCGACCAGGCCGAGGATGGTCACGGCGAACAGCGCCGTGATCGGGCGGTAGTCGAGCGAACGATCCAGCTGGCGGCCATAGGCGCGCGTCAACGCGCCGAACACGCGATTGACGAGCTTGGCGAACCGGCCCTCTTCCGCGCTCTTGAGGAACACCGAGCACATCATCGGCGACAGCGTCAGCGCGATCACGCCCGACACGATCACCGAGCCCGCCAGCGTAAAGGCGAATTCGCGGAACAGCGTGCCGGTCACGCCGCCGAGGAAGCCGATCGGCGCGTACACCGCCGCCAGCGTGATCGTCATGGAGACGACGGGGCCGACGATCTCGCGCGCACCTTTCAGCGATGCCTGCACGGGTGGCAGGCCCTCCTCGAGATGTCGATGGATATTCTCCACCACCACGATGGCGTCGTCGACCACGAGCCCGATCGCCAGCACCATCGCCAGCAGCGTCAGCAGGTTGAAGCTGAAGCCCGCGGCCAGCATCAGGATGCAGACGCCGATCAGCGACAGCGGAATGGTGACGACGGGGATGATCACCGACCGCAGCGAGGCCAGGAACAGAAAGATCACGACGACGACGATCAGGACCGCTTCAGTCAGCGTCTTCTGGACTTCGTCGATCGAGGATTGGATGAACTTGGTGGAGTCGTAGGCCACCTTCATCTTCATCGACGGCGGCAGGTTGCGCTCGAGATCGGGGAACAGCGCCCGCACGCCCTTCACCAGGGTCAGCGGGTTGCCCTGCGGCGTCGCCTTGATGCCGATGAAGATCGCATGCTCGCCGTTGAAGGCGACGCTGGCGTCGGTCGACTGCGCCGCGAGCTCCACCGTCGCGATGTCCTCGATGCGCACGAAGCCGCCGTCCTTCGCCTTCACGATCATGCGCTTGAACTGATCAATGTTCTGAAGGTCGGTATTGGCCGAGACGTTCGAGACGATGAAGAAGCCCTTGGTCTGGCCGGCGGCCGCCTGGAAGTTGTTGGCGGCGATCGCAGCGGCAACGTCGTTGGGCGACACGCCGCGTCCGGCCATACGGGTCGGATCGAGCCAGACGCGCATTGCAAAGGTCTGGCCGCCGAGAATGTCGGCCGAAGCGACGCCGTCGACCGTCGACAGCACCGGCTGCACGACGCGGGTCAGATAGTCCGAGATCGCCGATCCGGTCAGCTCTTCGCTGGAGAAGCCGAGATACATCACGGCGATAGTGTCACCGGTCGCCTTGGTCACGACCGGATCGAAGGCTTCCTTCGGGATCAGATATTTGACCGAATTGACTTTGGCGAGCACTTCAGTGAGCGCCTGGTTCGGATCGTGGTTGAGCTTGACGTAGACCTGGATCGTCGAGGTGCCGAGCACCGAGTTCGACGTCATGTAGTCGACGCCTTCGGCCGAAGCGACCGCCTGCTCGATCGGCGTGGTGATGAAGCCGTTGATCAGCTCGGGCGACGCGCCGGGATACGACGTCGTGATCGTCACGACGGTGTTCGAGAGATTCGGATATTGCCGGATCGGCAGCACCATCGCCGCGCGCAAGCCGATCAAGAGGATCAGCAGGCTGACGACGACCGACAGCACCGGGCGCTTGATGAAAATATCAGTGAAGGCCATCGCCAACTCGATTCGTGTTGTCTGCCGGTTGCGGCAACATGTGGCGGAGGGCCATCAGGCCCTCCGGGTTCAGCTAGTGGAGATCAGTAGCGCGGCGGCTCGGCCGGAACCGGCGGCGGCGGATCGGTCGAGATCGCGACCGCCATGCCCGACTGCAGCTTGATCTGGCCGACGGCCACGACCTTGTCCCCGGCCTTCAGGCCCTTGAGGATCTCGACGCGGCCTTCGACGCGGTTGCCCGTCTTCACGAAGGTGCGGTCGGCGGTCAGGGTGGTCTTGCCGTCCTCGCCCTTCTTCTCTGTGATCAGGAACACGGAGTCGCCGTACAGCGTGTAGTCCACCGCGGTTTCCGGAATGGTCACGACCGGCGGCTTCTCAGGCAGCACGATCGTGGTGGTCGCGAACATGCCGGGCTTGAGGATGCTGTCCGGATTCTGGATCGTTGCCTGGACCCGGATGTTGCGGGTTTCGGTCGCGATCTGCGGCTCGATGGTCGTGATCTTGCCCTCGAAGGTGCGGCCCGGATAGGCGTCGACCGCAACACGCACAGCCTGGCCGACCTTGATCTGCGAGCTCTGCTTCTCGGTCACGGTCAGGTTGGCATACAGCACCGACAGATCGGTCAGCGACACGATCTGCGTGCCGGCCGTCAGATACTGGCCGACTTCGACCTGGCGAACGCCGAGATCGCCTTCGAACGGCGCGCGCACCAGCTTCTGCGAGATCAGCGCTTCGGTCTTGGCAATGCCCGCCTTGGCCTGGTCGTAGGTCGCCTGCGCGGTGTCGACGGTCGACTGCGGCCCGAACTGGCGCGACGCAAGCTGCTTGGCGCGGTCGAGCTGCTGCTCGCCCACGGTCGCCTGTGCCTTGAAGCTCGCGAGGTCGCCCTGCTCAGGTGCGTCGAACAACTGCACCAGCGGCGTGCCCGCCTTCACATGGCTGCCGGCGGTGAACTGGATCTCGGTGATGCGGCCCGGCACGTCGGTCGTGACGTTGACCTGGTGCACCGCGACGAGATCGCCGACGGCGGTCAGAAGATTCGGAATCACTTCCGTCTTCGCCTCGGCGACCGTGACGTTCGACGGCGGCGGCTTATTGTTGGCGAAGAACTGCGCGATCATGTGGCTGCGGAAGGCGTTGAAGCCGACCAGCGCGCCGACCAGCAGGGCCAGCAACAGCCCCACAATGATAAACCAGCGCACCATACGGACAGGACGCTTGGCTTGTTTCTCCTTGATCGGTTGTCCCGAGATGTGGCTTTCGGTCTGAATATTCATGTCATGCACTTTCTGCAGTTACCGACGGTCCTGCGCTCGGCGACGGCTGGCGGCCCAAATGAGTTGAAATTGCGGCTTCGGTAAGTCCGATGCCGCGAAGAATGAACTGGCAAAGCTGCTGCTCGGCCGCAGCGGCATCGCCATAGGGGAGACATGGTGTCGCAGGCAGCTGCGTCAGTGCGCCCATAAGCACGGTATGATGCGCAAACCAGAACAGGTTGAGCGGCTCGTCGCCGATCCGCGTCGCCTCGCCGGCAGCAATCGCCCGTTCAAGCGAGGCGGCGAAAGTCGGACCGATCAGCTTGCCGACCTTGTCGTAGAGCAGGCGCGCGAACTCGCCATCGTCGAGATGGCTCGTCACCATCAGCCGCATCCGCTGCGCCTCTTCCTGGTCCGGCGCATCGCGTAGCTGCATGAAGTGGCCGACCATGCCCTCCACCAGTTCGACCAGCGTTGCGGTCGACGGCTCCTGGCCGAGCAGATGCGCGAGATCGGGATCCGCCTCGCACTCCTCGGCAAGGATTTCGGCATAGAGCGCCGCCTTCGACGGGAAGTGCTTGAACAGCAGTCCCTCCGAAATGGCAGCCGCAGCCGCCACGCTCTTTGTCGTGGTGCCGGCAAAGCCGTTGCGGGCGAAGCATCGCTTTGCAGCGCTCAGGATCAACTGACGCCGCAAGTCACTCGTCATGCGTAAGGTAGACATTTGGGTCGTGAGTAATCACTCACTTTACCGAAAGTCAAGGTTCTATTGCACCGCGAAAGCCACTTTAAATTGGAGTGTGGCCGATCGATCCCCTGATGCGGTTCACGATGTAGGTGCCGTCGCGGCTGGACAGCACGCGCTCCAGATTGGCCCCGTCGATCTTCGCGCTCGCAAACCGCGGCCCTGCCGTAACGTCTTGCAAAGACGAAGCAAAAGCCTCGACCTCCGCCATCGTGCTGATCGCGCGGCTATCTCCGATTCCGCAGGCTTTGGCAACACCGACGAGGTCGGCGGTTCCACCGGTGTGGCTGGTCTGGCCGCCGGTCTCACCATAGGCCTCGTTGTCGAGCACGATGATCGAGAGGTTTTTGGGCTGCTGCAGCCCGACGGTCGCCAGACTCCCCATGCCCATCAGCATCTCGCCGTCACCGGTGATCACGATGACCGGCAGCGTCGGCTGGGCCAGCGCCAGGCCGAGCCCGATCATCACGGCGCCGCCCATGCCGCCCCAGAGATAGAAGTTGCGGTCGTGGTCGCCGGCCGCGGCGATGTCGTAGGTGGAGGCGCCGAGGCCGCCGATCGCGAAGGCGCCCTTGCGATCCCTGAGCAGTTCGGAAACCACGGCGCGGCGGTCGAGGAGATTGGCTTTGCTCATTTGGTGAAGACCTTTGCTCCGATCAGGCGCTGCGACAGCAGGACGGCGGTCGGCGTGCAGGCGTTGTAGGCCTGCGCCGCGCCGGCCTCGACGACCTCGCGGACCTCATCAGGGCGCGAAGCGCGCAGCACCTTGATCCCCGACAGTTCGAGAATGCCTTGGGTGTTCGAGCCCATCGGCACCTGCCAGGGATTGAACTCGCCCCATTCGCCGCGCATCGTCACCAGCGTGAGGAACGGCAGGCGGAAGATCTGCACCAGCGACAGCATGTTGATGCAATTGCCGACGCCGCTCGATTGCATCAGCAGCACGCCGCGCTGGCCGCCGGCCCAGGCGCCTGCCAGCAGTGCGACGCCCTCTTCCTCGGTGGTCAGCGCGATGCCGCGCATCGAGGACGATCCCAGCACGCGCTCGATCAGTTCGGAATGTCCGGCGTCCGGCACGTAGGGCACCTGACGCACCTCGAAGCGCTGCAAGATCGAGAAAATCTCCTCGGGCCAGGAGGCCGCGGTCTCAGCACGGGCATGCATCGGCGTTTCCGGTTCTCTATTGCTTATTGGCCGCGACTGTAGAGGGGCGCGCGCGCTTCATCAAAGCGCAATACCGCATATGGCTCTGCGATTTACAGGCATCGCGCGGCGCACCCGCGCTGGTCCTCACTCCCCGCAAATTGTATTGCGCGGCCGCTGCCCGCGGCTTACGATAGTTGCAAATGAAACTAATAAGGGTTGGATATCCGCCATGAACGGGCACGCGCGAGAGCTGGCTGACGGCTTCGACCTGGAAAAGCTGACGCCGAAGTTCTACGCGAACCCCTACCCGACCTATCGCGCGCTGCGCGAGCACGCACCGGTCAAGCGCCTGCCGAACGGCTGCTATTTTCTCACCCGCTACGACGACCTGATCGCTGCCTACAAGAACACCAAGGCGTTCTCCTCCGACAAGAAGAAGGAGTTCCTGCCGAAATACGGCAACTCGCTGCTCTACGAGCACCACACGACGAGCCTCGTCTTCAACGATCCGCCGGCGCACACCCGCGTGCGGCGGTTGATCATGGGCGCGTTGTCGCCGCGTGCGATCGCCGGCATGGAGCCGGACCTGATCGCGCTGGTCGACAGCCTGCTCGACCGGATCGCCACGAAAGGCCACTTCGAGCTGATCGAGGATTTCGCCTCGGCTATCCCGGTCGAGGTGATCGGCAATCTGCTCGACGTGCCGCATGACGAGCGCGAGCCGCTGCGCGACTGGTCGCTTGCGATTCTCGGCGCGCTGGAGCCCGTGATCGCCAAGGAGGCGTTCGACCGCGGCAACGATGCCGTGAAGGATTTCCTCGCCTATCTCGAAACCCTCGTCGAACGCCGCCGCGCCAAACCGGGCAATCCCGAGCGCGATGTGCTGACGCGATTGATCCGGGGTGAGGAGAATGGCGAGCGGCTGACGGCAAAGGAATTGCTGCACAACTGCATCTTCCTGCTCAACGCCGGCCACGAGACCACGACCAATCTGATCGGCAACGGGCTGGTGACGCTCGCCCAATATCCCGATCAGAAGCAGCGGCTGATTGAACAGCCGGAGCTGATCAAGACCGCGGTCGAGGAGATGCTGCGCTACGAAAGCTCGAACCAGCTCGGCAACCGCATGATCGTGGAGGAGACCGAGCTCGGCGGCATCAAGCTGCCGGCCGGTACGCTGGTCACGCTGTGCATCGGCGCCGCCAACCGCGACCCCGCACAATTCCCCAACCCCGAAGGCTTCGACGTCGCACGCACGCCGAACCGTCACCTCGCCTTCGGCACCGGCGCGCATCAATGCGCAGGCATGGCGCTGGCGCGCCTCGAAGGCGCCATCGCGATCGCGCGCTTCCTTCAGCGCTTCCCGAACTATTCGCTCGACGGCGCGCCGGTGCGCGGCGGCCGGGTTCGCTTCCGTGGCTTCCTCAGCGTGCCATGCAGCATCAAGGCCTAGGACAGGTTATCGCCTCCTGCGAATTTGGCCAGTGACTCCACTTCCCTGTGGAGGAACTGATGCCCAAATCAGCTGTAGGCGCGCATTGATGTAATCTGGCGCGCGACAGCGGGAGTGACGCAGGATGAGTCCATCGGTCACTGATCTCCTCGCAACCGAAGCGCAGTTCGGCACCTACAATTACGAGCCGATCGGGGTCATGCTGTCCCGCGGCGAAGGCGTCTGGGTCTGGGACACCGATGGTAACCGGTATCTCGATTGTCTCTCCGCCTATTCGGCGGTGAGCCAGGGCCACTGTCATCCGAAGATCCTGGCAGCAATGATCGAGCAGGCGCATCGGCTGACGTTGACCTCGCGCGCCTTCCACAACGACCAGCTCGCTCCCTTCTACCGCGAGCTCGCGGAGCTGACCGGCTCGCACAAGGTGCTGCCGATGAACAGCGGCGCCGAAGCGGTGGAGAGCGCGATCAAGTCGGTGCGCAAATGGGCCTATGAGGTCAAGGGCGTGCCGGACGGACAGGCCGAGATCATCGTCTGCGCCAATAATTTTCACGGGCGCACGCTCGGCATCGTCGGCTTCTCGACCGACCCGGCATCGCGCGATCATTTCGGCCCGTTCGCGCCGGGCTTCAAGATCATCCCGTTCGGCGATGCCGCGGCACTTGAGCAGGCGATCACGCCGAACACCGCGGCCTTCCTGGTCGAGCCGGTCCAGGGCGAAGCCGGCGTCATCATTCCCCCGCCGGGCTATTTCGCGCGCGTGCGCGAACTGTGCACCGCGCGCAATGTGATGCTCGTGCTCGACGAGATCCAGACCGGGCTCGGCCGCACCGGCAAGCTGCTCGCCGAGCAGCACGAGGGCATCGAGGCCGACGTGACGCTGCTGGGCAAGGCGCTATCGGGCGGCTTCTATCCGGTGTCGGCCGTGCTCTCCAACAACGCCGTGCTGGGCACGCTGCGGCCGGGCCAGCACGGCTCGACCTTCGGCGGCAACCCGCTGGCCTGTGCGGTGGCGCGCGCAGCGTTGCGCGTGCTGGTCGAGGAAGGCATGATCGAGAACGCGGCGCAACAAGGCGCCCGCTTTCTCGCCGGATTGCAGGACATCCGCGCCAACGTCATCCGCGAGGTGCGCGGGCGCGGTTTGATGCTGGCGATCGAACTACAACCGGAAGCCGGCGGCGCCCGCCGCTACTGCCTCGCGCTGCAGGCGCGTGGCATCCTCGCCAAGGACACCCACGAGCACACCATCCGCATCGCCCCGCCGCTGGTGATCACGGCCGACCAGGTCGACTGGGCGTTGGAGCGGATCACGGCTGCCCTCACCCAGGATGTTTCCTGACGGTTCCCAGCGTCGGAAGACCGCACCGCCGGCTACGGCCAACAAGAACAATTTCGACGTCTGCGCGTTGAAGCTCTACGGGCAGGTATGGACGGAGAGTCGCGCTCATGCCTTGCCGTCGCACTGGACTTATTGTCTTTTTGATTAGTGCCTCAATGCTCGTGGCGAGCGGCGGCGCGTCCGCCCAGCCGCACGTAAAGGGTGGACCGGCGGCACGTCCAGCCGCACCGCCAGCAATGGCGCGTCCTTCCGCGCCGATGGTGCACGCCGCCCCGCCCGCAATGGCGCGACCGCCAGCGATGGCTCGACCGGCCGCACCTGCGTTCCACGCCCCGCAGCGACCTGCGATGGCGCCACGCCCGGCGCCGCATTTCGCTGCCCCGTCACCGCGCCAGGCGCCCCATATCGCCGCGCCACGCGTTGCAACGCATCGACCCGAATTCCGTCGGGGGGCGCCGCCGCAGCGCCCTGCTCCTCATTTGGCCGCGCCATCACGCCCGGGCCCACCGTCGCGCTTGAGCGAACGACCGTCGCAGGCCGAGCGAATTCAACAGCGCGCGCAACAGCGACAGCAACTCGTCCAGCAACGCCAGCAGACTGTGCAGGAGCGGCAGCGTGACACGCTCTCGCGCCAGACCGCGGAGCGGCAAACCCGGATCGATCGTCTGCAGCAACGCGTGCAGCAGTTGCAGTCGCAGAATGTCCAGGGCGCACGCGCGCAACGCGTCCACGACCGCGCCCTGCAGGCACAGAACCGCCTGCTGCAGCGCGAGCAGCGCTCACAGCAAGCCGATCTTGCCCGGCAGCAGCGATTGGCACCGGCAGCGACGGTTGGGGCCGCCGCCGCGACCACCGCGGCGACGCAGGCGGCCCAGCGCGAGCGATTTGCCGCGCGCTTCCGCGAGCAGACAGGCGCGCAAAGCCAGGCCGCGCTTGCGGTGCGCCAAGGTGGCTGGGCGCCCCGGAATGCCTGGCGGCGCGGCCACCGCGCGGCGTTCGTGGCATGGCTTGGCCCGGTGTTCCTGCCTTACGCCTATTCGGACATCTTTGACTACACGTTCTGGCCCTATGCCTACGACCCCGGTTATTGGGCCTACGCCTATGACGACTTCGTCGACACCGTGTTCTGGGACACCAACAGCCCTTACTCCGCCTATGCAAGCATCGAGCCCGGCGATTATCCGGCGACCGCAGGCCGCACTCGATCCCGTCAACGCGCCGATACGAGCCCGCAGGCCATCAAGCAGCTGTGTGGTGAACCCGACAAGGGCGTCACGGCCTGGCCGCTTGCCGATATCGCGCGGGCGGTACGGCCGAACCAGCAGCAGCGTGCCTTGCTGGACGATCTGAAGGCTGCCGCGGCGCAGGCTGCCAATGTCTTCAAGGACTCCTGCACCGACAGCTATGCATTGACGCCAACCGGCCGCTTGCGGTCGATGCTGAACCGGATCAGCGCAACGCTCGATGCAATCAAGATCGTGCGGCCCGCCCTGGCGAATTTCTACGGCTCGCTCAGCGACGAGCAGCAGGCCCGCTTCAATGCGCTCGGTCCACATGTCGGCGAGCGTTCGCCGCAACAGCATGAGGCGACCGCGCAATCCGGAAATTGCGGCGATTCGAAATCCGACCTGGCCCAATTGCCGATCAACCGGATCGAGGCCTCGCTTCATCCGGCGGGCAAGCAGAAGGAAGCGCTCGACCGCTTGAGCGACGCGACCACGAAGGCCATTGCGGACCTGCAGGCGGCTTGCCCGAACGATGTGCCGCTGACCCCGGTCGGCCGGCTGGAGGCAATGCAGCACCGGCTCGAGGCCATGCAGAAGGCCGCGCAGCTGATCGAGCCTGCGCTGGACAAGTTCTACGCCACGCTGAGCAGCGAGCAGAAGGCACGCTTCAACACGCTGCAGCAGGTCGCGAGCCCCTGAGGCCGCCGGCCTGCGATCTTCACCGCCCGGTGCGCGCGACACCGGCCCCCCGTCTTGCCTTTGCGGCCGGCGCACAGCAATGTTCGGCACCGACATCCTGATGTCATGCCGAGTGGCGGGGCGGGAATGAAGCGCAATTGGACGAGCATCGGCGAGCTGCGCAAGCGCTGGGGCGATTCCCTGCTGACCGGGCTCACGGCCCTGATCATGATCATGATGTTCGTGATAGCGCCGCTCCAAGCCCTCGGCCTGTTCGAATTCCAGATCTTCGAGCTGCTGCTCGCGCTCTTCCTGGTCGGCGGCGTGTTCCTGATGTCGGGAAGCGCAATCGCCGTCACCGCGATGCTGGTTGCGCTTGCCATGATCGTCACGGGCGGAGTCCTGAGGCTGCGTTCGCCCTCGATCCTCGACCTCAATCTGTTCGCCGGCTCGTGGCTGATCGTCGGCATCACTCTCGCTGTGACGGTGGCTCGCGCGACGTTTGCGCCGGGCCGCGTCACCTATCACCGCGTGATCGGCGCCGTCCTGCTCTACCTATCCGTTGCCGTGATCTTCTCGGCACTCTACACCTTCATCGGCACGCTGCTGCCGAACGCCTTTTCCGGGATGAAGATGGAGGACAGTCCGGCGCTGGCGAACCAATTGATCTATTTCAGCTTCATGACGCTGACGACCACCGGCTATGGCGACGTCGCCCCGCTGCACCCGATCGCGCGCAGCCTGTGCAATCTCGAGGCGATCTTCGGCCAACTCTATCCCGCAACGCTGCTGGCGCGGCTCGTCACGCTCGAGATTACGCACAGCGATCAGGATTCGTGAGCGCGAGACGGATTGGTGGGGCGGCTATCTGAACCGCAGGTTTGCACGAGAGAGCTGGCTGATCGAGGAGCACCCCATCAGCCGCATGTCCCGCACCAGCTCCGCCTGCAGCAGACCGAGCGCCGCCTCGACTCCGGCCTGGCCGGCAGATGCCAGTGGATAGAGATAGAAGCGGCCGAGGCCGACGGCCTTGGCGCCCAGCGACAATGCCTTGAGCACGTGGCTGCCCCGCTTGATGCCGCCGTCCATCATCACGTCGATCCGGTCGCCCACGGCATCGACGATCTCGGCCAGCTGATCGAACGCCGCCCGCGAGCCGTCGAGCTGCCGGCCGCCGTGGTTGGACAGGATGATTCCGGTGCAGCCGATCTCGACAGCGCGCTTGGCATCCTCGACCGACATGATGCCCTTCAGGCAGAACTGGCCGTTCCACTGCCGGACCATCCCGGCGACGTCGTCCCATGTCATGGCGGGATCGAGCATTTCCGTGAAATAGCGCCCGATCGACATCGCACCGCCGCTCATGTCGACATGCTCGTCGAGTTGCGGCAGCTTGAAGCTCTCATGGGTGACGTAGTTGATGGCCCATGCCGGCTTGATGGCGAATTGCATCATGCCGCCGAGCGTCAGCCTGAACGGAATCGAGAACCCGGTGCGCAAATCGCGCTCGCGGTTGCCGCCGGTGATGCTGTCGACCGTCAGCATCATGACGTTGACGCCGGCCTGCTTGGCGCGCTGCATCATCGCCGTGTTCAAGCCGCGATCCCGGTGGAAATAGAACTGGTAGACCTGCGGCGTCGCGTAGGCCTTGCGCAACTCCTCGAGGCTCACGGTGCCGAGGGAGGACACGCCGAACATCGTGCCGAATTTCGATGCCGCCGCCGCGACGGCCCGCTCGCCATCATGATGAAACAGGCGCTGCAGCGCGGTAGGCGAACAATAAAATGGCGTGGCCAGCTTCTGTCCCATCACGTTGACCGAGAGATCGACGGTCTCCACGCCGCGCAGGACGTTGGGCACCAGGTCGCACCGCTCGAAGCTCGCGGTGTTCTGCCGGAGCGTCGCCTCGTCGTCGGCTCCGCCGTCGATATAATCGAAGATCGGCCCGGGAAGCCGCCGCCGCGCCAGTTCACGGAAGTCATGGAAATTGTGGCAATGACTCAAGCGCATGACGTGCTCCGAAGGTCCCGGACCGCGGCGTTCAACGGCTCTCAGTGCCGTTCACACCACAGCACCCGGAATAGCGGGCACGCTTTGCCTTGTCCACCGAACCGGTGGTCGGGTCAGACCACCGAGCGGTGCCGCTCGATGCAGGTCTCCAGCACCTCGTCCAGCGGCCGGCTCCACCAGTCATTCGAGAAGATCTCGATCTCCGAATAGCCGGCAAAGCCCTGCGCCTCGACCATCGCGCGGACCGATTTGATGTCGATGACGCCGTCGCCCATCATGCCGCGGTCGTTGAGGATGTCCTTGGTCGGCACCAGCCAGTCGCAGACGTGGAACGCGAGCAGGCGATCCTTCCCGGCGCGGGCGATCTGGCTCTTGAGCTCAGGATCCCACCAGATGTGATAGACGTCGAGCGCGACGCCGATGGCGCCGGTGCGGTCGGGATCGAGCGCGTCGCAGATGTCGAGCGCGTGCTTGGTCGTGTTCACGCAGGCGCGGTCGGCGGCATAGGCCGGATGCAGCGGCTCGATCGCAAGCGGCAGCTTGGCCTGCTTCGCATAGTCCAGCATCTCGGCGATGCCGTCATGCACCTGATTGCGCGCAGCGGCGATGTCCTTCGAGGCCATACTGCCCGGCCGCGAGTATTGCGGCAGGCCGCCCACCACCAGCACGATGCAGGACGCGCCGAGCGCCGCCGCCTCGTCGACTGCGCGGCGGTTGTCGTCGCGCGCCTCGCTGCGGTGCGCACTGTCAGCCGTGAACATGCCGCCGCGGCAATAGCCCGACAGATCGAGCCCGGCATCCCTGACCGCGCGCACGGCGCGATCGAGGCCGACGCCGGCGACCTGGTCGCGCCAGGGATCGATGGCGCGGATGCCATGGCGCGCGCAGGCGTCGATGATCGCGATGAGATCACCCTGCTTGCGGACCGTCGCCGTGTTCAGCGACAGCCAGCGGTGATCGTTGGAAAAATCACGCATCACGCGTCGATGCCGCGTGTGGTCAGGATGGCTTGCATCCGGCGCGTCGCGACTTCCGGATTGGCAAGCAGCCCCGCCTGGTCGGCGAGCCGGAACAGCTCGGCGAGATGCAGGGTCGAGCGCGCGCTCTCCTGTCCGCCGACCATCGTGAAGTGATCCTGATGCCCGTTGAGATAGGCCATGAACACGATGCCGGTTTTGTAGAAGCGCGTCGGCGCCTTGAAGATGTGGCGCGACAGCGGCACCGTCGGTCCCAGCACGTCATGGAAGCCGGCCTCATCGCCCGCCGCCAGCCGCGACAGCGCATAGGACGCCGCCGGCGCGATCGCGTCGAAGATGCCGAGCAGCGCGTGGGAGAAGCCCTTGTCATCGCCGGCGATCAGCTCGGCATAGTTGAAGTCGTCGCCGCTGTACATCTTGACGCGGGGATCGAGCCGGCGCCGCATGTCGATCTCGCGCTGCTTGTCGAGCAGCGAGACCTTGACGCCGTCGACCTTGGCCGCGTTCGCGTTGATGATCGCAACCGCCGTATCCATCGCCTTGTCGAGATCGGCGGTGCCCCAATAGCCCGATAGCGCCGGATCGAACATGTCGCCGAGCCAGTGGATGATCACGGGCTCCCGGACCTGCGACAGCACCCGGTCATAGACCTTTGCATAATCGTCCGCGGTCCTGCCGAGCTTGGCCAGCGCGCGCGAGGCCATCAGGATGATCCGCCCGCCGGCCTTCTCCACCGCCGCGATCTGCTCCTCATAGGCATGGATCACGTCGTCGATCGACCTGGCATCTTCCACAGCGAGATGATCGGTGCCGGCGCCCGAAAACACCAGCGCATTGCCCCTGGCCTTCGCCGCCTTCACCGAGCGTTGGATCAGTTCGAGCGAGGTTGCCCAGTCCAGCCCCATGCCGCGCTGCGCGGTGTCCATCGCCTCGGCGACGCCAAGACCGAGGTCCCAGACGCGCTCGCGGAATGCGATCGTCCTGTCCCAATCGATCGCAGCGCTCAGCCAGGGATCGACGTCGGCCCGCGGATCGGCGACCACATGTGCCGCCGAGAACGCCACACGATTGAGCGTGCCCTCGAGCTTCGCCGGAAAGGTCCGCGACGCTGCCAGGCGATAGGTCTCGATGCCCCCGCCCGTGATGGGGAGTTTCAGCGACAGCGACGAGATCGGCAGGACTGGCTTGTTCATGACAAAAGCCCTCTCTCAGACGACGATCGGGGCGACGTCGATCCAGCGCCGCTCCTTCCAGCTCTTCAGCGCGCATTCGGCAAGCTGCACGCCCTTGGCACCCTCGAGCAACGTATATTTGTAGGGCGCATCCTCGCAGACGTGGCGGATGAACATCTCCCACTGTTCCTTGAAGCCGTTATCGTAGACGACATTCTCCGGCAGCTTCTGCCAATCGGCATAGAAATCGTGCATCCGTTTCTCGTCCGGATTCCACACCGGCCGCGGCGTCGCCTGGCGCGCCTGGATCACGCAGTCGGTCAGGCCCGCCACCGCCGAGCCATGGGTGCCGTCGACCTGGAAGGTGACGAGGTCGTCGCGATAGACCCGCGTCACCCAGCTCATGTTGATATGCGCGATCACGCCGCCCTTCAGACGGAAGGTGGCGTAAGCGGAATCATCGGCGGTTGCCTGGTACTTCTTGCCCTTCTCGTCATAGCGCTCGGGGATATCTGTTGTCCCGATGCAGACCACGCTCTCGACCTCGCCGAACAGATTGTCGAGCACGTAGCGCCAGTGGCAGACCATATCGAGGATGATGCCGCCGCCGTCCTCGGCGCGGTAATTCCACGACGGCCGCTGCGCCTCCTGCCAACCGCCCTCGAACACCCAATAACCGAATTCGCCGCGCACCGAGAGCATGCGGCCGAAGAAACCGGAGTCGCGCAGGAAGGCGAGCTTCTTCAGGCCGGGCAGGAACAGCTTGTCCTGCACCGTGCCGTGCTTGAGGCCCTTGGCGTTGGCAAGCTTCACCACCGCGACGGCCTCCTCGAGATTGGTCGCGATCGGCTTCTCGCAATAGACGTGCTTGCCGGCGTTGATCGCCTTGGTCAGCAGCGAGGGCCGCGCCTGCGTGGTCGCGGCATCGAAGAACACCGTATCGCCCTCGTCGGCGAGCGCGCGATCGAGATCGGTGGTGTGGCGCTCGATATTGTAACGTTTCGCCAATGCGCCGACCTTCTCGGCGTCGCGGCCGACCAGGATCGGATCGGGCATGATGCGGTCGCCGTTCGAAAGCTGCACGCCGCCCTGCTCGCGGATCGCAACGATCGAGCGGATCAGATGCTGGTTGAGCCCCATCCGGCCGGTGACGCCGTTCATGATCAAGCCGAGGCGTTTGGTCGTCATACTTTCTGCTCCTGCGAAACGCGTGGTGTTGGCCGCTTGAGCGGCTGCATGGTGGACCAGTCCGGATGGATCGAACTGGCAAAGCCCGGTGCCGCGGCGATCGATCCGGTCAGGAGATCGCCGTCATGGATCGCGAGGCGGACCTTGCCGCCGGCGCGCGCGTAGAGATCGGGATGCGCGGTGAGGAAGGCGCCGGCTTCGTCAGCCGGAGTGTCGGCAAAGCCGTCGACGTAATGGTGGCCGTTGCGCTCGGCATGGGGGACGCCGATCAGCGCGCCGAGCGCGAGATCCTGCTGCACGCCGAGCCCTGCCTGGCAGGTCAGGTCCTCGCCGCTGATGAAATACTGGCCGCCCTCCGCGCTCCACACCGCCGCGCGCGCGGCGTTGATGACCGACTTGTAGATGCCCTTGCACGATTTCGACGAGATGCCGCGATAGCCGAGCGCCCGCGCCTGCGGGAAGGCATCGTAGGAATCGTCGGCCTCGTCGATGATGAAGTTCCGCGCGGCGAGCTTCCCGAGCGGCGAGGCCTTTGTGATGTCGCGCGGCATCGGCTGCTCGATATAGAGCAAGTTTGCGGCGATCGACCGCAGCGCCGCGTCATGGTCGAGCCGCTCGGCCAACGCGTTCAGTGCGGTAAGGTCGGCATATTGCTCGTTGGCGTCGAGCGTGATCCTGGTGGCGTAAGGCAGCTTTGCGAGCTCGCTGCCGATCCGCGCCAGCCGCGCCGCGTCATGCGCGGGATCGCCGTTCAGCTTGAGCTTGAAATAGCGTGCACCGGCATTCTCGTTCGCGTCGGCAACGCCGCCCTCGCCTTCGACCTTGTCGTCCATCCCGACCGTATGCCTGACGGCGACACGGTCGAGCCGCTTGCTATTCGACAGGAACCGCGCGATGGCGGCCTCGTCAATATCCAGCGTCAGCCGCGCGTCGATGCCGGCGATATTGCCGGCCATGCCGTCGAAGAAATTCGCGCCAGCCGCGCGCAGCAGCGCATCCAGGATTGCCTTGTCGATCTCGGCCGGGCCAAAGCCAGCGGCGAGCGCTGGAATGTCTTCCGCGGCACAAGCCGCGACCTGCGGACCGATACATGCGGCGTGCAGGCCGAAGGCGGTGTCGAAGCCCCTGTTTGCCAGATAGAGCTCGCGCGCAATCGCGAGCGAGCGGCGAAGGCCGTCGAGCGACTGCGCTTCCGTCAGATGCGACCGCTTGTCGAACCATTTCGGCGCCAGTATTTCGGCGCTGGCGCCGGTGGCGCGGCCCTTGCCCTCCACCTCGATCTCGACCCGCACGAACAGCTGCGTCGACGCGGTGATCGTCACCGCGCCGAAGCGGAACGGCCGGGCGAACATCAGCGGCCGATCGAAGAAGGCGATATCGTTGACTTTGAGTCGAAGCGGCATCGTAGGCTCGGGTGTTAGTCCAGCGACCCCTGCGTGAAGAAA
>NZ_VKHP01000321.1 GCF_010811875.1 Bradyrhizobium uaiense
CGAGTTCGTCTTCCCATTCCGCCATGGTCAGCCCTCCAAGAGCCGACCACCCATGAATCATTGAAAAATTGATTCGGGAATCCTATAACGCACGGCAAAATCAACAATCTGCCAAAGTAGTGCTAGCGCGTGTTCTGATCATTTGCGCGCCAATCGCAACCGATCATCGCGTCATCGTTGATCGTTGAACGGTTTGGCCAGGTAGACCGGTGCGCGCACTGGCTGGATCGTCAGCCGATAGGCAATCAGGTTGGTGCCGTCGAACGCCTCAAGCAAGTAGTCGCAAGCGGGACAGTGATACTCACCCTTGGCGCCGGGTTCAGACCATAGCTCCAACCGCCGGAAGCCCGCGCCACAGCACGCGCACGTTACATCCGCTTTCCGCACTTTCATCCTCTTGGCAGCACTCTACAGCAAGCAAAGGAATTGGTGAAACCCGGCAAGAAATGCGTCTTTCGCCTGATTGAGGCGAGACCAAATGTCATGGAACCCTTCAGATCATTCTAGCCAGGTTGATCCGGCAGCAAAGTGCAGATTGTGCCTGCAGGCTTGATGGAACGAGCCGACGCTTTGTTCGAACGCGCGCCCCGCAGAGTGGCAATTTCGAGCGCGATTGCGTTCCATTGATCTACGTCAATCTCGCGCACCGAAATTGTCGCAGCTTCGTCGGTCACAATTTCGTCCGTTAGGGAGGACACGCCATGCTTCGTTGTATCCTCGCCATTCTGGCAACTGTGGTTCTCGTTGCCGTCTGCCTGCTTCCTGATGACGCTTATGCCGTCGTGGAGGCGGCGGCGGCGGCTTCCGTGGCGGCGGTGGCGGCGGGTTTCATCGCGGAGGCATGCATGCCGGCGCCGGCAGAATGCACGCTGGTGCGGGAAGGATTCACGGTGGAGGATATCGCACTGCCGGCCGCGCGCGCCCCTCACACCCGATCGCTGGCCGTCCGGGCCGACCGATTGCAGGCCGTCCAGGCTATCCAGGTCGACCGGTTGCAGGTCGTGCTGGCCGACCGGTCGCAGGCTATCCCGGTTATGGTGGAGGCTACTGTCGACCTGGCTGGGGTTATGGTGCTGCAGCAGCCGGCGCTGCGGCTGCGGCCGGCGCGTATTACGGCAGCTATGGCTACTACGGGAACCAGAACTGCTACTACAATGAATACAATCAAATGGTTTGCCCGCAGTATTGATAGCAGTTCGATTGAGCCGCGATCGGTTGCTCGTTCGTCGCGCGGCAAGGTCGCGATGATGAGACCTGTGGTGACCTCCTCCGTTTGCGTATCAAGGGAGATGAACCGATGGAGTACAGCGCATTCAGCGATGCGAGCCTGAAGATGATGCACGAGGCGGTTCGCGGCGCGCTCCAGGCCGACGATGAATTTGAGGGTCGCGGAGACGCGCCGGTGTTTCGGGTGCGGACGACAGCCGAATGGAAGCGTCACGCCGGCAATCTCGAGGACGAGATGTTGAGGCGAGGACTTCAGGTCGACGTCATCGACTGGACGAGCAGGCAGGGAGAGTTTGCGCTTTGAAGTCGTCGCATGCGCAGCGGCGACGCGGGCTCCGTATAGCGCAAATGCCCTCGCCCTTCCCCGCCTGACGCATCTGAAAGGCTTGATCCAGATCAACAGCTCCCCGAGCTCATGGTTTTCAAACCAGGCTGGGTAGGACCGCAGGATTGGAGGAGACCCATGAAGACGAAACCAGGGACATTCGCGTTGACTGCGACCATCATCGCGTGTGCCACGCTACTATCCGTCGGTCGATCGGAACAGGGCGGCGTCTTGATTTCCGTCGAGAGCGCGCAAGCGCGGGTCGGCCGCCCCTTGACGCCCGTGAGTGTCGCGGGCGTTGCCCGTCGCCAGACACGCAGAGCCGTGTACGGCACCGCTGCCGTGGGAGCCGCGGCGGCCGCCGGCGCCTATGGCTATTATCACTATCCTTCCAACGGTCAGGGCTTCGTCTGTCAGCCGGGCACATATTTTCGTGGCGAGGACGGCCGACAGCACCTCTGCCAGTAAGCCAATGCCAACGGGGCAAGACGATAACGTCTTGCTCCCCATTGCCCGAGAGGCATCCGCGACCAGGCAGGCGCGTTGCTGGTCAGACCGGACCGTGCGATCCCGGCGGCACCATATACAGCGTCATGGCGAAAATCGCATAGATGAACATCAGCAAGGCGCCGATGAACCATGCCGACCTTCCGCTGTTGGTGACGAAGCAGGACGTCACGGAGGCGATCATGACCATCGTCACGGCCCCCGGCCAGAACTGCAAGTCCATTGGCTTCGGACCGATGACGTAGCTGAGCAGAACCAGTGCCGGCGCGACAAACAAGGCGATCTGCGACGCACTTCCGAGCGCAATGCTGACGCTCATGTCCAACCGGTTCTTGCGCGCCGCGGAGAACGCGACCGCCATTTCCGCCGCAGCGCCGACCAGTGCGACGATGATGAAGCCGACAAAGGCCGAGCTCAATCCCAGCGTCTCTCCCGCCTTCTGCACCGAACTCACGAATATCTCGCTTACCAGTGCAACCAGCACCGTAACCACGAGAAGCGTGCTTACGGCCAGTCCGATCGGCCAACCGGCACCGCCTGTCTCGCCATGGTCCCCGCTTTCGAACAACTCCTTGTGTGTCTTGAGCGAGAACAGCAAGCCTAGTCCATAAGCACATATCAGCAGCACCGCGAGGCCGGTACTGAGCGTCTGCGCCATGACCTGGCCTCGCGCCTGGTCGAGGTCGGCAACGGCTGCGGGTGCAAGCAGCGCAATCGTCGCCATCAGCAGCAGCGCGGCGTACATCCTCCCCCCGGCTCTATTGTACTCCTGAACGTGATAGCGGAGGCCGCCGAGCAGGAACGAAGCGCCGAGCATGAAGAGTGAGTTGGTGACGATGGCGCCGGCAATCGATGCCTTGACCAGTGTGTATTCCCCGGCATGAAGCGCGGCGATCGCGATGATCAGCTCCGTCAGGTTTCCCAGGGTCGCATTGAGCAAGCCACCGATCGCATCGCCGGTTTTTTCGGCGACGCTCTCCGTTGCGTGACTGAGGAGCGCAGCCAGCGGCACGATGCTCAGGACGGCGAGGACAAACAGAGCCGTGTGCGCAGTGGGAGCCACGTTTTCGACCACCAGCACAATCGGCACGAAAACCAGCATCCAAAGTAGTGGATTGTGGCGAATTTCCTTGAGCAGGAGCTGCATGGGACCGCCCGATCGGTGGGAGTTGGATAGCAATTTCTGAACGCAACGGGCCGCTCGAGCTTGATCTAGCTCAACCCGGCACCACCGAGGTCCCGCGGTATCTTGCGAACGGTCAGACGCGCGTTCCTGTCTCCGGCTCCCTGCCCTTTGACGTAGATCAACAGGCGGCGGATCCGGCTGTGTCTTCCTGCTTGGGGGGCGTCCACGACAAGCAGTTCAGGAGCTCGCAATGACGAGGACCGCAGCCGCAGCAGCGATTGCAGTTTTGATGACCACCTCGTCTCTCGCCTTCGCGGCGGAGACATCGTCGACTGTCGGCGTGGCGCCACCCAGCGCTGCCGACCTGAAGAGCCTGACCGACATGCGTGTCGGCATCGTCAAGGCCGCCTTGCAGCTAACTCCCGATCAGGAGAAGTACTGGCCGGCCATCGAGGACGCGATCCGTACCAGAGCGAAAAACCGCCAGGCCCGGTTGGAGCGGATCGCCGAATTGCACGAGAACGGCCCGATGGACGGAATGAATGAAGGCAATCCCGTCGAATTGATGCAGCGCCGGGCAGACCGGCTCATTCAGCGTGGGACCGACCTCAAGAAGCTCGCCGATGCCTGGGATCCGCTCTACAAGACGTTGAGCGATGACCAAAAGCGAAGGATGGCCTTCGTGTCGTTTGCCGTCATGCGCGGCGTGCGAAATGCGATCGAGCAGCGCAGCGGTCCGGAATACGAGGACGAATAGGGATAGACGGTCGATGCCGGCGTAGGTGAATCGCAGCGATCGTTTATCCGTGAATGATCCGACGCTCGACTCATGCGTGATGCCGGCTCGACGCCGTGCGTGGCGTGCAGCGCTGCCGGACAGAATTCGGCAGCGCCGACGGCCGGTTCCAGCGCCGGCACACGGCCAGCGTTTACGCCTTGGTGTAACCCATTGCGCGGTTCTCCGACATGAGATCTAGGAACTGCGCCGCCGTGAACGCTGTCCGCCGGCGCGGCGCGCTGCGGATGTCATGCTGCCCTGCGATCTCGCTTCCTGAACCAGCCAATCCCTGAACTTCTGCGTCGCCGGATCGATGCTGCCGGCCGCGCCATGGCAGTAATAGGATTCGCCCGGAAAATTCAGCCTCGGAAACGGACTTGCCAGATCACCGCTCGCGATCGCCTCCTGCAGGACGTTCTGCGGCGCCACCACCGCTCCGAGCCCATCCTGGACTGCCTGGCTCGCCACGAACAAATGATCGAACCGGTGTCCGCCCGCCATGAACGCGTCGCTGATGCCGACGTGCTTGAGCCACGCCGCCCACTCCTGGGGCCGGGTCATCGACTCGATCAGATGATGACTCTTGACGTCGGCAGGCTTGGCGAGCGGCTTCCGTGCCAGCAGTTTCGGAGAGGTCAGCACCGCCAGATCCTCGCGAAACAGCAGCATGCACTCGCTGAGACGTGAGGATGGCGCCGCGACCTCTCCGCGCGTGACCACAAGATCATGCGCCGAGAAATTCGGCGGCTGTCCGGTCATGCGGGTCGAAACCCAGACATCCGTGCGAGGGTTTTGCGCACGATAGCGATTCACGTGCGGTAACAGCCAGTACATCGCAAAGGTCGCGGCGCCATCCTCACGTCTCAGCGAGTGCATGCTGCTGTTTCGCGAGGATCTGGCGGTGCTGACCTCTCCGAAACTGCTGGCACGGAAGCCGCTCGCCAAGCCTGCCGACGTCAAGAGTCATCATCTGATCGAGTCGATGACCCGGCCCCAGGAGTGGGCGGCGTGGCTCAAGCACGTCGGCATCAGCGACGCGTTCATGGCGGGCGGACACCGGTTCGATCATTTGTTCGTGGCGATCCAGGCAGTCAAGGATGGGCTCGGATCGGTGGTGGCGCCGCAGAACGTCCTGCAGGAGGCGATCGCGAGCGGTGATCTGGCAAGTCCGTTTCCGAGGCTGAATTTTCCGGGCGAATCCTATTACTGCCATGGCGCGGCCGGCAGCATCGATCCGGCGACGCAGAAGTTCAGGGATTGGCTGGTTCAGGAAGCGAGATCGCAGGGCAGCATGACATCCGCAGCGCGCCGCGCCGGCGGACAGCGTTCACGGCGGCGCAGTTCCTAGATCTCATGTCGGAGAACCGCGCAATGGGTTACACCAAGGCGTAAACGCTGGCCGTGTGCCGGCGCTGGAACCGGCCGTCGGCGCTGCCGAATTCTGTCCGGCAGCGCTGCACGCCACGCACGGCGTCGAGCCGGCATCACGCATGAGTCGAGCGTCGGATCATTCACGGATAAACGATCGCTGCGATTCACCTACGCCGGCATCGACCGTCTATCCCTATTCGTCCTCGTATTCCGGACCGCTGCGCTGCTCGATCGCATTTCGCACGCCGCGCATGACGGCAAACGACACGAAGGCCATCCTTCGCTTTTGGTCATCGCTCAACGTCTTGTAGAGCGGATCCCAGGCATCGGCGAGCTTCTTGAGGTCGGTCCCACGCTGAATGAGCCGGTCTGCCCGGCGCTGCATCAATTCGACGGGATTGCCTTCATTCATTCCGTCCATCGGGCCGTTCTCGTGCAATTCGGCGATCCGCTCCAACCGGGCCTGGCGGTTTTTCGCTCTGGTACGGATCGCGTCCTCGATGGCCGGCCAGTACTTCTCCTGATCGGGAGTTAGCTGCAAGGCGGCCTTGACGATGCCGACACGCATGTCGGTCAGGCTCTTCAGGTCGGCAGCGCTGGGTGGCGCCACGCCGACAGTCGACGATGTCTCCGCCGCGAAGGCGAGAGACGAGGTGGTCATCAAAACTGCAATCGCTGCTGCGGCTGCGGTCCTCGTCATTGCGAGCTCCTGAACTGCTTGTCGTGGACGCCCCCCAAGCAGGAAGACACAGCCGGATCCGCCGCCTGTTGATCTACGTCAAAGGGCAGGGAGCCGGAGACAGGAACGCGCGTCTGACCGTTCGCAAGATACCGCGGGACCTCGGTGGTGCCGGGTTGAGCTAGATCAAGCTCGAGCGGCCCGTTGCGTTCAGAAATTGCTATCCAACTCCCACCGATCGGGCGGTCCCATGCAGCTCCTGCTCAAGGAAATTCGCCACAATCCACTACTTTGGATGCTGGTTTTCGTGCCGATTGTGCTGGTGGTCGAAAACGTGGCTCCCACTGCGCACACGGCTCTGTTTGTCCTCGCCGTCCTGAGCATCGTGCCGCTGGCTGCGCTCCTCAGTCACGCAACGGAGAGCGTCGCCGAAAAAACCGGCGATGCGATCGGTGGCTTGCTCAATGCGACCCTGGGAAACCTGACGGAGCTGATCATCGCGATCGCCGCGCTTCATGCCGGGGAATACACACTGGTCAAGGCATCGATTGCCGGCGCCATCGTCACCAACTCACTCTTCATGCTCGGCGCTTCGTTCCTGCTCGGCGGCCTCCGCTATCACGTTCAGGAGTACAATAGAGCCGGGGGGAGGATGTACGCCGCGCTGCTGCTGATGGCGACGATTGCGCTGCTTGCACCCGCAGCCGTTGCCGACCTCGACCAGGCGCGAGGCCAGGTCATGGCGCAGACGCTCAGTACCGGCCTCGCGGTGCTGCTGATATGTGCTTATGGACTAGGCTTGCTGTTCTCGCTCAAGACACACAAGGAGTTGTTCGAAAGCGGGGACCATGGCGAGACAGGCGGTGCCGGTTGGCCGATCGGACTGGCCGTAAGCACGCTTCTCGTGGTTACGGTGCTGGTTGCACTGGTAAGCGAGATATTCGTGAGTTCGGTGCAGAAGGCGGGAGAGACGCTGGGATTGAGCTCGGCCTTTGTCGGCTTCATCATCGTCGCACTGGTCGGCGCTGCGGCGGAAATGGCGGTCGCGTTCTCCGCGGCGCGCAAGAACCGGTTGGACATGAGCGTCAGCATTGCGCTCGGAAGTGCGTCGCAGATCGCCTTGTTTGTCGCGCCGGCACTGGTTCTGCTCAGCTACGTCATCGGTCCGAAGCCAATGGACTTGCAGTTCTGGCCGGGGGCCGTGACGATGGTCATGATCGCCTCCGTGACGTCCTGCTTCGTCACCAACAGCGGAAGGTCGGCATGGTTCATCGGCGCCTTGCTGATGTTCATCTATGCGATTTTCGCCATGACGCTGTATATGGTGCCGCCGGGATCGCACGGTCCGGTCTGACCAGCAACGCGCCTGCCTGGTCGCGGATGCCTCTCGGGCAATGGGGAGCAAGACGTTATCGTCTTGCCCCGTTGGCATTGGCTTACTGGCAGAGGTGCTGTCGGCCGTCCTCGCCACGAAAATATGTGCCCGGCTGACAGACGAAGCCCTGACCGTTGGAAGGATAGTGATAATAGCCATAGGCGCCGGCGGCCGCCGCGGCTCCCACGGCAGCGGTGCCGTACACGGCTCTGCGTGTCTGGCGACGGGCAACGCCCGCGACACTCACGGGCGTCAAGGGGCGGCCGACCCGCGCTTGCGCGCTCTCGACGGAAATCAAGACGCCGCCCTGTTCCGATCGACCGACGGATAGTAGCGTGGCACACGCGATGATGGTCGCAGTCAACGCGAATGTCCCTGGTTTCGTCTTCATGGGTCTCCTCCAATCCTGCGGTCCTACCCAGCCTGGTTTGAAAACCATGAGCTCGGGGAGCTGTTGATCTGGATCAAGCCTTTCAGATGCGTCAGGCGGGGAAGGGCGAGGGCATTTGCGCTATACGGAGCCCGCGTCGCCGCTGCGCATGCGACGACTTCAAAGCGCAAACTCTCCCTGCCTGCTCGTCCAGTCGATGACGTCGACCTGAAGTCCTCGCCTCAACATCTCGTCCTCGAGATTGCCGGCGTGACGCTTCCATTCGGCTGTCGTCCGCACCCGAAACACCGGCGCGTCTCCGCGACCCTCAAATTCATCGTCGGCCTGGAGCGCGCCGCGAACCGCCTCGTGCATCATCTTCAGGCTCGCATCGCTGAATGCGCTGTACTCCATCGGTTCATCTCCCTTGATACGCAAACGGAGGAGGTCACCACAGGTCTCATCATCGCGACCTTGCCGCGCGACGAACGAGCAACCGATCGCGGCTCAATCGAACTGCTATCAATACTGCGGGCAAACCATTTGATTGTATTCATTGTAGTAGCAGTTCTGGTTCCCGTAGTAGCCATAGCTGCCGTAATACGCGCCGGCCGCAGCCGCAGCGCCGGCTGCTGCAGCACCATAACCCCAGCCAGGTCGACAGTAGCCTCCACCATAACCGGGATAGCCTGCGACCGGTCGGCCAGCACGACCTGCAACCGGTCGACCTGGATAGCCTGGACGGCCTGCAATCGGTCGGCCCGGACGGCCAGCGATCGGGTGTGAGGGGCGCGCGCGGCCGGCAGTGCGATATCCTCCACCGTGAATCCTTCCCGCACCAGCGTGCATTCTGCCGGCGCCGGCATGCATGCCTCCGCGATGAAACCCGCCGCCACCGCCGCCACGGAAGCCGCCGCCGCCGCCTCCACGACGGCATAAGCGTCATCAGGAAGCAGGCAGACGGCAACGAGAACCACAGTTGCCAGAATGGCGAGGATACAACGAAGCATGGCGTGTCCTCCCTAACGGACGAAATTGTGACCGACGAAGCTGCGACAATTTCGGTGCGCGAGATTGACGTAGATCAATGGAACGCAATCGCGCTCGAAATTGCCACTCTGCGGGGCGCGCGTTCGAACAAAGCGTCGGCTCGTTCCATCAAGCCTGCAGGCACAATCTGCACTTTGCTGCCGGATCAACCTGGCTAGAATGATCTGAAGGGTTCCATGACATTTGGTCTCGCCTCAATCAGGCGAAAGACGCATTTCTTGCCGGGTTTCACCAATTCCTTTGCTTGCTGTAGAGTGCTGCCAAGAGGATGAAAGTGCGGAAAGCGGATGTAACGTGCGCGTGCTGTGGCGCGGGCTTCCGGCGGTTGGAGCTATGGTCTGAACCCGGCGCCAAGGGTGAGTATCACTGTCCCGCTTGCGACTACTTGCTTGAGGCGTTCGACGGCACCAACCTGATTGCCTATCGGCTGACGATCCAGCCAGTGCGCGCACCGGTCTACCTGGCCAAACCGTTCAACGATCAACGATGACGCGATGATCGGTTGCGATTGGCGCGCAAATGATCAGAACACGCGCTAGCACTACTTTGGCAGATTGTTGATTTTGCCGTGCGTTATAGGATTCCCGAATCAATTTTTCAATGATTCATGGGTGGTCGGCTCTTGGAGGGCTGACCATGGCGGAATGGGAAGACGAACTCG
>NZ_VKHP01000322.1 GCF_010811875.1 Bradyrhizobium uaiense
CTCCGGCCTCATGCTCCTTCAGCACCGCAATGATCTGCTCTTCCGTGAACCTTGCTCGCTTCATCTGTCCGTCCTTCGTCAGGCCGGACTCTAACTCCTTCTGGAGGATATTCTCAGGGGCAGGTCACTCACACCAGACAGGTCCGCGCAAGTTGGGCTTTTGCATCCACGCCGGCGGGTGTCCGGGCTGCGAACTAAACCCTTGGTAGTTCTGCAGACTTTTCCTTACAGATATTCCGGCTACCGGCACACCCGCGTGTCTTTGACGGCGCTGCCCAGCCAGCTCCACTCCTACTCGAAGTTGAATTCCCGCCTTCGGCCGCGCGCGCTGGGAAAATGCCAGCGTGCATTTGGATAAGCTCGCTCGCCGAACAGTGACGCGGTACGACCGTATTTTGAAGTGTTTCTTTGATCTCTTGCATTTTTCGCAGTTTATGTGCGCTGGCACTCTTTACGCTTTTCCATGATCCTGCAGATCGAGTTCGTGATCGAGCAGCCAAGATGAGGGTGGTTGAACTGCGCGTGTCCGCGCCCGCCTCAGCCCTCGCGGCTGATTGAACTGACTATGTCCTACGCCCTCAATAGTCTCAGCGGCTGATGACCCTCCGCCGGGGACTTGGGCTGCGTGGGTAATTAGTTGGGTGGTTGCCAAGCAGGCGCTTAGCTGAGATCGAAGTAGGGATAGGAAACGTAGGGATGGGAACATGACTAGCGCAAACGCTACATCGCATGGAGTCGTGCTTAGGGAGCGCTCACGGATACAGCTGAACAATACGGCCAAAGAAGTGTCGGAAGCAAAGGGTGGCCGCGTCCAACTGTCGGGGTTGTCAAAGGAGTACGGCGGTTTCCGGGCAGTCGATCATGTGACCATTGACATTGCAGCTGGAGAATTCGTGACGGTGCTGGGACCGAGCGGCTCCGGGAAAACAACCGTCCTCATGATGATCGCGGGATTGGTGGAGCCCTCGGCAGGCGCGATTACGATCGGAGGACGCGATGTCACGCATCTCCGGCCGCAGCATCGCAACCTCGGTGTCGTCTTTCAGAGCTACGCGCTGTTTCCTCACCTGACGGCCGCCGAAAACATTGCATTCCCCCTCAGGATGCGCCGTAGGGGAGAAGCTGAAATTCGGCAAAAGGTAGAGGATGTGCTCGACCTAGTGCGGTTACCCAACGTTGCGCAGCGATTGCCGGGGCAGCTCTCTGGCGGCCAGCAGCAGCGGGTCGCCCTTGCTCGAGCTCTGGTCTTCGATCCTCCCGTCCTGCTCCTCGATGAGCCGCTGAGCGCATTGGACAAGAAGTTGCGGGAGAATATGCAGTTCGAAATTCGCGAACTCCATCGCAACCTGGGAGTCACAGTCATCAATGTTACACATGACCAGACCGAGGCTCTCGTGATGTCGGATCGCGTGATCATCATGCAGGACGGACGGGTTGTGCAATCCGGTTCTCCGAGCGAGCTTTATGAGCGTCCGAAATCGAACTTTGTCGCCGACTTTCTCGGAACATCTAACTTCCTAAAAGGCGAACTCGAGCTTCAGGAAGCGCAACGACCAGACGGATGGAGCCTAGTCACCGCTGGGGGATTGCGCTGCCGTGTTCCAGAATCGGCGCGCGGATCGAAAGGCCGGGCGTGCCTGATGCTTCGGCCAGAGCGCATCATGCTCAATAGCGCTGCAGAGATGGAAGAACGCTTTGAGGGACGTGTCGCGGAGATTGCCTACACTGGAAATATTATCCGGTACCGTGTAGCCCTCAACGATCAAGAGATCGTTGAAGTCACGTTACAAAACAAACCGGGACATGTGCCGCAAGCCAGTATCGGTAGCCAAGTGACGATCGGTTGGAACTTGGAAGACGTCCACATCTTCGTTGAATCGACGACTGATTAATTCTTCACGCGACAGAGCAGTGATGCCGCCACCGGAACGGCGCACGCGACCGAACGTACGAATCTCACTTACCTCAAGAAAACCATGTTATCTCGCACAACCCACCGTATTGGCCTTGTTGGCCTCCTAATTCCGGCAGCGCTCCTCCTGCTGCCGTTCTACCTCTATCCGTTGGTCCAGATCGTCTCTCGCAGCTTCGGAGATCAGGGTTGGTCGATCGCCAATTATCTCGAGCTGTTCAGCGACCCGTTCATGCTGCGCGTCCTGTCGCAAACCTTTCGGTTTGCATTCGTCATCGCAGTGCTTTGCGTCCTCGTGGGCTACCCAATCGCATATGCGATGCGCATTGTGTCGGACCGAACAAGACGGACCATGACACTGCTAATCCTCCTACCACTCTGGACAAGCATCCTCGTGCGTGGCTTTGCTTGGATTGTAATACTTGGCCGCAACGGCATTGTGAACACGGCGCTCGTCGATATCGGAATCATTGATGAGCCGCTCAAGCTAGTCTACAACACCGTGGGCGTGTACGTCGGCATGGTGCACATCATGCTGCCGTTTATGGTTCTGCCGCTTTACAGCACCCTGAGCCGAATCGACTTGCGCCTGCTGTCTGCTGCGGAAAGTCTCGGCTCGCGGCCCATTTCTGCGTTCTTCTGGATTGTACTGCCCTTGAGTGTCCCGGGAGTGCTCGCTGGCGCTCTGTTAGTGTTCATGTCCTCGGTTGGGATGTTCGTAATACCCGCGCTGCTGGGTGGTCTCTCGGATATCACCTACATCATGCTCATTGAAAAACAAGTCAACGAACTGAACAACTGGGGATTGGCGGCTGCGATGTCGGTATTGTTGCTTGTAGCGACCGGCATTCTTACGGTGCTCTACGAGCGGACACTCAATATCGAAACATCGTCCGGAATCCTCGGACGGTTAGTGCACCATGTCTTTCAACGAGGACCGATCCACCTCCTTGTCTGGCGCGAGCGTTTCCTGTCAAAGCTCTTTCCATTGCGCGCATCACAACTGGCCATAAAGGGGCAATCTGGCCGCCTGGGATCGCGCCACTTGGTCGTAAAGTGCTGCTCCTGGGGGGTACTTGTTTGCCTTGTGCTCCCGCTCCTTGTGCTCTTTCCACTTGCATTTTCAAGTGAGGCCTATCTTCATTTCCCCCCACAATCGTACTCTATTCGCTGGTTCGAGAATTTTTTTTCACGTGACGACTGGATCACCCCAGCAATTACAAGCCTCAAAGTCGCGATTCTAGCGACCACTGGTGTGATTGTGATCGGCGTTCCGGCTGCATATGCAATCGTGCGCGGGCGGTTTCCTGGCAAGGGAATTGTTACCGCAATTCTCATCTCGCCGATGATCGTGCCGGTCGTAATCTTCGCGATCTCACTCTATGGCGTCTATGTCCGCCTCAATTTGTTCGGGACCGAAGTTGGACTCGCGCTCGCTCACATTATTATTGCGCTTCCATATGTCCTAGTGACTGTCTCGGCGGGCTTGAGAAGCACGGATGAATCACTAGAGGCCGCGGCCCTGACAATGGGCGCGAGTCCCCTGCGCGCCTTCTGGTTCGTCACGCTACCCATGCTGCGTCCTGCCGTCATTTCCGCTGCATTTCTCGCGTTTCTCACTTCATTTGACGACGTGGTTCTGGCGCTGTTCCTCTCGGGAACGAGCGCCAAGACGCTTCCCGTGAGGATGTGGGAAGGAATTCGATTTGAAATTGATCCTGCCATCGCGGCCGTCTCGGTGATGCTCATCCTGATCACGATCGGTTTTAAATTCGCCGCGGAATGGCCGGCCCAGAGAGGCGCCAAATCAAACGATCCGGGATTTCCGGTCGTGCAGACTGCTGAGGGAACTAAGGGATGAAAGCTATCGAAGAAAGCGGTGGTGGCGGACTGAGATGTGCAACGTATCGAGGCGGGTATCATGCCTGCCGAAGGACGCTCCTCGGGCGGCAAGCAGAAGGTCGGGAGACATCTGGCCGACCGAAGACGCAAGGGGCCGTGAGACGATCGCTGCACTCGCCGACCACGAAAGCGATCACCATCGCGGACGACAAGACTGCGGCCAAAACCCAGACATTGTCGCAGTCGGGATGGGCCGATACGCAGATCGCAGAACTCATTGAGAAGATGTGCTCGTCCTACATACAAACGGCAGGCGCCCGAGAAACCGCTCTTCGGAGACATCGGCGACAACCTGTCGGTTCAGCGTTTGCTTCACACGCCTGTGAATCGTTTCTTGGCGGCAAGACACGCTGCGCAGATGACGTGCCGGGGCTCGAGCATTGGCCGACTTGATCAGAGCCTGCACCGCCGCCTCAACGCTCACTTTGCTTCGGCAATGTCTCTTGTGGCTAGCCTACGGTTGGCGTCGAAATAGGTAGTATGCGCGAGTCACTTTGCAGTATTTCCTCAACCTTCTCCACGGTATGCAGTCTTTGTGCGTTGACACACTTTTAGAGTTTTGCAGTCTGGCTTGACATCAAGAGCGTCCATCAGTTGCGCCAAAGTCAAACACTTACTTCAACGACTGTTGGGAGGAGAACCACATGAATCTCAAGCGCACTTTCTTCGCTCTCTGCGCTGCCATTTCGGCAGCTTTTGGACCTATTGCGCCGGCTGCGGCCGAAGAAAACGGCCAAGTGGTCGTCGCTTCATGGGGCGGCGCGTACCTAGACGCGCTGCGGCAGTCCATGTTCAAGCCGTTCGAAAAGGCGACTGGAATTAAGGTCATCGAAGCGGTTGGACCCGCATTGCCGAAGATGCGCGCAATGGTCGTTTCCGGAAGTCCGGAGTGGGATGTGGTGGATGCGGCGCCGGGAGACTTCCTGCAACTGTCAGGCGAAGGCATGCTGCAGCAACTCGACTACAGCGCGATGGATCGATCGGTCTTTGCAGATTTTCCACAAGATGCTGTTCAACCTTTCGGGGTGGGAACGGTCGCGTACTCGAAGGTCATTGCCTTTAACACGAAGAAATATACGCAAGCCGACGGACCGAAGAGCTGGGCAGACGTATGGGACGTCAAGAAGTTCCCCGGGCCGCGCGTTCTCGATGCGGGGAACGGAGTTGTCCCTCCGATCGAGATCGCGCTTCTGGCTGACGGCGTTCCTCCGGAACAGCTCTACCCGCTTGACTTCAAGCGCGCGTATGCGGCGCTGTCGCGTATCAAGCCGAGCGTCGCAAAGTGGGCGACAACTTCAGCCATGGAGCCAGAAGCGCTCATTTCGGGCGAGGCGGTGATTGGCTCTGGGCCCCATGGACGCATTCAGCTGGCAAAGGAGCAGGGTGCGCCTGTCGATTATGTCTGGAACCAAGCTTTGACTGACCACACATACTGGGCGATCTTGAAAGGCGCAAGGAACGCCGGCAATGCCCAAAAGTTCATCGAATTCGCCTCTCGACCCGAGAGTCAGGCGGCACTTGCAAAATTGTTCATCGTGGGTCCCTTGAACAAGAAGGCCTTTGATCTGATCCCAGCGGATCGAGCCAAGTTGCTACCGACCTATCCAGAAAACAGGGCTAAAACGGTCACGGCCAATCCGGCGTGGTGGTCAAGGAAGGATCCCTCTGGAAAGAGCAACCTGGAAATCAACAACGCGCTTTGGAATGCATGGAGTCTGCAGCAGTAAGCGAGATCTTGGCGATCTGTGAGCGCACAGGATCGTTGCGGATCGGCGAGGGGTGAATGTTTTAGGCAGCGATCCCTCTCAATCCGGAAGGCAGTCGAGGTGCTGATGTGGCCGTTGACTGTAGAGCCTGTTTGCGGTCGGTGACCTGTCAATCAGGCCAGCGGGTGGTTCCGGAAGAACACCAAGCCAGCCACAATTGCCCGTCGGCGCGGTCCCCACAGGATCGCGCCCGACGTCTGGCTTCACCTCGGGACTACGTCCTCTGTGCGTCACGGGCTCCACTATCACTACTCGTCCTGGTGAAGCTTAGCATCTATCACGGTTGCCGCGCGGCAACCGTCCCGGTCGCGCGATGCTTGTTTATTAGAGAGGCAACCAAGGAGGCCGGATCGCGCTACTACCACTCGATCTCAACGGCTGGTAGCGGCAGAGATTGCTACCGCCGCATTGGGGCGCATTAAGGACGCTCTCCCCGATCTCGTACGGA
Organism: Bradyrhizobium uaiense; assembly: GCF_010811875.1. Lineage (GTDB taxonomy): Bacteria > Pseudomonadota > Alphaproteobacteria > Rhizobiales > Xanthobacteraceae > Bradyrhizobium > Bradyrhizobium uaiense. The sequence continues at coordinate 6,029 of NZ_VKHP01000322.1, forward strand.
CATGCGCAGCCGTATGTGTTGCGTGATAGCCGGGCGGAATTAACAACCTCATGGCGACGAGGATATTGAGCCACATGACAAGGGGACACCGAGTATGAGCTGTCGCACACGGCGGTCGCCGATCTGGTCGTATCCTCAGCTGCGCTCGCGCCATCGCCGCGGGCCTTGCAAAACAGTTAGGTTTCCCGGCCGATTAGACGATACGTCGAACTCCGCAGCGTGAATCTCCACCCGTGCTCGTGAACCAAGACCGCTTATGAGGTCGCGAGTTTTTGCCCGACCTTCGATACGCAGCCGATGCGTGCGGCCTGCCTGCGATGCCGCACGGTGACGCTTATTATTGATAATGATGCTTCAGCCCTAAGCGCTTTATCATGCCTCCTCTCCGTAAGGGCCGAAGAGCTGAGTTACACGGGTCGGGAAAGTGACCGCCTCTTTGCGAATGATGGCGGGGACGAGTGAGGTTGTCGAAATTGATCTTGTGTGTGGCCTTTTCCCAAGTGCTCGAAATTCAGCGTGTGCCTTTGAGCAGCGCGGGTAGCGCCCGCCTTCTTTCGGACTGCGAATATGGCCTTCGATGGCGTTGCCGCTGCGCACGCCGAAGCGGCGGACCTGCGACGGCGAGAGCGGCAAGCAAGCGAAATGGCTTGGCTGCTGAAATTGGTCGCATGCGCCCCTCACGTTGCGTAATTTCCCCGGTCTACTGCAGGATACGCACACTTTGTGCGTCGACACGCTCTTAGATTTCTGTGGCCCGGCTGAGAGCATCCATCAGCTGCGCCAAAGCCAAACATTCGCTTCAGGACTCTTGGGAGGAGAAGCCACGTGAATTTCAAGCGCACTTTCTTCGCTCTCTGTGCTGCTATTACGGCAGCCCTTGGACCTGTTGCGCCAGCCGCGGCCGAAGACAACGGCCAAGTAGTCGTCGCTTCATGGGGGGGGCGCGTACCTAGACGCGCTGCGGCAGGCCATTTTCAAGCCGTTCGAAAAGGCGACTGGAATTAAGGTCATCGAAGCGGTTGGACCTGCATTGCCGAAGATGCGCGCGATGGTCGATTCTCGAAGTCCGGAGTGGGATGTGGTGGATGCAGCGCCGGGAGATTTCCTGGTACTATCAAGCGATGGCATGCTGCAGCAGCTCGACTACAGCGCGATGGATCGATCGGTCTTTGCAGATTTTCCACAAGATGCTGTTCAACCTTTCGGGGTCGGAATGGCCGTGTACGCAGTTGTCATTGCCTTCAACGCTAAGAAGTACACGCAAGCCAACGGACCAAAGAGCTGGGCCGACGTATGGGACGTCAACAAATTCCCCGGGCCGCGAATTCTCAGCGCGCCCAGTGCAAGTGTTCCCCCGATCGAGGCTGCACTTCTCGCTGACGGAGTTCCTCCGGAACGGCTCTACCCGCTTGACTTCAAGCGCGCATATGCGGCTCTGTCGCGCATCAAACCGAGCGTCGTAAAATGGGCGACGACCGCAGCCATGTCACCAGAAGCGTACATTTCCGGCGAGGCGGTGATTGGCTCTGGGCCCCACGGACGCATTCAGCTGGCAAAGGAGCAGGGTGCGCCCGTCGATTATGCCTGGGACCAGGCTTTGACTGGCTACACCTACTGGGCGATCTTGAAAGGCGCAAAGAACGTCAACAATGCCCAGAAATTCATCGAATTCGCCTCTCGACCCGAGAGTCAGGCGGCACTCGCAAAATTGTTCATCATCGGCCCCTTGAACAAGAAGGCCTTCGATCTGATCCCCGCGGATCGGGCCAAGCTGCTGCCGACGTATCCAGAAAATAGGGCTAAGACAATCAGTATTGACCCGGCGTGGTGGTCAAAGAAGGATGCCTCTGGAAGGAGCAACGTGGAGATCAACAACGCACTTTGGAACTCCTGGAGTCTACAGCAGTAAGTGCGAGACCTCGGCGACTTATGGTCGTACGCCAGCGAGGAATAAAACAGTTCTGCGAATACTATCGTCGAGACGCGCCTCTGGAATCCACTCCCTCGCGCCCCTGGGACGGTCGGTGGTCATTGGCCACCGGTTGCTCTGTGGTGCGCTGCAATAGTGTTGTCAGGGGCGGTCCCGCAGACGTCGTTGTTGCTCCTGTTAGCGGGTTCGTACATCGCCAGTGTATCGCCAGCTCCGAGGAGAGGGCCGTCTTCCCCATCAGCGGCCGGCGGCGGGATGAATTGTTGAACGAGACGCTGTTCACATCGCTGGCCCAGGCCCGCGCAGCGTCTGGATACTGGCGAACCAATTACAACGATGCGGGGCCACACTCGCGGCTCGGATGCTGCCCGAGTTCGTTCACCCGCCATCCGCGCCGGGATCTGGCGCTGCGCTATGCCGAGAGCTCCTCGCTTGGTCCCGTCGCTAACAGCCGGGGCAAACTCAGGACTGGTTAAAGCGAGGTGGCACCTTGCCGAAAGGCTTCCCGTAGGGAGACGTGGGTAAAATTGGGATCCCTTGGCAGAATGGGGCGGCTGATACGGGCCTCTCAGGAGCACGGGACCATCCTGCAGCCCGATTCCACGAGGAGGTCCTGCGCCAACGCACGAAGGTTAAGGAAATTATGCGCACGAGGGGCAAATGACCGCAGATTTCGATCTTGATGAGGAGCTAAGTTACTTACTTGTGCGATAGCGCCAGATCGACCGGCGCGGATTAGGATTCAGCCGATGACTAATAGCAACAACAGCGGTCTTTCGGATGTGGAGCGCGAGGCGGTGATCGCGCTGCGCCACGCCATGCATCGAGAGCCTGAACTCTCCAATGCCGAATGGAGGACTCAAGAGCGGATCCGCAACATACTGGCGCAATTCGGCATCAAAGATGCCAAGGTCTTCCACAACACCGGCCTTTATGTCGACATTGAGGGCGTCGCGTCCGGCCCGAGGCGATCAATCGCGGTGCGTGGTGACATTGACGCGCTGCCGATTCAAGAGGCCCGCGAGGATCTGCCTTATCGTTCCCGGATGGATGGGGTCATGCACGCCTGCGGTCATGACATGCACAGTGCGATCGCGCTTGGGACCGCGCTCGCCGTCCACCGGATGCGAGACAATTTCGCCGGAACGCTGCGCGTGTTCTTTCAGCCGGCCGAGGAGGCTGAGCCGATGGGCGGGCGCACGGTGCAAGAGGAGAAGCTGTTAGACGGTTTCGACGGTGCAGTCGGTTTTCATATCAGTCCCGACATTTCCGCAGGGATGTTCGGTGCGCACGAGGGCGCCGTAACAAAGTCCGCCGACGGGTTCAAAATTACCGTGACCGGCAAGATGGCGCACGGTGCGGCGCCATATAAGGGCATCGACGCAATCACGATTGCTGCCGCCTTCGTCAACGAGGTGCAGAAGGTGGTCTCGCGCGAAATGCCCGTCGACGACGGCGCGGTTGTCACTGTCGGCAGC
>NZ_VKHP01000323.1 GCF_010811875.1 Bradyrhizobium uaiense
CGGCGCCACCACGCTGTTGAAATCCAACGTCACGCTGGAAGACGATTCCCTGGTGCTGACCTTCAAGGCCAAGGGCGGCAAGGCCGTGCGCAAGGAATGCGACGCGGCCAAGCTGGTGCGCGCGATCGGCATTCTGCGCGACGTCCCGGGCAAACGCATGTTCCAGTACTACGACCGGTCCGGTGTCGTGCGCGCCGCCTCGACCACCGCGGTGAATGCGTTCCTGCGCGAGCTCGCCGGCATCAAGATCTCGCTGAAGGACTTCCGCACCCTGATGGCGTCGGCCGTCGTCGTGGAATCGCTGTCGCGGATCACGCCGGCCGCCAGCGAGCGCGGCCGCAAGCGCCAGGTGCTGGATGCGATCCGCGCTGCTGCCGACCAGCTGTCGAACACGCCGGCGATCTGCCGCAAGAGCTACGTCCACGACACCATCGTCACCGCCTTCGAGGACGGCATCCTCGAACGCTTCGCCGCGACGATGGGCGGCTATCGCACCCAGTCCAAGCGCGAGCAATTGCTGGCGCAGGTGGTGATGGCGGCCGGGGCGTAGGCTCCGCCGCATCCTCTATCGTCGTCCCGGCGAAGGCCGGGACCCATTACCCCAAATCTCGATTGCTGAGACGAGCTGCGGCCACAGCGCGCTCAAACAATGCTCACCTGTGGTTATGGGTCCCGGCCTTCGCCGGGACGACGGCAGAGTTGGTCGGAACGCTACAGCCCGCCCATCTTGCAGACGTATTTCCATTCCTCAGGGGTGACCGGCTGCACCGAGAGCCGCGAATATTTCACCAGCGCCATGTCGGCGAGCTTCTTGTCGGCCTTGATCGCGGCCATCGTCACCGGCGTCTTCAGCGGCTTGTCGGCCTTGATGTCGACGCAGACGAACTTGCCGGTCTTGTCGGTCGGATCGGGATAGGCTTCCTTGACGATCTCGGCGATGCCGACGATCTCCTTGCCCTCGTTGGAATGATAGAAGAACGCCTTGTCGCCCTTCTTCATGTTGACGAGATTCTGCCGCGCCGTGAAGTTGCGCACGCCGGTCCAGGCTTCGCCCTTCGCGCCCTTGGCGACCTGCTGGTCCCACGACCAGACCGACGGTTCGGATTTCACCAGCCAGTAATTCATCGCGACTCACCCCGTTCCTGAACGTCGATTGCGCGGCAATCTACAGGCAGCCGGATGCCCGCGACAAGCGCGGGCATCCCTCCCTGATCGCAACGCTCACTGCTTCAGATATCGATCGAAGAATTTGGCGATGTCGGTGAACGCCTCTTTCGTCTCGGGCGCATCGACGTTCATCTGGTACTGGGCGTGCGACTGTCCCTCATAGACATTGAGATCGGCGATCACGCCGGCGCGCCGCAATTTGCGATGCGTGCGAACCGTGTTGCTGAGGAACAGGTCGCGCGTGCCCGATGTCAGGATGGTCGGCGGAAAGCCCTTGAAGTCACCATAGATCGGCGAGATGTAGGGGTTCTTGAGGCTGGTCCCGTTTGCGTAAAGCCTGGCCGCGCGGCCGAGCCATCCGTCCCAGGTCACCAGCACATTGTCGACCCACTCGTTGCTCGCGTAGCTGTCGCCGATCTTGTCGATGTCGGCCCATGGCGTGCCCGGCGCGATGGCAGCCGGCAGTGGCAGCTTCTCGTCCCTGGCCCGCAACACCATTGCGAGCGTCATTGCGCCGCCGGTGGAGGTGCCGAAGATCGCCAGCCGGTGGCGCTCGTGCGACTTCAGGACCTCCTTCCAGACCGCCATCGCATCGTCCATCGCGGCCGGATACGGGAAGTCCGGCGGCATCCGGTAGTCGACCGAGATGACCTTGAAGCCGCCGAAGCCGGCCATCATGATGGCTTCCGGCAATGCCGCCTCGCCGGGGCCGAACACGTAGCCGCCGCCGTGCACATGGATCAGCAGGCGCCGACGGTTCTCGAGGGTGATCTTGTTCGGCGTCACGATGTAGCAGTGCACGCCGGCGATTTTTGTTTCCTCGACCTTGACGCCGAGCTTCGCCTTCATCGCCGGAATACCTGCGATGGCCTGCTTGGCGCGGCGATCGATCAGCTCCTTCCATTCCGCAGGGGTTTTCGGGTCGGCGTTGAAATGCGGCGGATAGGGCGTGCCGATCATTGCCTGCATCTCGGGAGAGACGTCAGTGGTTGGATTGCCGATCGATTTGAGCGGCGCGACCCGCTTGCCGTTGTCGGCGTTGGCAGCCGCCTCGATCCTGGCGAGGTCGTCGTAGGAGGCGGCGATTTGGGCGTGGGCTGTGGTGAACGAGGCGGCGAGGGCGGCTACAAGACTGATTGAAGGGAGGCTGATCGAAAGGAGGACGCGATGCGATTGACGCATAAGTTTTTTCCTTGGGATCCGTTTTTCGATTGTTCGACCGGGATCCGACGGTTCACCGGCCACGCTAGTACGGCACGCGCGGATCGTGAAGCTCCGCCTCGCGCGCCGGTGGTGCTCGGTACTGCGCCCTTGAATGGTCGCCTCGGCAGGCGTCGATTGTTCTGAAATCTGGAATGATCTCTGCCGGAATCTGGCAATTGTCCCGGGACGCTTTTCCTGTGATCGAGTGGCGCCTCGTCTTGCAGGAGATCACATGCTTCTGAACCGTCGGACTTTCACCGCCCTGACCGCAGCGTCGGTCACTGCGGCGGCAGTGTTGCCGCACCGGGCGCGTACCGCAGATCATCAGTCATTCAAGGCGGTCGCCTTCGACGGCTTTCCGATCATCGATCCACGTCCGGTGTTCGCGCGCGTGGAGGAGATGTTTCCGGGCAAGGGTGCCGAGCTGAGCGCCACCTGGCGCACGCGGCAGTTCGAGTACGGCTGGCTCAGGACCCTCGGCGGCCGCTACTCCGACTTCTGGCGCGTCACCGAGGACGCGCTGGTCTTCGCGGCCAAGGTAATGAAGATCGAGCTGTCATCGGAGCAGCGCGACCGCCTGATGCAGACCTATCTGGAGCTCAAGGCGTGGCCCGATGTCCTGCCTGCACTCAGGCGGCTCCGCGAGGCCGGCGTGCGCATGGCATTCCTTTCGAATCTCACCGCACCGATGCTCGAAGCTGTGGTCAAGAATTCCGGGCTGGAGGGACTGTTCGAGGCTCACCTCTCGACCGACAAGGTTCAGGCCTTCAAGCCCGACGCCCGCGCCTATCAGATGGGTCTCGATGCGTTCGGGCTACGCAGAGAGGAGATCGTCTTTGCTGCGTTCGCGGGTTGGGATGTCGCCGGGGCGAAGTGGTTCGGCTATCCAACCTTCTGGGTCAATCGCGCCCATGCGACTGTCGAGGAGCTTGGCGTCGTGCCCGACGGCGTGGGACCAGGATTGAGCGATCTCGCGGACTTCGTCGGCGCGTGACGCGTGTTACTCGGCCTTGAATGGCCGCGTCAGCAGGCCTTCGATCGCCGCATCGATCGTCAGCCGGTCGCTCAGGATCGCGGCAACCGCGTTCGACACCGGCATATCGACCTTTTGCGCGGCGGCGAGCTCGCACAGCACCGGCGCGGTGAACGCGCCCTCGGCGAGCTTGCCGACCGGTGCGGCTTCGCCGCGCCCGAGCGCGAGGCCGAGCGCGAAATTGCGCGATTGCGCGGTCGAGCAGCTCAGCAGCAGATCGCCCAGCCCCGACAGGCCGGAAAGCGTTTCGGTGCGTGCACCACAGGCACGGCCCAACCGTGCAAGCTCGCTGAAGCCGCGCGTGGTCAGCGCAGCGAGCGCGGAGGCGCCGAGATTCCTGCCGACGACGATGCCGGCGGCGATCGCCAGCACGTTCTTGGCCGCGCCGCCGATCTCGACGCCACGCACGTCTGACGTGTGATAGGGCCGGAAGGTCGCCGAGCCGAGTGCCTGCACGAGCGCGCGTGCGAGCGCTTCGTCCTTTGCGGCCAGCGTCACCGCGGTCGGCAATCCGCGCGCGACGTCGTCGGCGAAGCTCGGTCCCGACAGGATCGCCGGCACGGCGCGCGGTGCGGCTTCCGCGATCACCTCGGTCATGAATTTGTGCGTGCCGTGCTCGATACCCTTGGCGCAGGCGATGACGGGCGTCTCGGGTGCAAGGTGCGGCGCAAGGTGCCCGACCGCCGCGCGCAGATGCTGTGCCGGCGTCACCGCGAGGATGATGTCCGCGCGCGCAGCCGCTGCGATATCAGACGTGACCGCGATGCCGGAATGAAGCTGGACACCGGCCAGCCGCGGATTGACCCGCGTCGCCTGGATCTGCGCGGCATGTTCGGCATTGCGCGCATACAGCGTCACCGTGCGGCCGGCGCGCGCCGCGACCTCGGCCAATGCCGTGCCCCAGGCGCCGGCACCGATCACGCTGACTGACATGTGCGCCGGCATCAGGCGGGCCTGCTTTCGCTCCCTCTCCCCGCTCTTGCGGGGAGAGGGTTGGGGTGAGGGGCTCTATCCGCGAGCGAGAAGAGTGTTGAGACCTGTACCCCCTCACCCGGATTGCTGCGCAATCCGACCTCTCCCCGCAAGCGGGGCGAGGTGAAACGGTATCTGCGGCGCACGTCGTCAAACACGACTCAATATCCGGCGCGGCTGTTGGCGTGGCCGGCCGGCGCCTTGGCGTTGGCGTCGAGCAGCCAGCGCGCGCGCGGCGGCGCTTCCATCGTGTCGGTGAGGCCAAGCGCCATTCGCTCGGCGCCGGCCCAGGCGATCATCGCGCCATTGTCGGTGCAGAGCGCCGGCGGCGGGATGATCAGCGTGGTCTGCGCCTTCGCCGCGACATCCTGCAGCGCGCTGCGGATGGCATGGTTGGCGGCAACGCCGCCGGCCGCGACCAGCGCCCGCGGCGTGCCGAATCGCTCCTCGAACAACCTCAAGCCGACGGTCAGCCGATCCGCCGTCGCTTCCAGCACCGCGGCCTGGAAGCTTGCGCAGAGATCGCTGATGTCCTGCGGCTCGAGCGGCTCCAGCCGGCTCGCCTCGTTGCGCACCGCGGTCTTCAGTCCCGACAGCGAGAAGTTCGCATCGGGGCGGCCGAGCATCGGGCGCGGAAACGCAAACCGCGTCGGGTCGCCGCCGGCCGCCGCGCGCTCGACCTCCGGTCCGCCGGGATAGGGCAGCGACAGCATCTTCGCCACCTTGTCGAACGCCTCGCCCATCGCGTCGTCGACCGTGGTGCCCAGCCGTACATATTCGCCGACGCCGACCACGGCGACGATCTGGGTGTGGCCGCCCGAGGCCAGGAACAGGCAATAGGGAAACGCCAGCGCGCAGGTCAGCCGCGGCGTCAGCGCGTGCGCCTCGAGATGGTTCACCGCGATCAGCGGCGTATCGTGCACCATCGCGATTGCCTTCGCGGTGGTGAGACCGACGATCACACCACCGATCAGGCCGGGTCCGGCGGCCGCCGCGACCGCCGACAATTGCTGGTAGCCGATACCGGCCTCCTTCATGGCGGCGGCGACGATCCCGTCGAGCAGGTCGACATGGGCGCGCGCCGCGATCTCCGGCACCACGCCGCCAAAGCGGGCGTGCTCGTCGGTCTGCGAGCGCACGACGTTGGAGAGGATCCTTGCCTGCCCGTCAGCCCGGCGTTCGACCACGGCTGCTGCGGTTTCATCGCAGGTGGTCTCGATCCCCAACACCAGCATCGGTGGTTCGTGTTCCAATTTCGGCCCTTGTGCTACCAGCATGATCCGGACAGGCCGAAACCGGTTTCCGGCAAGATCATGCTCATCAAAATGTGCCCTCCGGGGTAGCATTGCGAGGTCTTAAAGTGCAATCGGTCGGCAAGGCCCGATTTCCAGGGTCCAATTGATAGGGCTGGAGGCCTGACCCGTGACCATCCTTGTCACACGACCGCATCCGGACAATGACGCGACGCTCGCGACGCTGCGCCAACGCGGCTTTGACGCCCTCGCAGCACCCGTGCTCCGCTTCGAGCCGTTGCCGTTCCATGACGACGATGCGGATTATGACGCGGTCGTCCTGACCAGCGCCAATGCCCTCCGCGCGCTCGATCTCGGCGCCAGCCGACTGGTGCGGCTGCCGCTGTTCGCGGTCGGCACGCACACCGCCGATGCCGCGCGCGCCGCAGGCTTCGACAAGGTGATGGTGGCCAAAGGCAATGCGGTAAGCTTGCGCGATCTCGTGCTTGCGCGGGTCAAGGCCGGCGAACTGGAGGCCTCGGCGACGCTGCTCTATCTCGCGGGCGCCGACCTGTCGCGCGATCTCGCCGGCGAACTCACCGAAAACGGCCTGACCGTCGTCACCCACACCACTTACCGGATGGCGCCGGTGGCCGCCCTTCCAAGGGAGGTCAGCGACGCCTTCATGGCCAACCGGATCACGGCGGTGCTGCATTATTCCCGCCGCAGTGCGCAGGCGTTCCTGGACGCGGTGCGGGCCGACGGCCTGGAGATTTCGGCGCTCGCTCTGCCGCAATGCTGCATCTCGCCGGCGGTCGCCTCCGTGCTTCATGACGCCGGCGCGACCAAGGTGGTGGCGGCGGCGCGCCCGGACGAAAATGCCCTGCTGGAGGCGCTCGACCGCACCCTGGGGCCGTGACCGGAATTAATTCTTTCGTCTGACCATGATGTTAGGCAATGCTCGGATTTTCGGATCGTGCTCTAAGAACTCGGGCCGATTCTGGTAGAGTATGCGGCCAGTAGTTTTGAGGACCCTCGCGATGGCTGAAGAAAGGCCCGACGACCCAGGACCTTCGCCGGATTCCCGGCCCAAGCGCGCGCCGCCGACCATCGATCTTCAGGCGACCGAGATATCCAGCGAGCCGCCAACGGCCGGGACGACCGAGGAAGCCGTCAAGGATACCGGCAAGGAAGCCGGGACGGTGTCTGCGGACGCGGCCACGCCCGAGGCGGAGCCCCAAGGCGACCCTGCACCCCAGAAGGAGCCGCAGCCCGAGACCGCCGCCATGGCGCCGGAATCCGCGCCCGCACGACCGGTGTCGCCCTGGGTGGTGGCGCCGGTATCGGGCGCGGTCGCCGCGGCGCTGGTGATCGGGGTCGGCTGGGTGCTTGGCTGGCCTGCGGTGCAGCCGGCGTCCGCGCCGCAGCCCAATGCCGCCGCTGTCGACGAACTCGGTACGCGTGTCGGCGCGCTGGAGTCGAAAGTCGCCAAGCCGGTCGCGGCGGCCGCCGATCCCGCGGCAACGGCGCGGCTGGAGGCGCTCGACAAATCGATCGCTGCGCTCCGCACCGAGCTCGCAGCAACACGGGCGCAATCGGACAAGCTTGCCGCTGCCGTCAATGACGCGAAGGCCGCGCCGCGCGATGGCGCGGCTGCGCCCGACATCTCCGGCATCACCGCGCGCATCGACAAGGTCGAGGGTGCGGTGAAGGCGCAGGGCGCCGCGATCGCCAGGCAGGACAGCAAGATCGCCGACACCAAGGCCGAGGCGAAGGCGGACGATGTGCCGTTGCGCCGCGTCGTTGCGGCATCGCTGCTCGATGGCGCGGTTCGTCATGGCGATCCCTATGCCACCGCGCTCGAGGCCGCGAAGGCGCTCTCGGACGATGCCGCGGTGTTGAAGCCGCTGGAGACGTTTGCGACGTCAGGCGTACCGAGCCCGAACGCACTGTGCCGCGAGTTGATCGAGATCGTACCGCAACTCGCGCCGCCGCCGGAAGCCGCGGCGGCCAGCGCCGGGCTGGTCGATCGTCTGCAGGCCGGTGCCTCCAAGCTGATCCGCATCGAGCGGTCCGATGGCACCGGGACCGATCGCAGCAGCATCGTCGCGCGCGTGACATCGGCCGCCGTGCATAATGATCTCGCATTGACCGAGCGCGAACTGAAGTCGCTGCCGCCGGCGGATCGCACCGCCGCGCAAGCCTGGCTCGCCAAGGTGGACGCGCGCCGCGCCGCGCTCGACGCGTCGCGTAAATTTGCCGACAACGCCATGGCGGCGCTCGCCACGGTCAATCAATAGACTCTTGCAATAGGTTCTTGATGATCCGGATCATTCTGTTCCTGCTGCTGATCGCGCTCGCTGCAGCGGGTGCGGCCTGGTTGGCCGATCAGCCCGGCGATCTCGTGCTGAATTGGGGCGGCTTGCGGCTGACGTCGAAGCAGCCGATGTACCTGCTCGGACTCGTCATCGTCATTGCGATGGTCGCGGGCGTGATCCTGCGCGGGTTGTGGAAGATCCCGGGCCACATCCGCCGCGGCAGGCGCGAGCGGCGCCATGCGCGCGGCCGTCACGCCATCACGCAAGGCCTGCTTGCGATCGGGCACGGCGATTCCGCAGGCGCCCGCGCGCATGCCGAAGTGGCGCGGCGCCACGCCGGAGGCGATCCGCTGGCGCTGCTGCTGCACGCGCAATCGGCGCAGCTCGACGGCGATCGCGACGGCGCGCAGCGTGCCTTCCGCGCCATGGCAGAGCGCGCCGACACGCGGCTGCTCGGCCTGCGCGGCCTGTTCATCGAGGCGCAGCGTGCCGACGATCCGGTGGCGGCGGTGATGATCGCCGAGGAAGCGCTGAAAATGTCGCCGTCGTCGTCATGGGCCTCGCATGCGGTGCTCGGCTTCTGCTGCGCCAAGGGCGATTGGGCCGGTGCGTTGTCGATCATCGACAACAACCAGACCGCCGGACTGATCGACAAGGCGACCTATCGGCGACAACGCGGCGTGCTGCTGACGGCGCGTGCGCTGGAGTTCGAGACCATCGATCGCGACCTGTCGCGCTCCAGCGCGATGGAGGCGCTCAAGCTGGCGCCGACGCTGATCCCGGCTGCCGTGCTCGCCGCCAAATTCGAAAGCGAAGCGCACCAGGTGCGTCGCGCGATGCGCATCGTCGAGACCGCGTGGCTGGCGCAGCCGCATCCCGATCTTGCGGATGCTTACTCGCATGTGCGGCTCGGCGATTCCGCGCGCCAGCGCCTGGTGCGCGTCGAGACGCTGGCGGCAAAAACGCCGGGCCATATCGAAGGCGCGCTGGCGATCGCGCGCGCCGCGATCGACGCGGCAGAGTTCGCCAAGGCGCGTGCGGCGCTGGAGCCGTTCATTGCGGCGCCGACGCAGCGCGTCGCGCTGTTGATGGCGGAGATCGAGCGCACCGAGCATGGCGACAGCGGCCGGGCGCGGGCCTGGACCTTGCGCGCGGTGCGCGCGCTGCACGATCCGGTGTGGACCGCCGACGGCTATGTCTCGGACCGCTGGCGTCCCGTGTCGCCGGTCAGCGGCCGCCTCGACGCCTTCCAGTGGCAGACGCCGGTCGCGGCGCTGCCGTCCGACAAGGGCCATGCCATCGAGCCCTCGCCGTTCGAGGAGGCGATGCTGGCGCCGCGCCGGGTCGCGCCGCCAAAGGAAGCGGCCAGCGAGCCGGAGGCGCCCAAGCCGCCGGAGGCAGCCAAGTCGGTTGAGCCGGTCGAGGTGAAGCCGGTCGAGATCAAGCCCGCGGAGCCCGCCCCGCCGACCGCCCAGGATAACGCCCTGGTACCGGCGGCCATCGAG
>NZ_VKHP01000324.1 GCF_010811875.1 Bradyrhizobium uaiense
CCCCGGGCTCCGATTGAAGAGATGGTGCAATCTCTTTCAATCGACTCTGCGTGGGTTGCCGTGTCACGTCCTGCAGCGGAGCAAGCGGCACCCCTCTCCCTAACCCTCCCCCGCAAGGGGGGAGGGAGCCCTTCCGTAGTGCTCACCTCACGATCCGTCACAGCTTCCCTTTCACCTCGGCGCGGAAGCCGTAGATCACGCGCTTGCCGGCGAGTGCCACCAGCTGGACGTCGCGGGTCTGGCCGGGTTCGAAGCGGACGGCGGTGCCGGCGGCGATGTCGAGGCGCATGCCGCGGGCTTTCTTGCGGTCGAATTTCAACGCCGGGTTGGTCTCGAAGAAATGGTAGTGCGAGCCGACCTGGATCGGCCGGTCGCCGGTGTTGGCGACCAACAGCGTCACGGTCTTGCGGCCGGCATTGAGCTCGATCTCGCCGTCCTTGATGAAGAGTTCGCCGGGGATCATGTCGCGCTCCTATCGGATCGGCTCGTGGACGGTGACGAGCTTGGTGCCGTCGGGGAATGTCGCCTCGACCTGGATATCGTGGATCATCTCCGGGATGCCATCCATCACCTGCGCGCGGGTCAGGACCTTGGCGCCGGCCTGCATCAGCTCGGCGACCGTGCGGCCATCGCGCGCGCCCTCGACGATGAAGTCGGTGATCAGCGCAATGGCCTCGGGATGGTTCAGCTTGACGCCACGCTCGAGCCGGCGGCGCGCCACCATGGCGGCCATCGAAACCAAGAGCTTGTCCTTTTCGCGGGGAGACAAATTCATGCGAGCACTCTGATCGTTCTGAAACGTTTAAGTTGGGCATGAACTTATCGGAAAACCGGTATCCACTTTTCCGGATCATGCCTAGTTGAGCCACAGGCCTTTAGTTAAGCCAGAGTCTTGGCAGCGGGACGATGGAGGCGCGGCCGAGCACCGCCATCATGTCGGCGCGCAGCCGGGCCGCATCTTGGGCACAGAAGCGCGCCATTGCAAAGCCATTCCAGGCGGAGATGCCGACCTCGCCGCCGAAGCTTTCCGACGCCTCGCGGATGCGCTCGACCAAGGCTTCGTTGCCCGGAACGATCAGTGCCGTGCCGATCGCGCAGCCGTCATTGGCCATCGCGGGCCGCGCCAGCTTCTCGCCGATGTCGCCGTCGAGCCTGATCGTTTCGGCAAACACCAGCCGGCCGGCGCGGCGCATCCGCCAGCGGTCGACGAACTCGCCATGGCGCATGGTCTCGCCCATCGCCGCGCGGCCGAACACCACGATTTCGCAGAGCAGCAGTGAGGCGCCCTCGGCAAGGTCGATGTCGAAAGTGCGGTGGATGCGCGCGCGGTCGAACAGGATGGTTTCCTGCGGCAGCCAGGAGAGATGCGCGCCCGCGGCAACGTTCAGCGAGATATCAAGCCTCGCGGCGGCGCCAGGGGCGCGATAGACCTTCTCAGCGGCCGCCGTGGTCAGCGTCAGGCGGGCGCCCTCACCGGCCGTGATTGCGACCTCGAAGCGGTCACCCCCGGCAATTCCGCCGGCGGTGTTGACGAACATCGCCGAGAGCCCGTCGTCCTCCGGTGACGGGAAGCGGACACGCAAAGAGCCCGACTCATGCAGGTCGCCGCGGCGGGTGGCGCCGTCTTTGCGATGCACCTCGAACCTGACAGCACCCTGGGCGCGGTTCGCCGCAAACGTCGCCGCCGCCGCGCCTGCGATCCCGGTCCGCATTCCCCCAACGCTCCCTTGCGCACGCCGCGAGAGGCGGCGTCACTTCCTGTTTACAGCGCCATCTGGCGGCTGATCTCGGCGGGATCGAGGTTCGCGCGGTCGCAGGCATATTTCACCGCACCCCGGTCCATCACGGCAAAACTGTCGCCGAGTTCGCAGGCAAAGTCGAGATATTGTTCGACCAGCACGATGGCGATGTTGCCGAGGTTGCGCAGATAGGAAATGGCGCGGCCGATATCCTTGATGATCGAGGGCTGGATGCCCTCGGTCGGCTCGTCGAGCAGCAGGAGCTTCGGCCGCATCACCAGCGCGCGGCCGATCGCAAGCTGCTGCTGCTGGCCGCCGGAGAGATCACCGCCGCGGCGGCCCAGCATGGTCTCCAGCACCGGAAACAGCGAGAACACGTCATTGGGGATGTTGCGGTCCTCGCGCTTCAGCGGACCGAAGCCGGTCTTCAAATTCTCTTCCACCGTCAGCAGCGGGAAGATCTCGCGGCCCTGCGGCACGAAGCCGATGCCGCGCCGCGCCCGCTCATAGGGTTTCAGCGCGGTGATATCCTTGCCGTCGAAATTGATCGCGCCGGAGGCGATCGGATACTGGCCGACCATGGCGCGCAGCAGCGAGGTCTTGCCGACGCCGTTGCGGCCGAGCACGCAGGTTACCTTGCCCGGCTCGGCAGTCAGCGACACGCCGCGCAGCGCCTGTGCCGCGCCGTAATAGAGATTGATATTGTCGACCTTCAGCATCGCCCTAGCGCCCCAGATACACTTCGACCACCCGCTCATTCGACGACACCTGGTCGATCGAGCCCTCGGCGAGCACCGAGCCCTCATGCAGACAGGTCACCTTGACGCCGAGCTCGCGCACGAAGGTCATGTCGTGCTCGACCACCATGATGGTGTGGTTCCTGTTGATCTCCTTCAGGAGCTCTGCCGTCAGATGGGTCTCGACATCGGTCATCCCCGCGACCGGCTCGTCGACCAGCAGCACCTTCGGATCCTGCGCCAGCAGCATGCCGATCTCGAGCCACTGCTTCTGGCCGTGCGACAGGCTGCCGGCAAGGCGGTTGCGCGCGTCGGTCAGGCGGATGGTCTCCAGCACCTTGTCGATGCGCTCGGACTCGGCCTTGCTGCCGCGCCAGAACAGCGTGCCGCGCACGGAATGATCGACATTGAGCGCGAGCAGCAGGTTGTCCTGCACGGTCTGGCTCTCGAACACGGTCGGCTTCTGGAATTTGCGGCCGATGCCGAGCTCGGCGATGCGGGTCTCGTCGAGCCGGGTCAGGTCGACGGTGCCGTCGAACAGCACGGTGCCCTCATCCGGCTTGGTCTTGCCGGTGATGATGTCCATCATCGTGGTCTTGCCGGCGCCGTTCGGCCCGATGATGGCGCGCATCTCGCCGGGCGCGAGCGTCAGCGACAGATTGTTGATGGCGTGGAAGCCGTCGAACGAGACGTGGACGCCGTCGAGATAGAGCATGGCCGAGGTGGCGCGGGTATCCATGACGTTCATCTGCCTACTCCGCCATCTTCGCAGCGCTGATACCGTCTTCGCGCGCGGCACTTGCCTCATCGGCTGCGATGCCCGTGCTGCGCCGCGGCTCCCACCAGCTGTTGAAGGTGCCGACGATGCCCTTGGGCAACAGCAGCGTGACCAGGATGAACAGCGCGCCCAGCATGAACAGCCAGTACGGCGCGAGCGGCCCGGAGGTAAAGAACGTCTTGGCGTAGTTGACGACGACGGCGCCGAGCGCGGCCCCGATCAGCGTGCCGCGGCCACCGACCGCCACCCAGATCACCGCCTCGATCGAGTTGGCCGGCGCGAATTCGCTCGGATTGATGATGCCGACCTGCGGCACATAGAGCGCGCCGGCGACGCCGGCCATGCAGGCCGACAGCGTGAACACGAACAGCTTGTAGGATTCGACGCGATAGCCGAGGAAGCGGGTCCGGCTCTCGGCATCGCGCACCGCGATCAGCACCTTGCCGAGCTTCGAGCTCACGATCGCGCGGCAGATCAGGAACGCGATGATCAGCGCCAGGCAGCTCAGCAGGAACAGCGCGGCACGCGTCCCTTCCGCCTGCACGTTGAAGCCGAGGATGTCCTTGAAGTCGGTCAGGCCGTTGTTGCCGCCGAAGCCGAAATCATTGCGGAAGAACGCCAGCAGCAGCGCATAGGTCATCGCCTGCGTGATGATCGACAGATACACGCCGGTGACGCGCGAGCGGAAGGCGAGCCAGCCGAAGCAGAAGGCCAGCAATCCGGGCACCAGCAGCACCATCAGCGCTGCAAACCAGAATTTGTCGAAGCCGTACCAGTACCAGGGCAGCTTGTCCCAGTTCAGGAACACCATGAAGTCGGGCAGGATCGGATTGCCGTAGACGCCGCGGCTGCCGATCTGGCGCATCAGGTACATGCCCATCGCGTAGCCGCCGAGCGCGAAGAACGCGCCATGGCCGAGCGAGAGGATGCCGCAATAGCCCCAGATCAGATCGATCGACAGCGCGAGGATGGCGTAGCAGACATATTTGCCCCACAGCGCCACCAGATAGGTCGGCACCTGGAACATCGAGCCCTGCGGCAATAGCAGGTTCGACAGCGGGATCAGCACGCCGACAGCGGCGACGAGGAGGACGAACGCCGTCGCGGCGCGGTCAAGCGAGCGGGTGAGGATGTGCGGCGTCATGCTTCCACCGCCCGGCCCTTGAGCGCGAACAGGCCGCGCGGCCGTTTCTGGATGAACAGGATGATCAGCACCAGGATCGCGATCTTGCCGAGCACCGCCCCCGCCACAGGCTCGAGGAACTTGTTGGCGATGCCGAGCG
This sequence comes from Bradyrhizobium uaiense, assembly GCF_010811875.1. GTDB lineage: Bacteria > Pseudomonadota > Alphaproteobacteria > Rhizobiales > Xanthobacteraceae > Bradyrhizobium > Bradyrhizobium uaiense. The sequence continues at coordinate 4,538 of NZ_VKHP01000324.1, forward strand.
TGAAGGCGCCGACCAGCGTGCCCCAGAGATTGCCGACGCCGCCGAACACCACGACCATGAAGCTGTCGATGATGTAGCTCTGGCCGAGATTGGGGCTGACATTGTCGATCTGCGACAGCGCCACGCCGGCGATGCCGGCGATCCCCGAGCCGAGGCCGAAGGTCAGCGCATCGACCCGCGAGGTGGCGATCCCCATCGAGGCCGCCATGCGGCGGTTCTGCGTGACCGCGCGCATCTCGAGCCCGAGCGCGGTGTAGCGCAGCATCGCAAGCAGGATGGCGAACACCGCGAGCGTGAAGCAGAGGATCCAGAGCCGGTTATAGGTGATGGTGATCTGGCCGAGCTCGAACGCGCCGCTCATCCAGGAGGGATTGCCGACCTCCCGGTTGGTCGGGCCGAACGCGGTGCGGACCGCCTGCTGCAACACCAGCGACAGGCCCCAGGTCGCGAGCAGCGTTTCCAGCGGGCGGCCGTAGAGGAAGCGGATGATCGTGCGCTCGATCAACACACCGATGAAGCCGGCGACCAGGAAGGCGAGCGGCACGGCGATCAACAGCGAATAATCGAACAGCGCGGGATAGCGGGTGCGGATCACCTCCTGCACCACGAAGGTGGTGTAGGCCCCGAGCATCACCATCTCGCCATGCGCCATGTTGATGACGCCCATCACGCCGAAGGTGATGGCCAAGCCGATCGCGGCGAGCAGCAGCACCGAGCCGAGCGAGAGGCCATACCAGGCATTCTGCACCATCGACCACATCGCAAGATTGCTCTGGATCGAGGACACCGCGCTTGCGGCCGCCTTGGTGACCAGCGCCGGCTGGTCGCCAAGCCCGGTGAGCAGCGCCAGCGCCTCCTGATCGCCGCGCGCCTTGACCACGGCGACGGCATCGAGCTTGTCGCTGTCGGATGCATCCGACTTGAACAGGATGATGGCGGCGCGCGCCTCGGCGAAAGCCTGCTTGATCGATTTGACGCTCTCCTTGGCGAGCGCGCTCTCCACGGTCGGCAGCAGGTTTTCCTCGTGGCTCTTGAACACCGATTGCGCCGCGGCGAGCCGCTTGGCCGGATCCGGTGACAGCAGCGTCAGGCCGCCGAGCGCGGCCTCCACGGTGCGGCGCAGCCGGTTGTTGAGCCGAACGGCCGCAGCGTTGTCGGGCAGCTTGTCCACCGCTGCACCCGTGGTGGCATCGACGATCTTGCCGTCGGTCTGGGTGATGAAGACCTTCTTGCTGTCGGGATCGGCCGACAGCCGGCCGTCCTGCAGCGCGCTGATGATGGGCGACGCCAGCGCATTGCCCGATGCGGCGATCTCGCCGACCGCAGCCTCGGTGTCGGAGAACTCATCATTGGCGAATTTGGCGACCGAATCCTCGAACGGGCCGGCCAGCGCCGGCACAGCAAGGCAGCTCAGCAGCAGGATCGAGAGAAACAGCGCACGAAATCGATCAATACAATTGGCGAACACGTCAGGACCCCGGCAGGAGTGTGAGGAGAAGGCGGCGAGCATGCCGCCTTCTCCAGGTTCTTGGATGGTTGTGTTGTGTCGTTGATCAGGTCAGGAGCTTAAGAGCCTTTCAGCTGCTCAAGAGCCCTGGCCGCCGCACTTGTTGGTCTTGGTGTTGTAGTTGCCGCACTTCTTGCCGACCCAATCGCCGATCAGGTCCTTGGAGCCTTCGAGCTCCTTCGACCAGGCGTCGCCGGCCACCAGGCCCGGGGTCTTCCAGACCACGTCGAACTGGCCGTTGCCCTTGATCTCGCCGATGAACACCGGCTTGGTGATGTGGTGGTTCGGCAGCATCTTCGAGGTGCCGCCGGTCAGGTTCGGCGCCTCGATGCCCGGGAGAGCGTCGATCACCTTGTCCGGATCGGTCGACTTCACCTTCTCGACCGCCTTCACCCACATGTTGAAGCCGATGTAGTGCGCTTCCATCGGATCGTTGGTCACGCGCTTCGGATTCTTGGTGTAGGCCTGCCACTCCTTGATGAACTTCTCGTTCGCCGGAGTCTTGATCGACTCGAAGTAGTTCCAGGCGGCGAGATGGCCGAGCAGCGGCTTGGTGTCGATGCCGGCGAGCTCTTCTTCGCCGACCGAGAACGCGACCACCGGGATGTCGGTCGCCTTGATGCCCTGGTTGCCGAGCTCCTTGTAGAACGGAACGTTGGCGTCGCCGTTGATGGTGGAGACCACCGCGGTCTTCTTGCCGGCCGAGCCGAACTTCTTGATGTCGGCCACGATCGTCTGCCAATCGGAATGACCGAACGGCGTGTAGTTGATCATGATGTCGTCCTGGGCGACGCCCTTCGACTTCAGATAGGCTTCCAGGATCTTGTTGGTGGTGCGCGGATAGACGTAGTCGGTGCCGGCCAGCACCCAGCGCTTCACCTTCTCTTCCTTCATCAGATAGTCGACGGCGGGGATCGCCTGCTGGTTCGGCGCCGCGCCGGTGTAGAACACGTTGCGCTCGGACTCTTCGCCCTCATACTGCACCGGATAGAACAGGATGTTGTTCAGCTCCTTGAACACCGGGAGCACGGACTTGCGCGACACCGAGGTCCAGCAGCCGAACACGACCGCAACCTTGTCCTTGGTGATCAGCTCGCGCGCCTTTTCGGCGAACAGCGGCCAGTTCGATGCGGGATCGACCACGACGGGCTCGAGCTTCTTGCCAAGCACGCCGCCCTTCTTGTTCTGCTCGTCGATCAGGAAAAGGATCGTGTCCTTCAGGGTGGTTTCGCTGATGGCCATGGTGCCCGACAGCGAGTGAAGGATACCAACCTTGATGGTGTCGTCGGCCGCTTGCGCGGGCGCGAAGGGCGAGGACGCAGCCAGACCCAAAACCAGGCCGGCCGTCGCCGCGAGCGCGCGGCGGCGGGTCATCGTCGCTATTCCGTGAGTAAGCTGAGTAAGCATGAAATGTCGTCTCCCTGACGCAGGCGTGAACGCTTGCGAAACGGCCGCATGGCCGCCTGCGGTTAAGGGAATCGCAAGAACTGTGCCACGGTGCGTGGGCACCGTAAGCCGATGAACCAGTTGGATAATTTCACGAGTTCCGGGCAAATGCGGAACGGGGCTGCCCAAGCATTGAGCCGCCAACCTGACTGCCGAAAGAGCAATCAGGTTGTTTTCTAGGCAAAATTGGCGACTTGGCTAAATTTCCGGCACCGATTTGTGACAGTTTGCGCGATGGTTCAGCGAACTCCGCGCACCAAAGCCAGCGATATCATCTTGAAACCGCCAAGTTCCTGGTCCATATCCTCGCCATGCCCGCGACATCGCGGTGCCTTCGCGAGCTGCGTGTTCAAGCTGCCCCAAGCGGCTTCTGGCTCGCCTTTCAGCTAACCCAGCTTGACGCCCCAGACACGCGGGTGTCCCCGAATGCCTTCATGCGATTCCGGCCGATACTGGCCGGACGATGACGGCTTTTATGGAAAGAACCATCTTTTGACCTCCTTTCAGGATTTCGGCCTCGCCGATCCCATCGCCCGCGCGCTTCGAGAAGAAAACTATCTCACGCCGACCCCCATCCAGGCCCAGACCATCCCGCTCGCACTAGCCGGCCGCGACGTCGTCGGCATCGCCCAGACCGGAACCGGCAAGACCGCGTCCTTCGCGCTGCCGATCCTGCACCGGCTGCTGGAGAACCGCGTCCGTCCGCTGCCCAAGAGCTGCCGCGTGCTGGTGCTCTCGCCCACCCGCGAACTGTCCGGGCAGATCCTCGACAGCTTCAACACCTATGGCCGCCACATCCGGCTGTCCTCGACGCTCGCCATCGGCGGCGTGCCGATGGGCCGCCAGGTCCGCTCCCTGATGCAGGGCGTCGAAGTGCTGGTCGCCACCCCCGGCCGCCTGCTCGATCTCGTGCAGAGCAACGGACTGAAACTCAACCAGGTCGAGTTCCTGGTGCTCGATGAAGCCGACCGCATGCTCGACATGGGCTTCATCAACGACATCAGGAAGATCGTCGCCAAGCTGCCGATCCGGCGCCAGACGCTGTTCTTCTCGGCCACCATGCCCAAGGACATCGCCGAGCTCGCCGAGGCGATGCTGCGCGACCCCGCCCGCGTGGCGGTGACGCCGGTGGCCTCGACCGTGGATCGCATCGCCCAGCGCGCGATCCAGGTCGATTTCGCAGCCAAACCGACGGTTCTCGCCCAGCTTCTGAAGCAGGAGCCGGTCAATCGCGCCCTGGTCTTCACCCGCACCAAGCACGGTGCCGACAAGGTGGTGAAGAGCCTCGCCAAAGCCGGCATCGAGGCCAATGCGATCCACGGCAACAAATCGCAGAACCACCGCGAGCGGACGCTGGCGGCGTTCCGTTCCGGCGAGATCCGCACGCTGGTGGCGACCGATATCGCCGCCCGCGGCATCGACGTCGACGGCGTCAGCCACGTGGTGAACTTCGACCTGCCCAACATCCCGGAAACCTATGTCCATCGCATCGGCCGCACCGCGCGCGCCGGTGCCGACGGGGTCGCGATCTCGCTGATCGCCGGCGCCGAGGAGATGGGCTATTTGCGCGATATCGAGCGGCTGATCCGCATTACGCCGGCTCATAAAAAACATCCCGAACCCCACGAGACGGGAAGAAACACGGAAGGCGGCCTCCGCATTGAAAAAAAAAGAGAACACGTAGTGTGTCGTGGGCATGCTGATGAA
>NZ_VKHP01000325.1 GCF_010811875.1 Bradyrhizobium uaiense
TCGCGGTGCCGACGGGCGCGCGCACCGTCGCGCCCGCGATCATCACCTCGATCCGCTCGGCCGGACTCACCAGAACATGCGCCTTATCGATCGCGTTCGGCTGCGCCTCGACGGCGGCGTCGAGCCTGACTTGCACGAACTGCGGCGCTTCGCTCGACGCGAGCCGCGCCTGGCGCCGCCACACACTGAGCAGTCCCCGGTTGACCCCGTTGCGTCGAGCCACCTCGGAAATGCTCGTCTCGGGATCGGCGCTCTCGGCCACGATCCGCGCCTTCTCCGCATCGCTCCAACTGCGCCGTCGCCTCTCCCCCGTGATCACCTCGATCCGCTGATAGGAGGCGGCATCATGCCTGTCTTGATGCATGGAATGAGCGTCCCTCGCGTTGTCAAATCCACGCGCGATTCTCGCTCATCCCGTCCACCTAAGCGAGGTGGGGTCGTCGTACCGCTATCAAACCAACTGTCCTGTACGCAACTTTTCTATGAATTCATCCCTGGTGTCTATATTGCCTGCAGTGTGAATGTAAACCCCACCTGGGGCCATCAAATTTTGCAGCTCTGACGTATCGCCAGCCAAGCAGGCGGCGAGCCTTCGGCGATCCGCCTCAAAGCTTGCCTTACAAACGCCTCCAACATTTCCCTCCTCCCATTACAGAGTTCTGTCTTCGAACGAAGCGCTCTGCAGCTTGGACCTCTGAGCGTCGCTGATTCTGTCGGAAGCATGGGTAAAGCTGACGCGCAGGAGGTTAAGTACATCCCGACGTCGGGGTTATGTTCAGCGAGACAAAATTGTCGGCAACGGGGTGAACGTGATGTTCCTGTAACCGAAATCGCAATGTTGATTTAAGCAATGAGCTCAGTGTTCAAGCTTAAGTACTGCACCTCGCGGCGTTCTTCGATGGATTTCACGCCATATCAATCCACCTGCGCCGGAACGATCGGGATCGCTCGGGCCGGCAGTTCGGCGGAATAGAAGGCCCTGAGCTGCGGCGTCTCTTCGTTATCAAAGGTGATGTTGCACTCCTTGAATGCGCTATAGAATAAGCAACAATCGGATTCCTATCTGATGCTTGGCCGGCGCAAGGTCAACAAGCGGCGTCTCGGAGTCGAATCCGACAGCTGATCTCCTCGACCGGCTGCCGAAACTCTGAGCGTTCATTTATCTTAACTCTTATTCAACTCGTAGAGAAGCGCCGACACCAAGACTTTGCAAGGGCCACAAGTCGGCGAGCCAATGCTGCAAGAAGAAATAGCGCTGTGCGCAAGAGCAACTTTATGGCCACGCAGATCGTAGCGGCATGGCCAACCTGCGCCTCGCAGACGTTGCAGTAAACTCTGCGTGCGGACCCGATTATTGCCGAATACCGCCGAATAAGCCAGAGTTTGCCTAAATCCTGCAGCGTGTAGCGACTGTCGCAGTTATTCTTCATGATGTCGCCCTACATTCTTCAGACGCAACGCAATGTGTTCACCGCAGACGGACATCGAAATGAACATCGGAGGCAAAGTCAAAAGTGGATGAGATAATTAGCCAGATTGCCCCAAGACCATCATGACGGTGCTGAAGTGCATCATTTGGGCGGAAGTGCAGATCGAACGAGCTCTTATCTTGAAGGTCGGGGCAATCGAAGCGGAGATATGCGATGAAAACACCGGTATGTGAAATGTTGGGGATCGAATATCCAATCTTCGCCTTCAGCCACTGTCGGGACGTTGTCGCCGCTGTCAGCAAGGCGGGTGGGTTGGGGGTGCTGGGAGTTGCACGACTGACCCCGGAAAAGCTCGAAACCGAGCTGAATTGGATTGAGAAGGAAATCGGAGATCGACCCTATGGTGTCGACGCGCAAATTCCGGCGAAGCTCTATGGCGATGAGGCAGGAGGGCTGACTTTAGCAGAGCTCGAGGCGCGCATCCCCGAAGGCCACCGGAAGTTCGCAAATGATCTCCTATCGAAGTATGGGGTGCCCGAACTGCCGCCTGGATTATCTCCCGATAGCGGCCGCAACTATGCCGATTCTCGTGAGGCGTTTTCACGTGATAAGGAGCTCGCGCTTCTCGACGTGGCGCTCCAACATCGAATCAAACTTATCGCGAGCGCGCTCGGCGCACCCCCGCCGCAATTGGTGGAGGATGCGCATCGAAAGGGAATTCGGGTTGCGGGGCTTGTCGGCGCTAAGAAGCACGTGATGAGGCACTTGGACGCGGGTGTCGATATCATAATAGCACAGAGCTATGAAGCCGCCGGCCATACAGGCGACATAGGCGGCATGGTCCTTGTTCCCGAGATAGTTGACGCAGTAGCGCCTGTTCCTGTCCTGGCTGCGGGCGGAATCGCTACGGGCCGGCAATTTGCAGCCGCACTCGCCCTTGGCGCTCAGGGTGCATGGACAGGCAGCGTTTGGCTGACAACGGAGGAGGCGGAAACCCATCCGATTTTGAAGGAGAAACTGCTTCGCGCTACATCGAGCGATACAGTCCGGTCGCGGGCAGAGTCGGGAAAGCCGGCGCGTGTGCTACGGACGGCTTGGACGGAAGAGTGGGATACCAATCCGGCCAGCCCGGGGACGCTTCCATCGCCGCTGCAGTGGTTGCTCTCTGCGGACGCGTACGATCGGATTGAACGCGCAGCCTACTCCAGTGAGGGGGCTCGACAGCTCATGGGTTACGGTGCGGGTCAAGTCGTCGGATTGATGAACCAGGTCAAACCCGTCCAGCAGGTGATCTTCGAAATGGTGGACGAGTATTTGAGTGTGGCTCAGAGGTTCGCGGATGTGTTTACCGAAAATGGGGGATCAGATCGGTGAAGATCGCCGTCCTAGTGAAAAGCGCGCCGAATCCATCTGTTCGACCAGAGCTGTCCGACAATTTTCTTCTTAAGCGAGATGGTAGAGAAGGAGTACTTGATCCGGGAGACGAGCACGCCGTCGAAGCTGCCGTTAGGATCGCGGAGGCGAATTCCGGAGAAGTCACCGCGATCTCGATGGGTCCGGCGTCAGCGTTCGCGGCAGTGCGCCGGGCCATCGCGATGGGCGTCCAGCGAGGCGTCCTCGTGACCGATCCGCTTCTCGCCGGAGCCGACGCGCTTGTGACGGCGCGCGTGCTTGCGGCCGCGCTCCGGCGCGGCGCATATGACCTCATCGTTACCGGAGTCGAGTCCACAGATGGCTCAACCGGCACGTTGCCGATGACAATCGCGCAGCTCCTCGATCTTCCGAGCGTTACGTTCGCCCGTCGCATCGAGCTGACGACTGGCGTGGTCCGGGTGGAGAGGCAGACAGCTCGTGGCTACAATGTACTGGAGTGCCCGCTCCCTTGTGTTCTCGCGGTTACCACTGCGGCCAATGAACCGCGGTATCCATCCTTCAAGGGTGTCGTTCGAGCGAAGCAGACACCGGTCGCTACGCTCTCCGTTTCCGATCTCTCCCTCGCTTCGAGCGAGGTGGCGTCGGCGCAGAAGGTGGTCGCCGCCGAAGACGTCGTGCGAAGGGCCGCTGGCGAGATCGTGGAGGACGCAAGCGTCGCGCCGGCTCGTATCGTCGCTGCTCTCGAGAAGGCGAAGGTGTTAAGATGACTTCGAAAGTATGGGTCTACGCAGAAGTGCAGGCGGACGGCACAGTGGAGGAAGCGGCCCTCGAGCAGCTGACGAAAGCGCGGGACGTGGGTACCGACATCGGTGCCGTTGCGTTCGGACCCGGAGCGACGGCAGCGGCAGCGACCTTGGGCCGGTATGGCGCGCGAACTGTATTCGCGTCGGACGACCAGGTGTTCGTCGACTGTCCAGGATGGCCGGCGGCGACGGTACTCCATCGTCTCGCGGGCGAGCACGATCCCGCGCTCATCCTGTTCGGTCCGAGTTCCGACGCGCGCGACGTCGCGGGCCGGCTCCAGGCGATGACGGGTAGTACGCTGGTGTCCAACGTCGATGACGTGGTGTCTACTGAATGTGTGCGGATGCAAGTCTTCGGCGGGACGAAGGTCGTGGACGTTGCTCTCAGCGGCCCACTTCCGCGCATCGTTATCGTGCGAGCGAAAGCATTCCCCACCCGTGCGGACGACGGCGTCGCCCGCGTGATACTTGTCGACCCCGCCGTACCGGAAGCGACTCGGCGCGCGCGGCTCGTCGAGAGGAATGAGCAGCCTGCGGCAGGGGCGAATGTCGAGGAAGCCCGCGTGATCGTCTCGGGTGGGCGGGGACTGCGCAATGCGGAAAACTTCGAGCTTTTGGAGCGTATTGCCGCCGTGATACCGAACACCGCAGTCGGCGCAAGCCGCGCGGCCGTCGACGCCGGGTGGCGACCCTTCTCCGCGCAGATTGGGCAGACCGGCAAGATCGTGAGACCGGACGTGTACATCGCGGTTGGAATAAGCGGCGCCATTCAGCACTTGGTCGGCATGAAGGACGCGAAGGTCATTATCGCGATCAATTCGGACCGAGCGGCGCCGATCTTCGAGATCGCCGATCTCGGGATCGTCGGCGATGCACTGCGGATCATACCAGAGGTGACACGCCTCTTGGAGGAGCGATCGGAAATGCGTACGTGAATCCCTACCAACCAGTGATGCACCACCTCTCCGGCGAGACGCATGGTGACGGTTCCGCACGGCAAACTCCGGTCGAGGGCGCAATCCTCCCCTTATCTGCAAACTCTCCTGAATCTGAGCGGTGACTGAGATCGCCAGACAATCTCACCGCTCAGGCGTGGTCCAGGAAGAAGCTCGATCCTCTCTCTCAAGGGTCTTTGCGCTTTGCATTGAGATGCCCTCGGCGATCGTCAAACCCTTGTGAGCCGCCTCCGCATCGCGATTCCCTTCGGAATCCAATCAGGCACGAAATTCGCCAATAGGAGTGCTCTGCGCCACAACGCACGCTAGCCACTCTAGGCCGCAGCGAACGCAAATCCTTAGATCGCTAGTGGCTGTGCACAGTGATTTTGACCGGTTGGGTCATGCGTCAGATTAGCTCCGGCAGGATTTTGGGATCAACGAGGAGTTCGATACTGCGAGCTGTCCTTGGCAACCTTTTGATGAGGCCAGTTCTCTCGAGCGATCGCAGCATTTGGTGAACCGAAGGCGGGCTGACGCGGAAATATTCCTGCATGTCGGCTTCCGCCGGAGGCCTTCGGTGAAGCTTCTTATAGAGGTGGATGAAGGCGAGGTATTGCCCCTGCTTGGGCGTGAAGGTTTTTGCCGAAGGACTCACGCCGGCCATCCGATTCAGTTGTTCGTGCGTGCCTCTCAGGGAGGCAGGCATGAATGTACACTATCGGGTCGAACTCAGCCAAGTCGAGCGCAGCGAGCTCAAGGTGCTACTCAGCGGCGGCAAGCATGCGTCCCGCAAACTCAAGCGCGCCCAGATTTTGCTGGCTTCCGATGCCGGGGCCGGCGACGAGGAGATCGCCAGGAGTGTCGGCGTGAGCGGCTCGACCGTGTACCGGACCAAGCGCCGCTTCGTGGAAGGCAATCTGGAACGGGCGCTGAGCGAGGAGCCGCGACCCGGGGCGGAACGCAAGCTCACGGGCAAGGAAGAAGCCTTGCTGGTGGCGACCGCCTGTGCGGCTCCTCCAAAGGGCCGTGCCCGCTGGACGCTCGATCTGTTGGCGGGGGCGCTCGTCAAGCTCACCGAGCACAAAAACCTGTCGCGCGAGACGGTCCGGCGACGTCTGGCGGAGAATGACTTCAAACTCTGGCGCAGCGACATGTGGTGCATTCCGCACGTCGATGGCGAATACGTCGCTCGCATGGAAGACGTGCTCGACCTCCACGCCGAGGCGCCCGATCCCAAGCGGCCGGTGGTGTGCTTCGACGAAAGCCCTGTGCAGCTCATCGGCGAGGTCCGTCAGCCTATCCCGGCCAAACCGGGTCAGCTCGAACGTTACGATTACGAGTATCGTCGCAATGGAACGGTCAATCTCTTCGTCATCCTCGACGTGCATCGTCCCTGGCGCAAGGTCAAAGTCACCGAGCGACGAACCGCAAGAGACTATGCCCAATGCATGCGCGACCTCGTCGACATCCATTATCCCGATGCCGAGATCATCCAGGTCGTCCAAGACAATTTATCGACCCACTCCGCCGGCGCTCTGTATCAGACGTTCTCGCCCGCCGAAGCGCGCCGCATCATGCGACGGATCGAGTTCCACTACACCCCAAAGCATGCAAGCTGGCTCAACATGGTTGAGATCGAGATCGGCGTCTTGCGGGGACAGTCTCTCGCCCGCAGGATCGACGACCCCAAGCGGCTGCGCCGCGAAATCTCCTCCTGGGAACGGCAGAGAAATGCTGCCCGCTCCCGCATCAAATGGATGTTCACAACAGAAAAGGCCCGTGCCAAAATGGGGTGCGCCCAAACGCTTCCAAAGAGTCATAATCACCGTGCAGAAGTACTAGTCGCTTTTGGAACGCTATCTCATCTTCCACACTGGCCGTCTTTTCTCCGCAAAAGCCTTGGGGCCCTCCGTCCCATCTTCCATCTCCATCAAGCGACGCAACATTGGTATCCCCATTTTGTATGCTTCCTCCACCGGCAGACTTCGTGCTTTCGTTACGACCTGCTTTATTGCCTGGACCGCCAGTGGCGAGCATAGAGTTATCGAGTCTGCGATGGCGTCTGCTTCCTTCATAAGGGCGTCTCGGTCCGGATGCACACTATGCACCAGCCCGCAGCGGAGCGCTTCCTGAGAACCGATTCGATTTCCGGTCAATTGGATATACATCGCTTCCCCTAGCGGAATCATCCTCGACAAGTTATGGCAACCGAAATAGTTCGCCATTAGATTCCAGCGCGGTTCGGGTAAGCCGAAGGTCGATTGAGACGTCGCGATTCGAATGTCGCATTGAAGAGCTATTTCGAACCCACCGGCTACGCAGTAGCCGTCAACGGCGGCAATTATTGGTTTCCATATCTCTAGATCAGCGAACCGACGGATCTCATCCTGCCCGCGTCCCCGACCATCAGAGTCATCTCGCGCAACTTCCTTAAGATCCATGCCTGCCGAAAAGGCCCGTCCACCGGCGCCCGTCAATATAGCTACCAATAGCTCGTCGTCATCCCGGAACGTCTGTATGGACTCCACCAACGCCTTCTCCATTTCCAGGTTCATGGCGTTCAACACGTGCGGCCGATTAAGGGTTATATAAAAGACAGCCCCCCTCTTCTCTGACAATACTACTCGCTGATCAGTCATTGCGTCCTCCGTCACCCTTCGACACATTGCGTGCCTTCGTCTGCTCAAGTCCAACAATTCGGGGATCAAAAGCACCGCCTCTGCACTCAAACCGTTCAGCTAAGGAGCCCTCGAGGATCAAGCTCGATGGTGAAGGATCCGAATCAAGTCCCCTCAACAGAAAATGAGCTCAGGTTTCCGCTGCCAGTCGCGAAATCATAGACGGCTTTTAAGCTGAAATGCCCCGCCTTTAGCGATAGCGGGCCCGAAATTCTGCGTTGGATGGGCGAAATGTGAAGCTTTCTGAAGTTGGCCCGCAGTGGCGGCCCAGCGCTGCATGACGCTAATATACGGTCATTTTGCGCCAAGCAACTCGTGGCGAGCATCTCAAGACGCGAGCCAGCGCGGGGTTGGACGCGCCGCCATCTCTCGAAGGGTGGACGCATCTCCACTCGCGAAAACAAGCACTCCGCCCAGGAATCCATCGATCGGTGAACCTCGAAAAAGGCGTTCTGCAACTCGACATCTTCGCTCCGAGCAAGCTTGGAAGAAGAGTCGCAGTCCACAATCATCAGAACGGGCCGACCGATCTCCTCTTACGCGTTGATCCACAAATACCAGTACATCAATGATGATATCCCTAGCTTACGGACCAACCACTACCGATTGCCGCGTTCGCAATCGCTGAGCAGAGCTTCGTCCGCGGCGCGGCCGGGCACGTCCTCTTTCCAGCGGACCGATCCGAACGGGCGCTCCAGCATGCGGCGAATACGCACCGGGTGGGAGCCGGTATGGAAAGCCATGGCCTTGAAATCAAGGGCGCGTTCCAACCGGGTCGAGCGGTTCCGGTGGCGCAAATAATCGAGCCATGTAGGACAGTGATAGCGCTCAGTCCACAGCTCCGGCTCGGCGATGTCGCGTGCAATCGACCAGCCATAGGCCCGGTTGCGCTGGCGGGACAGCTGTACGTTCTGCATCAATGTGTGAAAGGCGCGGGCATTCTCCGCCGCAACGCGATATTCGATTTCCACCACGAGCGGGCCGCTTCGGTCGGTGAGCGGGAGCCGCACCATGGGATCGCCCAGCAACTCGGCCTCCTCGCCGCGGGCGCTGATGCGCGGCATCCGCAGCCAGAGCCCAAGTAGCGGCGAGACAGCGCGGCGGAGACAAGCAGCGCGATTTCGACTCCAGCGGCATCGGTGAGGCGGCCCCAACCCCAGCTGCCGACGGCAATGCCGCCGGAGTACGCAGCCTGATAAGCCGCGAGCGACCGTCCCGCGACCCAGCGCGGCGCGGACAACTGCACCCCGATATCGAACAACGTGAACGTCATCAGCCACATCGCGCCAGCCAAGATCAGTGCGATCGCGGTCAGAACCGGCGCACGGCTCAACGCCACGGCGGCGATCGCGCAGCCCATCGATAGCATGCGAGTGCGCACCGCGGCTTCACCGTTCATTCGCTTGCGCACCTCGCCGATGCTAAGAGCTCCGATGACCGCGCCAAGACCAAAGGCGCCAAGCATGATCCGGTAGGTCTGCGCGCTACCATGCAAGAGATCGCGCGCGATCAGCGGCATCAGAGCCGAGATCGAGCTGCCGATCGCGCCGGTTGCCATGGCGCGACCATCACGATCCTGATCGGAGGCGAATTCGCAATGTAGCGCACGCCCGAGACAATGGCTCGCCTCAGCCCTTCGCGAGGCAAGGGCGAGGGCTCCGCCACACGTCTCCGAAGGCACAGGGCGATCATCAGCGGCAGATAGAGCAACGCGCTGAGCGCAAAGGCAGCGCACGCGCCCGCGGTCGCAACCACGATGCCACCGATCGCTGGACCGGAACTGCGTGCGATGTTGAAGCTAATACCAATCCTCAAATTGATCGACCGATGTAGGCCCAATCGCGGAGCGCGATTGACATGATCTGCCACGGCTGATCGATGAGAGTGTTCCAAGCGTAACAGCAGTGATCGACGATGTTGTCATAGGA
>NZ_VKHP01000326.1 GCF_010811875.1 Bradyrhizobium uaiense
CTGCCGTAGCATCGATCGTCGCGATGACGGCCCGCATGTCGGTCGCCAGCTCGCGATAATGGCCGCCCAGCCGCTGGTATAGTTCGCGGTTGCTCCCATCCAACGTCCTGCTAGCGATCAGCTCGCATTCGTCGGCGAGGACCTCAAATCGTTCCAGCTTTGCTTGAAGAGCAGACATGGCGGGCGCGTCCCTGACTGTTACTGAGGGAGTTGCGACGCTACTACTTCGGCAGCGTCTAGTGCAGAATAATTATTGGATAGAACTAAATTCTTCCGGACAGCGATCTTGACCGATCGAAGTGCGGTCCGGCATGGCTGGGAGAGAGCTCCGCGGCCCCATGCCACCGAGTTTCCCCGACAGCGCAATGCTCTCGACTAGGTATTTCGCTTTATTAGAAATGTAATGATTTTGCCGTCTCTCCCGGTCGCGGGGCGCTTCGCGCTCGTCACGAGCGCGGCGTGAGAGAGTGCGACAACCTCATCCACAACTCAGGCGAGTTCTGTCGCTAGACGTCGCCCTACGGCTGTTTGGTCAGGCGACTGTAAGGTTTCCATAAGGACGGGTAATACATGGTTGCCCGGCGGACACGATTGTTGCGTTTTCGCAACTGTGTTTGAACATTTAACCCTAAACACAGCCGGTTGGTAGTTGCGCCGCTTTTTGGCCACACCCCGACATGAAAGGATATTCACCTAGCTGAATAGCCAGCGCTCCGACGACGGGACATTTTTTCGGGTTCCGGCGTTGATGGAGGAAAGAGCGCGGGAAACAGGGTCGCGATTGGACGCCAGGATGGACGCCAAGACGAACATCAAGGGCAGGCTGCCGAGCCGTCATGTGACGGAGGGCCCCGAGCGCGCACCGCATCGTTCCTATCTCTACGCGATGGGGCTGACGACAGCCCAGATTCATCAACCCTTTGTCGGCGTTGCTTCATGTTGGAATGAAGCGGCCCCGTGCAACATTTCGTTGATGCGCCAGGCGCAGGCGGTGAAGAAGGGCGTGGCGTCGGCCGGCGGCACGCCGCGCGAGTTCTGCACTATTACCGTGACCGACGGCATCGCCATGGGCCATGACGGCATGCGCTCGTCGCTGCCGTCGCGCGAATGCATCGCCGATTCGGTCGAACTGACCGTCCGCGGCCACTCCTATGACGCCTTGATCGGGCTCGCCGGCTGCGACAAGTCGCTGCCGGGCATGATGATGGCGATGGTCCGGCTCAACGTGCCGTCGATCTTCATCTATGGCGGCTCGATCCTGCCGGGCAATTTCCGCGGCCAGCCGGTGACCGTGCAGGACATGTTCGAGGCGGTCGGCAAGCACTCGGTCGGCGCCATGTCTGACGAGGATCTCGACGAGATCGAGCGGGTGGCGTGCCCGTCGGCCGGCGCCTGCGGCGCCCAGTTCACCGCCAACACCATGGCGACCGTCTCCGAGGCGATCGGCCTGGCGCTTCCGTATTCCGCCGGGGCTCCGGCGCCTTACGAGATCCGCGACTCCTTCTGCGCCGCCGCCGGCGAGAAGGTGATGGAGCTGATCGCCAAAAACATCCGGCCCCGCGACATCGTCACCCGGGAAGCCCTTGAAAATGCTGCGGCCGTGGTTGCAGCCTCAGGTGGTTCGACCAATGCTGCGCTGCACCTGCCGGCGATCGCCCATGAGTGCGGCATTAAATTCAATTTGTTCGACGTTGCCGAAATCTTCAAAAAGACTCCTTACGTCGCGGATTTGAAGCCGGGTGGCCGTTATGTTGCCAAAGACATGTTTGAAGTAGGTGGCATTCCGCTGCTGATGAAGACGCTGCTCGACAATGGCCACCTGCACGGGAATTGCCTCACCGTCACTGGCCGAACGATCGCCGAAAACCTCAAAAGCGTGAAATGGAATCCGCACCAGGATGTGGTGCGGCCCGCCGACAATCCGATCACCGTGACAGGTGGCGTTGTCGGGCTGAAGGGTAATCTCGCTCCGGAGGGTGCGATCGTGAAGGTCGCGGGAATGTCCAACCTGAGGTTTACCGGCCCCGCCCGGTGCTTCGATCGCGAGGAAGACGCCTTCGAGGCGGTGCAGCAGCGCACCTATCGGGAAGGCGAGGTGATTGTGATCCGCTACGAGGGGCCGAAGGGCGGTCCCGGGATGCGGGAGATGCTGGCGACCACGGCGGCGCTGACCGGGCAGGGGATGGGCGGCAAGATTGCCCTGATCACCGATGGCCGGTTCTCCGGCGCCACCCGTGGCTTCTGCATCGGACATATTGGACCCGAAGCGGCCGTCGGCGGGCCGATCGGGTTGTTGCAAGACGGCGACATCATCGAGATCGATGCGGTCGCCGGCACCCTTAACGTAAATTTGAGCGACGCCGAACTCGCAAATCGTAAGACCAAATGGGCCCCTCGCGCGACGAACCATACATCTGGTGCGCTGTGGAAGTACGCCGAGCAAGTGGGGCCGGCGGTGGATGGCGCAGTCACCCATCCGGGTGGCGCGTGCGAGAAACAGTGTTATGCGGACGTTTAAGCGTGCGATATTTGCGTTTGCGTTAGGGGCCATTCCGGTGGCGGGCCCCGGATTCGGATTCGACGGTGCTCCGGTCAGCCCCCAGGATACCGTTCTTCCGGTGGTCGCTCCGCAGCCCGGCACAGCCGCGGCACTGAAGCGGGCCGCCACGCCGGTTGCTCCGACGGCGACCGCGCCGACCTCCTCCTTCAGCACACTTCAGTACCAGGCCGAGGGCGGCCACCCGGTGGCGCAGTGGAAGCTCGGCAAGATGTACGCCGAGGGCGACGGCGTCATCCAGGACGACATGCGCGCCTTCGAGTATTTCAGCCGGATCGCCAATGCGCATGCCGAGGACTCGCCGTCGGCGCCGCAGGCCTCGATCGTGGCCAACGCCTTCGTGGCGCTCGGTCGCTACTATCTGAGCGGCATTCCCAATTCCAAGGTGAAGGCGGACACCGAGCGGGCGCGGGAGATGTTCTCCTACGCCGCGTCTTATTTCGGCAATGCCGACGCCCAGTACGACCTTGCCCGGCTGTATCTGAAGACGCCGGACGCCTCGCGGGACGATTTCCGCTATGGCGCGCGCTGGCTGGGCCTTGCCGCCCAGAAGGGCCAGCATCAGGCGCAGGCGCTGCTTGGTCAGATGCTGTTCAACGGCGACCGGCTGCCGCCGCAGCGGGCTCGCGGACTGATGTGGCTGACGCTCGCGCGCGACAGCGCGACGCCGGAAGAGGCCTGGATCAAGGAAAGCTATAACCGGGCGATCGCCAAGGCGTCCGAAGACGATCGCGCCATGGCGTTGCAGATGCTCGAGCACTGGGTGCAGGGCCGCCGCGATTAGAGGCCGCTGGGACTGATATCCCGGGGCCCGGCGGGTCGCTCGGCCGGCAAGGCTCAGGCGGTCTCGAGATCGAGATCGGCCCAGACCGGAACGTGGTCTGACGGCTTCTCCCAGGCGCGGACATAGCTGTCGATGCCGACATCGATCAGCCGGTCGCTGGCCTGCGGCGACATCAAGAGATGGTCGATGCGCAGGCCCCAGTTCTTCTGCCAGGCGCCGGCCTGATAATCCCAGAAGGTGTACTGGCCGGGCTCGTCATTGACCGCGCGCAGCGCATCGGTGAGGCCGAGGCCGAGCAGCGACTGAAAGGCCTCGCGGGTCGCCGGGCGAAACAGCGCATCGTCGGCCCAGGCGGCCGGATTGTAGACGTCGCGGGCGGCCGGAATGACGTTGAAGTCGCCTGCCAGGATCAGCGGCTCCTCAGCCTTAAGCCGTTCCCGCGTGTACTCAAGAAGCCGCGACATCCATTTGAGCTTGTAGGGATATTTGTCGGTGTTCGCAGGGTTGCCATTGGGCAGGTAAAGACACGCGACCCGCACCACGCCCTGTTTCAGCGTGACGACGCCTTCGAGGAAGCGGGCGTGGGCGTCCTCGTCGTCGCCGGCGAGGCCCGACTTGGTCTCGTCGAACGGCAGCTTGGAGAGCAGCGCGACGCCGTTGAAGGTCTTCTGGCCGTGGGTGACGACATTATAGCCGAGCGCCTCGACCTCGAGCCGGGGAAACGCGTCGTCGACGCATTTGATCTCCTGCAGGCAGACGATGTCGGGGGAACACTCCTTCAGCCAGGCGACCAGAAGCTCGATCCGTTGCCGGACCGAGTTGACGTTCCACGTAGCGATGCGAACTGCCATCGGGCATCCTTCATTTAATGGGGCGCGCAACCGGGCGCCCCGCTTGGACCAAGCGTTTCCGCATCTCGATGTGTGGGATGCCGGCCTCCTCGAATTCGAGGCCGACCCGCGCGAAACCGACGCGCGCGTAGAACGGCTCCGCCTGCGTCTGCGCGTTCAGGATCAGTTCGGGATAGCCGAGTTCGGTGGCCTTGGCCATCAGCGCATCCAGCACCCGCGCGCCCACACCGGTGCCGCGTGCCGTTTTGAGCACCGCCATGCGGCCGATGTGGCCGTCCGGCAGCAGCCGGCCCGTGGCGACGGGCGCGCCGTCCTCGGCTAACGCCAGCGCGTGCCAACTCAAGGTGTCCATGTCGTCCCATTCGAGTTCCACCGGCACGCCCTGTTCCTCGACAAAGACGCTGGTGCGAATCGCACGGGAGCGCTCGCGGGCTTCTTCCCAGGTGCAGATGAGGACTGAGGCGGGCATGAGGTAGGGATTCGGAAAGCTGAAGCGACACGGTATGCCCGAATTTCCGGCGCTGCGCACGCCGGGGACCGGACCAAGGCCGCACTATTTCACTTTGGTGGCATACCATGGGCGATCCGCCTGTGCTAACCCTCTCCGGAAACAAGGCGTAACAATTGCCGACGGGGGAGTTGCGAAGCGTTCCGGCCCGCAAGGGAAGCCGGCAGCGCACGTGCAAAACTTATGAAAAAACACAATTTGGTTCTGACTGTTGCTGTTCTCGGCATTGCGGCCGGGGCGGCTTACATGACCCGCGCTTCATGGATGGGTGGCGGTGCCGCCACCACGCAAGGGATCCCGCGACCGCGTGCGGTCTCGGTCGATCTCGCCAAGGCGGAACGCAAATCGGTGCCGGTCGATGTCGATGCGATCGGACAGGTGACGCCGATCTCCAGCGTGGCGCTGAAGTCGCGGCTCGAGACCACCATCGTCTCGGTGCATTTCGGGGACGGCGCCAGGGTCAATGAAGGCGACCTGCTGTTCATGCTCGACGCGCGGCAGATCGACGCCCAGATCGAGCAGGCCGAGGGCGTGCTCGCCCGCGACCAGGCCCAGCTCGAGGGCGCGCAGCGCGACCTCCGCCGCTACACGGAGCTCGTCGGCAAGGGCGCGACCACCCAGGTCAATCTCGACAATGCCAAGACCCAGTCCGACGTCCTGATCGGGACCATCAAGGCCGACCAGTTCGCGCTGGAAAATCTCCGCGTCCAGAAGAGCTACACCGTGATCCGCGCACCGTTCGCGGGGCGGATCAGCGCCGCCAACGTCAAGGTCGGGAACTTCGTTCGCCCGGCCGACACCCAGCCGCTCGCGGTCATCAACCAGATGGCGCCGGTCTATGTCACCTTCGCGATTCCGCAGCGTGCGCTGGTCGATCTGCGCGACGCCATGGGGAAGACCGATCCCAAGGTGATCGCGACGATTCCCGGCCACCAGCGCTCCGAGAGCGGCAAGGTCGCGATGGTCGAGAACGCCGTCGATGCGACCACCGGCATGGTGACCGTGCGCGGCATCATGAACAATGCGAGCGAGACGCTGTGGCCCGGCACCATCGTGCAGACCAAGCTGATCATCCGCAGCGAGGATGCGGTCGTGGTGCCGACGGTTGCGGTCCAGCGCAGCCAGAACGGCAATTTCGTCTTCATCGTCAAGGACGGCGTCGCCAAGGTCCAACCGGTCAAGGTCGACCGCACCTTCCAGGGCTCATCGGTGATCTCAGACGGATTGGCGGGCGATGAAAGCATCGTCGTCGACGGCCAATTGCTGCTGTCGGAGGGATCGCGGGTCGAGCTACGGGCGCGCAAGGCCGGAGCCTGACCGATGACGCTGTCCGAGCTTTGCATCCGCCGCCCGGTCATGACGACGCTGATCACGGCGTCGATCATCGCATTCGGTGTGTTCGGCTTTCGTCTGCTGCCGGTCTCGGCGCTGCCCAAGGTAGACTTCCCGACCATTGCGGTCACGGCCACGCTGCCCGGCGCCAGCGCCGACACCATGGCGGCCTCGGTCGCCGGTATCATCGAGCGTCAGCTCTCGACCATTGCCGGCATCTCATCGATGAACTCGAACTCGTCGCAGGGCACGAGCGTCATCACGATTCAGTTCGACCTCAACCGCAACATCGATGCCGCCGCGCTCGACGTGCAGACCGCATTGACCATCGCGCAGCGCCGGCTGCCGATCGAGATGACGATCCCGCCGAGCTTCCGGAAGGTGAACCCGGCGGATTTCCCGGTGCTGTTCGTCTCGCTGGGATCGGCGACGCTGCCGCTGTCGGCGGTCAACGAATACGGCGACATCACGATCGGGCAGGCGCTGTCGCAGCTGCCCGGCGTTGCCCAGGTGCTGATCTACGGCGCGCAGAAATTTGCGATCCGCGTCCAGGCCGATCCGGAGGCCGCCGCCGCCCGCGGTGTCTCGATGGAGGATATCCGCGCCGCGGTGTCGCGCGCCAATTCCTCGACCCCGGTCGGCACGCTCAACGGCCCCAAGCAGGACGTGGCGCTGCAGGCTTCCGGCCAGATGGACAAGGCGGCCGACTACCGCCAGATCTACGTCGCCTGGCGCAACGGCTCGCCGGTCCGGCTCGACGAGATCGCCAAGGTCTATGACAGCGTCGAGAACGACAAGATCGCGACCTGGATGAACGACGAGCGCGCGATCGTGCTTGCGATCCAGAAGCAGCCCGACGCAAATACGGTGGCGGTGGTCGACGCCGTTCTCGCAAAGCTGCCGTCGCTGCGCGCCGCGATCCCCCCCTCGGTGACCATGCAGGTGATGATGGACCGTTCGGTCTCGATCCGGCAGGCGGTCAGCGACGTCGAGGAGACCCTGCTGATCGCAGTCGCTCTCGTGATCCTGGTGATCTTCCTGTTCCTGCGCTCGGCGTCCGCAACCTTCATCCCGGCACTGGCGGTGCCGATCTCGCTGTTCGGCACCTGCGCGGTGATGTACGCGTTGGACTACTCGATCAACAACATGACGCTGCTGGCGCTGACGCTTTCGGTCGGCTTCGTGGTCGACGACGCCATCGTCATGCTGGAGAATATCGTCCGCCATATCGAGCACGGCATGAAGCCGTTCGAGGCGGCGCTGAAGGGCGCCCACGAGATCGGCTTCACCATCATCTCGATCACCTTCTCGCTAATCGCCGTGTTCATCCCGGTGCTGTTGATGGGCGGCATCGTCGGCCGCGTGTTCCGCGAATTCGCAGTCACCGTTTCGGTCGCGATCATCGTCTCCGGCTTCGTGTCGCTGACCCTGACGCCGATGCTGTGCGCCCGCGTGCTGCGCGCGCATGATGCGACCAAGCGGCCGAACATCGTGCTGCGCGTATTCGAGGCGATGTTCGAAGCCTGGCTGCGCGCCTATGAATGGGCGCTGGACTGGGTGCTGGCCAAGAAGGCGCTGATGCTGGTGGTCACGCTCGCGACGCTCGGCGGCACCGTCTATCTCTACATGATCGTGCCGAAGGGCTTCTTCCCGCAGGAGGACACCGGCTTCCTGATCGGCGTGACGGAGGCGGCGACCGACACCTCGTTCGAGGCGATGAAGGTGCGCCAGCAGGCGCTGGTCGATGTGATGCGCACCGATCCTGCGATCGACTACATCAATTCCACCGTCGGTTCCGGCGGTCCCAATCCGACCACCAATTACGGCCGGCTGTTCATCGCGCTGAAGCCCCAGAAGACCCGCGACAACGCTACCGTGGTGATCGGGCGCCTCAGGCAGAAGGCCCGCGAGATTCCGGGCATGCAGGCGTTCTTCCAGAGCGTCCAGAACCTCAACATCGGCGGCCGCATCTCCAAGAGCCAGTATCAGTATGTGATGCAGAGCGGTGATACCGAGGCGCTGTACCGGCTGGCGCCGGAGATGCGCGACAAGATCGAGAAGATCCCGGGGCTGCTCGACGTCACCACCGATCTCTACATCAAGAACCCGCAGATGACGGTCGACATCGACCGCGAGAAGGCGGCGGTCTACGGCGTCACCGTCGATCAGGTCCGTAACCAGCTCTACAACGCCTACGGCGCGCGGCAGGTCGGCACCATCTACATGCCGTCGAACGACTACCAGATCATCCTGGAGGTGCAGCCGCAGTTCCGGGTCGATCCGTCCGATCTCTCGAAGCTCTACATGAAGACCGCGAACGGCCAGACCATTCCGCTCGATGCGGTGGCGCGGCTCGTGCCGTCGGTCGGGCCGCTGCAGATCAACCACCAGGGCCAGCAGCCGGCGGTGACGATCTCGTTCAACCTCGCGCCCGGCAATTCGCTCGGCTACGCCGTCGACAAGATCACCGAGCTCGAGCAGACCGCAAATCTGCCACCGACGATCGCGACCGGATTCTCCGGCACCGCGCAGGTGTTCCAGGATTCGCTGCGCGGGCAGGGCGTGCTGATCCTCGCCGCGGTGTTCGCGGCCTTCGTGATCCTCGGCATTCTCTATGAGAGCTTCATCCACCCGATCACGATCATCTCCGGCCTGCCGTCGGCCGGCATCGGCGCGATCCTGACGCTGATGCTGTTCGGGATGGAGCTGTCTGTGATCGCGATGATCGGCATCGTGATGCTGGTCGGCATCGTCAAGAAGAACGCCATCATGATGGTCGACTTCGCGCTGGAGCGCCGCCGCGTCGGCCTCAGCGCCGAGCACGCGATCCGCGAGGCGGCGCTGCTGCGCTTCCGTCCGATCATGATGACGACGTTCGCGGCGATCTTCGGCACGCTGCCGATCGCGCTCGGCGCCGGCGCCGGCGCAGAGTTGCGTCAGCCGCTCGGCGTCGCCGTGGTCGGCGGCCTCTGCGTGTCGCAACTGCTGACGCTGTTCATCACGCCCGTGATCTACATCTATCTCGACCGCATCGACCGCAGGCTGCGCCGCAAGCTCGATCCGCAGGCAGAGGCGGATGGCGACG
>NZ_VKHP01000327.1 GCF_010811875.1 Bradyrhizobium uaiense
CCATCAAGGACTCCATGCCACCCATCCTGGACGTGCTTCGCCAAGTCGACCCTACGTTTCGCGAGGTTCCGAGCCAGGCCGATGGCAGGCTCTCCACCCGATTCGTATCGAGAGGCAACTTCAACGTTGAGTTCCTGACGCCGAACCAGTCGTCCGACGAGCAGGCGCTGGGCGGGGCGGCGGCGTCTCCGCTCCGCTTCCTCGATTACCTGATCTATCAGCCGATCCGCGCGGTGCTGCTGCATGGAGCAGGCGTGGCGGTCCTTGTCCCGTCGCCGGAACGATACGCCATCCACAAGCTCATCGTTGGATCCCGCCGGAAGGTGGATCGCGATGCGACCGCGAAGAGCGCGAAGGATCGGCTTCAGGCCAGATCGATCATCGAGGCGATGATCGCGAACCGCCAGCATGCCGATCTTGCTTCTGCTCTTACGGAAGCATGGGATCGCGGCGACCAGTGGAGAGCCGCGATCCGCACAAGCATTGCAACCTATGACGATGACTTGCAGAGCTCGCTCCGCACCGAACTAGCCAAGGGGGTAACCGAACTCGGCTCCGACCCCGCCGGCTACGATCTTTCAGACAAGCTCGCCACAGCGGAAGCCTATCAGTCCCGCCCAAAATGAATTGCGCGCCGATGCCCGCAGCCGCCGGCGCAAGCATCTGCGATCCAGGGGGCGTGTCGTCGACGAGCCTCATGACCAGCAGTAGCAGCGGCAGCACAAGTCCGGTGTCGTCACGACCGTGCCGATCATCAGCCGCAATGCGCAGAGCGACGACCCCACGTCAATCGGTGTGGCATCAGTAACGAGGAGCGGCCAACGCGCTTGCTCTCAACGAGCTTTGGCCCTCGGTGAGGATAGGGCAATATAGTGTGCGATAAGAGGCAACGCCGCACGCGACCCAGTCCGGGTAGTAGTCACTTGCGGTCGACATGCGAAGTCCGCGTTTGGCTCACACCTAAGCCCTCAATGATTGACGGCTTGCTCATTTTGATTCCTTCACAACCACGTTGAGGGTCTGTACCGTCTCGGAGATCGTGTGATGCTGCGGATCCGCCCAATAGAGTCTTATTGTGTGCCGACCAGGCTTGGCAGGGAGATCGAAAACATAGAGATAGTGGCCATCACCGAGCTGGGTCAGCTGGTCCGCCATTGGCATGAGCTCGGTTTCGTCCATCGCAACATGCAGATGAACGCTCGGATTGGCAGAGCTCATGGTCATTTCTGCGATGTTATCGTCGGCTTGGAAAACGAAAGCAACACGCTCGCCGATGGTACTACCCGATTGCGGCAGGAGGATCTTCAATGCGGGCAGCTCGCGGGTATTTCCCGATCTCGCAACAGGCGCACCGTCGGACCCGTGCATATGGTGCATGCCCGGCTCATGGTGTTGTGCGTGGGCTGGAGCCGCGACCAGAGCGCCAGCCACAAGAATCATGCACCAAATGAACTGTTCGAATCGATCGCCAAACCGATTGGGACGGGATGATATTTGCAAGCTTTCCTCCTTTGTTTGCGAGCCCTGAAAGATTTCCACTAATTCAGTGCACATGTTGAGCGGGTGGCGGGAGAATTTTGGACTCTCTATTGAGAACTCGGACCTGCGAGATCAGCTCGTCGGAATTTTGCCAACCACATTCGTCCTCCTCCTGCAACCAGCGCGCACGAATGTATCCGAACCTGTCGATTAGGAATTCCATGGAATGTCTTCCCATTTCCAAACGCTTGGGATCTCCACGATTTGTAGTGCTACGGGAGAGCAGATCGTAACTTTCTCTAACCTCTTGTGCTCCATGCCGGACATTCGGGACGCCCGCCGCCAGCTTTGCGTCCGGCGACACGATAATCGCCCACAATCGTTCTTTCCGGAATCTTTTCTGCTCAAGGCGTAGCTGTTTAACGCGCATTGCGTCGGACTTTTCGGGAAACACGAGCAGCACATTGCTTTGCTCACGGAAGTCCTTCAGCTCCCTCTCCGCCCCATTCTCGTCCTCTAAGAAAAAATTTGGAGCCCCCAGCCACGGATGATCGGGTACGATTTCAGGCGACAGGAGGCGCGCCTGAAATCCCTCTGAAAACGTCCGCAGGAAGTTGATCACATCCCAGCGGGCCTGTTCGTCCAACACATCAGCAAATCCGGGCATGCCGCTTTTTGGAATTCCATGGCTGAGCCACCAAAACATGTCGCCGGCCGTGTGCAGCGCAGTATGCGGTTCGCTCAAATTCGCGGGCGGCTTGGGAAGGGTCGATGCCGCCGGACCATCGCCAAGCCCTCCGCTGCCGTGGCAAGCCGCACAATTCTGGGCAAATAGACGCTTTCCATTGGTTATTGATATCGTCGAATAGGCGACCGACGGGCGGCGGTAAGTATCGGGATAGGCTTGCACGGATATCTGCCACAGACCGCCTGCGACCGAAATAACGGCGGCGGCGCCGGCTGCAACTGCTTTTATCTTTTGCGGCTTTCTCAAACAAACGAGCAGGCCCCAGAAGAGTGACAATAGTGCTAGTGAGAAGGCGCCCGCCGCGATAACGGGCGTCGGCCACGCCGGCCACGTGGCTTCGATCGAAAAGCGAAACGGCAGCCACCAGATGGGCTGATCATGTCGTGCTGGTATGACTGAAGAGAGCGCGGCTGCGCAGCCGACGATCAGAACACCGCAAAAGAATTCAGTTGCTGCCCATCCAGCTCCTGCAAGAAAAGCCGCGGGTTTTGCTCCTACGGTTTCCATGACGGGTAGGAAGCGCGTGCGAATCCGATTGGCCACCAACAGGATGCATGCAAGTAGAGCAAGCTTCGTTATAATTAGTTGACCGTAGGTCGTGCCAAGCCACTCACCAGCCGAACTAGCGGAGCTAAACGCGAGCACCAAACCTGATGCGACGACGACGACCACGAAACCGATTGCTAGTTGGGAGAAACGTCGCAGCGTCGCTGCGACATAGACGCGCCGAGTCTCCGTGGGGGTGACAGCGACCGAAGCCACCAGCCAGATCCAAGCCGGTAAGGCCCCAAGCCAAGCAGAAACCGCGAGCACGTGAAGTTGATAGGTCGGAACGAGCCAACGGCTGTCGTCTTCCCCGGCGGCGTGTCCAGCAAGTGGACCAATCAGCGCGATCAGTGCTGCTGTCCCGGCTGTCACGATTGAAGCTAAACGTTGCTGCTGCCTCGACCAGCCGCGAATTAGGATCGCTGTCGGCAGCAGCAAAAGAAGAGAGAGCGCTAACCTTGCAAGCGTGATCCGACCGTAATGTGTGTCAAATCCGAAGCTTTCCAGCGTCTGGCCAGACGCTACTATCTCCGGTAGTGCCATATCTGTCGCAATCGCGGCTTGAGCGATAAATAACCCAGCGGTAGCGAAGAGGTGAATGCCGGCCGCCCAGAGAAAGCTCACCTGCACTCGTCTTTGCCAAGCGGCAAGGAACGGATCGGAAGACGGCGCTGCCAGCAACAGAAAGAGTACTCCGCCTATGACCCATGCAAGCGCAATGTCAGCGATGGCCTTGCACAGAGCTGGAAACAATACCGTCATTCCGCATGCCTAACGTTCCTCGACGGTGAACTGATAGCCGTAGTCCACCACATGCCCGTCTTGCGAGAGCACGCGGTAATGAACCGAATAGCTGCCCGGTCTCATGTCAGATACTGCCGTTACCATGCACTTCGGATCATTGCCTGCTTTCAAATCGCCGAGCGTTAGCGACTGACCGTTGGCGTTCTTGAGCTCCACTTTCGAAAACTTGAGCTCTATGCGTTCGTTGAAGCACAGTTCGATCTGCTGCGGCGAATGAGCTAACACTGCCCGGCTCGCGGGATCGGACTTCACGAGAGCGGCATGTGCAGAGGCAGCCGTCGGCAGGCACACGAGGCCAACGCACAGCAACGTGATGCCAAGCGCTGATACCGGACGCCTGCTTGCGGACGAGAGTTCTTTTACCGTCCCTTGAATCAGCCTAGCTCGCGCCCTGCCGGTGCCGGCGGTCAAGTTTGGCGTGCCAGCATGATCGAGTGACGGTCCCGTCGCTACTCGGATGCAATCGCTCTTGTTTCCGTGTTTTTCGTGAGACATGAGTGTGACCCTTATTGCCGGACAGCGGCCGACAAAGTGCTAGCCTAGCTTTCCTTGCGCAACGTGGAGTACCAAAACAGGGCGGCCCCGGCTGCCAGCGTTCCTAGAACGATTGCGAAACTGTCCCTATATCGGACCCAAAGCCCGTTGCCGTAACCAACCGAAAACGGAAATCTCGATACGTATTTCGGTCCGTCGCCGACTGTCACGAGGCCCACAAAGCGCCCGGATTCGGGGAACGTGTACTGAAACGATAGTGAGCCTGTCGGATATTGTTTTGGCGGGATTCGAAGGACGGCCTCGCTGTCTACGTCGTTGCCGGCGTCGCGCAACAACCGCACCTCGATGGGCAGATCACGTAACACATCACCGACGGCATCCAAGACGATGACCGTGCGGCCGATTTCCGGAATGTCCTCGCAAAATTCCTGATTCCCCTGCTTGGCCGGCTGGTATCCGGTAAAGTGCATCATATAGGGCCCAGCGCGAAGCTTGCACACGTCTTTCTCCATCGATACTCCCCCGTGTGCAATCGCTGGCCGCGCCCCACCGCAGTCGAGGATGAGGAGCAAAGATGGAATTCCAAGCACTGCGGCTTTTACGATGTTCAACCCGCACCTCCTTTCGGATTCTCTGCCGTGCGGTTGTCGGGATCGGTGAATACAGGGACCATGGGGCCGCTGACGTTTGAGATTGTCCGTTTGCCGTGCTCGTCATAGAAGAACAACAGTCCTCCCAACGTGTTGTCCGGATCGTTGATCAGGCTACTCAAGCGCTCCGTCTCCCATGCCGCGTCGGCCGCTTCGATATCGACTGTCTTCGTTTCACCCGGCTTGAGCGGTCGGCTGTCGCTCACCTTAAGCCCATTCGGAGGAAGCAATTCCTTGGGGTAACTCGGATCCACCGTCGCCATTGCCTGGCTAACCTCATGGTTGATGAAGCGCTGATTGGAAGTTAAGAACTCGCCAAGCTGTGCTGGCGTGCTCCCATTGTTCGTCAGTGTCACGTTCATACGAAGCGAGCGGCCAGGGACGTCATAGTTTGACTTGTTGACCACAACTTTGACCTGCTCAGGCACTTCCGGTAGGGGCTCGACGGTTGCGCGGGACCCCTGCAGCGGCACGGTCCTTGGATAAGCGGCGTCGGTCGCCTGAAAGCCGAAGAATACGATGAGAATCGTCGCCACGAGCAAACCGGCCCCGAATAGGCGATCGGTGCTGGTAACGAGCTGAGATCGATCGCCGCCTTTTTCCGTCAACGCGCGAAAACGAGGCAGCAGGAGCGGCCGGCGCAACCACCAGACAAGCCACACGATGGCGATCGCAACCCACAAGCCATGCCAGAAGAACACCCTGCCAAGGCCCCAGGTCTCGAGATTGTCGATAGTCTCGCCACTGAGAGTTTTGATTGGAAGCTTGAAGTCGCTTTCGTTCCCCGTCACCGTCAGCCAGTTTCCCGGTCCGAGCAGCGGCCCGGCTCCCATCACGTTGATCATCGGATGGACGTGATGGTGGCCTGGCACTCGTCCTTTGAGCACTGTTTTGAATTCATAGTCCCGGTTCAACTCCAGTTTGGTGGACTGAATTGCTGGGACGCCATTAATGTAGCTCTCGGTTCGGGCTAGCACCGGGCCCGGCGTCCCGTTTCCCAGAAAGGCCGCTTCGGGAAGGGGTAGGTTGACTGGCCAGATCGGGAAGAGTCGGAACTTGCCCGTGACAACGATTTCACCGTTCACGGGAATTTCGTTCGTGCTCCACTTCACATCGTAAAAATGAGCCGTTCGCATCCGCAGAAACGGCTCCTGATTGCGCTCACCATGCGCCAGAGCAGCATCTGGGACGAAGGTCAGTATTCCGATCTGCATGATCGCCGCCGCTGCCGATAAGATTACAAGCACGCGTGAGCTTTTGCGGAAACAGAATGTTCTCATTTGGAGTCCTCCACAGTCCCAGCAGGATCATTCGGCTGCGACGAAGCGCCCTTGCAGGCTGGTGCCGTCTATGGCTTTTTGGGCTGTCTCAGCTGGCTCATCCTTATCGGTGAGCCCCATGAAATTTTTCAGGGTGTTTGGCGTCGTTACCACACGAGCGAGGAGCATTCCGATATGCCACCACGCCAAATACATCAGTATGGATACGAACGCCGAGAAAAAGGACGCGATAATGGCTGAGTGGCCACCAAAAGTTCGAAGCGTGCCCCGCTCTATCAGCCGGATATACTCAGGCAGGGCGGTGCGGGTGAAGGCATAGCTGATGTAATCGCCCACGGAAACAAGCTGCCCCATCACTTCTACGGGTAGCCGATATGGCGCCAGCCAAAACCAGTTAGTCGGGTAGAAAAGCAGTGCGAATGCAAAGGCGCCGGACATCGCCGTGAACAAAAAATTCCCGGTCAGCAAAAGAGCGACATCGAGGACTAGTGCGCCAGGTATCAGCAGCGCTGGAATGACCTCGCTCATCGGAAAGTACGACCACAGGTGGAATCCGAAATATCGATTTATCCACTGACCGAACAGGAGACAAACGACCGCAAATGTAGCGGCGATTGGAAGTCTAAATTTCGTCCAAAACACATACTGCAAAGCTGCAGGGAATGTTATGGCCATAATTGGAGTCAGGGTGACCCACCACTGTCTGTCTTTCCAATCGATCCACATATCCCAGTCCCCTGCGGTCAGCATGTAATGCAGGTGGAATGCGCCGGAGACGGCCAGAAAAAGGATGGCGGCGACGAGAAGGTCAAACACTCTTGAGATTCTTGCTGACTCTTTAGGCCATTCGAGCCCATACAGTCTCACAGACGTTCCTCCTTGCATGGCTTCCTCCTAATTCTTTTACCGAGTTGAGATCGACCTTCCTGGAAACCGACGCCCGACATGATTACAGCGGCAGGCTTTGCACATGCCGGGCTGTCAGCGATTGATGGTTCATAAGCGGTTTCAGCGCTGGGTGGCGACCGAAACTTCGTCCTCTTTGGAAAGCCGCCCGATCACTTCGAGCATGTGCATCGCGATCTGGATCAGGAGCCCACCCAAGGCCAGCACACTCCAGCCCATCACGACAAAGCCCCAGTGCAAGGGATAGGAGAACACCTCTTCCATCAGGAAGAAGGCATGGCCCCACTCGTTGTAGCCCAAGTTCGGCAATATTAGAAACGGACCTACAACCGCGAGCCCGAATGGAATTGAGATCTGCGTTGCGAACTTCGGCAGTCTCGTCATCGCGTACAGAAATGATCCCACGCCAAACAGCACGTAGAGTGGCATGGTGCCGTAGAACAGCACGATGTGACTCGGCGTGAAGCTTGTATCCCGGACCACAACCTGATGCCAGGAGGCGTCCTGCTCGGCAAAGAAGCTGGTAGCGAACCAGACGCAAAAGGCATAGACGAAGATGAACAGGACCAGATTGAAGTAACGCCGGAGCTCTTCCCGCGGTTTGAGCGCGCCAAGATTGCGGTCTCGCGTGAACCATAGATACGCCCAGGTCACCACCCAGAGCAAAGGGATGACGCTAAGCTCAACCTTCAGCAGCGTCATCCAGGCGGCATCGAACGCGGGCTCAGTCGAATCCAGGCCGGCACTCCAAGCATAGACCTGCTGAAAGATGCGCCAGAACACCATCAGCGCTAGCACCGCCAGAGTGACTCCTGCTGCAAGCTTGAAATTCGCCAACGGCTGAATACGGTGCTCAGCGGCAGACTTGGCGTTATGAGTCATCGTGATCGTCATCTTGTCTCCTCCTTGAGATTGCCTCAGGTGTGGTGTTGTTTACGAGGGTAGTGCTCACTCCGATCGTTGACCGCAAGGATAGGATCTGTCTTCAAGCTCCCAGCTTTCTGGTTACCTCCTTGCGAACGGCGCACGCATACATGTTGATTTCGAGACCGACCGGTAATTCGGCGATTTTTGGGGCTTTCCAGCTCATATCGATTTGCTCCCGGCTAGATGAATGCGGCGCAAAAAGTCGCGAGGACACGAGGTCCTCGCAGTGGGGGAGAACTCACCGAGTGCGCTGCAAGTGCTCGGCGAAAAAGAAACCCATGATCACGCCATCGCTGCCACCGCGCCGCTGTGCCATCACCCTGATGAGATTGGCGCGATGATCCGACGATCCGCAGGAATATGATCCGACTCTTGCCTCGTCCGCTGCTGCTCTTGCAAAGCAGCGTATTGATGCATCCAAGCGTCCGTATTGAACGATTCGTTATAGTTGGACTCCACACCACTCTCCCTAGATGAGGTAAATCTTCATAGCTGACCCGGAGCTAAGCCGTTCGCTCAGTCGACGACCGCAACAAAGCCAAAGAACGACAGTCCTCCCCCTTCTCTGTGTTCGCTCATTACCCGCACCCTTCTTTTGAAAGAGCGGTGCGGCACGTCGGGTTTGAACCTGGCCCGTATAGACGCAAGACGGTCCGCTTTCATCTCAAACAAGCCGTCCTGCTCCGGCTTCAATTTGGAAATTGGCCGCGCGTTCGGTCTCAGGTTACAACCTCACGCCACGTACGAATCAAGCCTTGACGGCTGTGGCGAGGCTGATTGAGGTATGTGCAAGTGCCGAGAAAGCGGGTTCGCCTCGCGCTTCTTTCGTCGGAATCCGCAGAGGATCATTAACTTGAGGCTCGACGCGTGCACATACCTCAATCGGCCTCGCCATGACCGGCAGCAGCGTGTGGCCGCCGGCGAGATGCTTCGAATCTTTGCCCTTGGCGAACAGGCTCGCCGCTTCGTCGACCGAGGAGGCGCGATGATAAGTGGTCTGGTACATCTTCGTTGCTCCCTCTTTAAGCCGAGTGGATCGTGCGCCACACCCGGCCCGGGGTCGCGGGCATTTCCAGGTTGTTCTTGCCGATCGCATCCGTGATCGCGTTGATCACGGCCGCCGAGGCGCTGATCGCGCCGGCTTATACCAATCCGCGGAGGTGCTGACTCACGGCGGGCATTCCCAAATCAGAGGATCGATGATTCAACATGGCAACTGGAGGGAGTTGCCATGGGCCAACCGATTGCGGTTCGAACGGATTTTGCAGC
>NZ_VKHP01000328.1 GCF_010811875.1 Bradyrhizobium uaiense
GTCCTTGATAAGGAAACATGCTACGGGGAGCCATGAGCGATCTCATTCGACTTCGATACAACACGATGGCCCACGAAACGCCGAACGGCGAACTGAAGTGGCGCGTCATTTTGGAGGCCGGCTGCGGGTTTGAGGAGGTGCTCGTCAAAGAGCTAGTCCTCAACGTGCCGTCGTTTTCAAAGAGCGACGAATTGCCTGTCGTCGGACGCAAGCATCACATGGCCTGCCGTGGCAGGTTCAGCGTGAAGGACGGGATCGGGTACGTCGATCCAGAATGAGGACGCGGGCGCAGCTGCCCCAACCATCCCATTGCGATCCGCAGACGGCCACCAGAGACTTCTCCCTGCCCGTCTTCACGTCGGGAACGTCCTTGTCCGATCGCTGCTCGCCCCTCGCCTCTATCTTTGGACCGGTTCACCGGCAGCCTGTCGCATCGTGGCTGCAAAGCTTGCCGCGAAGGCTCCGACGCGATCGTCCTGGAGCGCGACGACATCGCGAACCACAAGCCCATGGGCGTCCCGTGAAGTCTGCATCAGGTGGTCCGCCAGCGCCACCGGATCATCGACGCCGAAATAACGGGCACCACCCGAGGTCTGCTCGCGGTGCACGTCGATATCCGACAGGATCATGGGAACGCCGAACGATTTCGCCTCCTCGACAGTCGTGCTCCATCCCTCGAAGCGCGACGGGTTGAGCAGTGCGGTTGAAGCCCGCAACAACGCGTAGACATGCGGCAATGGGATCACGCCGAGGTGCCGGAAGTGCGCTTCCAGGCCACGCTTTTGGACGATGGAATTGACCAGATCATAGTAGCCCGGCTCGCGCCGATCCTCCGTGCTGCCGGAAGCACAGACCACCACGTTGGTGCCTCGTTCTTTCAGGATCGTCAGCGCATCGACCACGAGTTGGTGGTTCTTGTGGCGGTAGAACTGATTGGGCAGGTAGAAATAGCTTTCCGGCAGGCCGTAGCTCGCGATTACTTCCGAGGGTGCCGTGTTCAGGAATGCAGCCGACGGCTGGGTCGCAAAGCGCACGACGCTGACGCGATTTCTTGCATGCGGATAGTAGGCCTTGAAATCCCGGAAGGCGCTCTCGCTGCTCAGCATGATGGTTCGCCCGGACGCGATCTGAACGCGAAAGCCGATCTCGCGGCGCCAACGCGCCGTCGTTGGAAACAGCTGAGGCAGCGAACGGTGCT
Source organism: Bradyrhizobium uaiense (assembly GCF_010811875.1). GTDB lineage: Bacteria > Pseudomonadota > Alphaproteobacteria > Rhizobiales > Xanthobacteraceae > Bradyrhizobium > Bradyrhizobium uaiense. Next base: position 1,199 of record NZ_VKHP01000328.1, read on the forward strand.
GCAGGTCCGGAATCCACGCCACCGCCGGGATAGCCAGCCGCCAGCCGAAGAAGCGCGCGGCTTCAACAACGACATCGACACGCGCGGCACGAAACGCCGCCGCGGCTCCGCGGTCCAGACCAAGCCCGAGCGCCGCAGCCAACCCCGGCTGTCCGTCGAATGCCTCCGATCGGACGACCTCGACACCTGGTATCGCGGCAAGCTCAGCGAGTTCATTCTCGTCGGCTCCAGTCCCGGCAAAGACCACCGGAACGAATTCGCCGGGCAGAAACCGCGCGAGTGCCGCGAACAGATTGCGCTGATAATTGTACCCGCCGGCCCAAAGCCGTCGCGATATATGACCGAACGCGAACCGCAATGGGCGGGACGTCACGAAGCCTGCCCTTTGAACCAGGTCACGTAATCGGCAAGGCCCTGATCGAGCGGAATGCGCCAGTCGAACCCGACACGGCGCAGCATTGCATCGTCGGCCAACAGGCTCGCGGGATCACCGGGTCGGCTTATTCCCGAGTACCGCACAACGGTCTTGCTGCCCCACTGCCGGATGAGGCCGGCTGCGATGTCGGCAACGCTGGTCCCGCGGCCTGACCCGCCATTGATGATCCGGAAGGTTTCCTGCGACGACGGTTCCGCGACGCTGGCAAGCAGCCGCGCGACATCGCGAACGTCGGTCCAGTCGCGGATTTCGTTGCCCGTCCCGCCGAGCGTCAGCTCCTGCTCCCTGGCTTGCAGCCGGGAGCAAATGTCGAAGAGCAACTGCTTGCGCAGATTGGGTCCATAGACCGAGAACAGCCGCACGACAGTGCAGCGGATGCCGAACGACTGCGCGTAGCTCCGGCACAATTGCTCCATCATGGACTTGTGCTGCCCATAGGGCGACATCGGAGTTGGGACGGCACTTTCAGCGATCGGACCGAAATGGTCGGCTCCATAAACGGCCGCACTCGACGCCGCGATCACGGCGCAGTTCGGCGCCGATCCGCGCAGCCATTCGAGCAGCCGCGCCGTGCTCGCGACAGTCCGCGAAAAATCCTCGAACGGCCGTTCGATCGAGACGCCGACGGACGATCCGCCGGCCAGGTGAAAGACGCGTCCCGGCAGCCCGTGTGCGGCCGCGAGCGCGTTCAGATTGGCCGCATCGATCTCACCGTTGACCCAGCTCCGCAAGCCAAGCTGTCGGGCTTCCGTTGCGTCGAGCGCACCGTGACCGACGCCATGCACCGCATGGCCCGCTCCCGCCAGTTGATGCACGAGATGGCGGCCGATGAAGCCGTTCGCGCCGGTAACCCAGACGATCATCGCTCAGGCCTTGTGACAGACAAAGGAGTAGAGCCGGCCCGGTCGATTGTCGAAACGTTCGGCAATCGAGAGCAGCGAGCCGAAGACTTGGCGCGGCGCCAGCGCGGTTCGCCACAGCGGAGCCACCGGAAACTTCTGCGACAATTTGGTCACGATCGCGGCGCGCAGGGTCTCCTGCGTATAAGGGAACAGGTTGATCGGGCTTTGCAACGGCGCCAGCGTGTCGATCGCGGAAAATCCCGCGCTCACCAGCGCGCCAGTGTAGCGCTCAAGCAGGAAGGCATGTTCGCCGCCATAGAGATGATGCAGCGGATGCTGCGCGAGGAACTGCGGAAGATCCGCCTCCTTGCTGATGACATGCTCGCGCGCGGCGATCAGCAGGCCGCCCGGCCGCAGCACGCGAAACATCTCGCGGCACGCCCCTTCGAGGTCGCGCGTATGATGCAGCACGGCGCGGGCAAACACCAGATCGAATGCCGCATCGTCGAACGGCAGCCGCTCGGAAAATTCCTCGACCACCCGGATCGGCAGCTGGGTCTGCTGCGCCAGATCCCGGATCGCCGCCGCCCCGACGATCGCGCTGGGATCCGGCTCCAGCGCCGTCACGGCAAAGCCGTTCCTCGCGAGCGCGTAGCTCGCAATGCCGCGGCCGGCGCCAACGTCGAGCGCGGTGCCGGACCGGCCGGTGAGCAGCGCGGCGACCGCCTGCCACTCGGAGCTCCGGAAATAGCGTTCAGCAGCGCCAGCCAGGGGATCGTCGTAAAATGCGTCAAGCACGAGCTGGTGCTGGTCGGGCTGATTGCGCAGCCAGACCACCGCTTCCTCCCAGGTGGTAAACTTGCGCTCACCGTTCATCGGGGCCAAGCTCCCTCACCAGAACGGCCGGATTGCCCGCCACGATCGAGAACGGCGCGACATCCCTTGTGACGACCGCGCCTGCCGCGACGATTGCGCCCTGCCCGACCGTCACCCCGCGCAACACCATCGCAGCCGCGCCGATCCAGGCATCATCGCAAATCTTAACCGGGCTCTCGTCAAGCGAGATATCGTCCGGATGGCCGCGCGTGAAAATCTGCTGGACCTGCCGGTGCCGCTCCGCCGCCCGCAGCGGGTGCGTGAGATTGTCGAACACATTCGCCGAATGCGAGATCAGGACGCGATTGCCGATCTCGATCGAGGCCGCCGACCAGATCCGGGTTCCCTCTCCGACGTAGCACCACTCGCCGATTTGGATATCGCCACCATGCGCGAAGGTCAGGAGCTCACCCAGGATGCGACTGTTGCGGCCGACGACGATCTTGTCGGAATCGCCGCGGATGTTTCTGATCCTGGCATCGCGGCCGAGCGCCGCGTCTTCCTGCAGCCGGCACGTCGCGCGACCGATCAGTCGCTGGATCAGGTAATCGAAATTCATGCCGTCAACTGCAGGCAAGCGACGGCGCGCGACGACGCAGCAAGGTCATCGCCCTGTCCCTTGCCGGTGTGGATGTCGAATACTGTCGCCTCGGCGAGCGCCTCGGCGCTCTGGCGCGACCAGCCTTGTCGCGAATAGCCGAAATAGTCGACATGATAAGATGCCGCGCCGAATGCCTCGATGATCCGTTCGATCATGGCAAGGTCGAACACCTGATACCAACCGAGATTCTCGCGCCTGCCGAACGGCACGGAGATCAAGCAGGTCCCACCGGGCTTGAGAATGCGCTTGAATTCCTTCACTGCCGGAACGAAGCCGTCCCGATCTGTCTCGGCGTCGCGCGCATCGCCCGTGTAAAGCATCTGATTGTCGAGGCCGATATGCTCGATCGTCGAAATGCTGGCGACGGTGTCAAAGACATGATCGCCGAACATCGTCTTCCGAAGATCGCCGAACACATAGGAATAGCCATCATGCCAATAGCAACGCCGCTCCGGCGCCAGCGTCATGATGGTGAGATCCGCGCCACGCAGCGGCGGACGTTGCAGCAGGAAGTCGTGGTTGAACGTCGATCCCGCGTCCAGCATCTTGCCGACATTGTTCAAGCGGCCATAGACCCAGGGATATTCCACCACACGCTCGTCCATGGCGACGCCGTAGCCAGGCGGAAGCTCCTTTCCCGCCTGAAGCAGGCCAGCGTCGATGGCCGCGGTGATGGTATCGCGCTTGGCCGTCTGATAGCCCGGGCCGAACGGCCGCGGCCGCAATCTGAACAGCGGCACGGCAAGTCCGTCGGCAACCCATTTCAGCTGATAGATCAAGTCACTTGCAGACATCATTCCGGTCCGATCGCCCGCCCTCCGGCCGGCTCTTTGCCCCATCTAGCACGGCTCAATCCGCGCGACGAGATCGATAAACTTTGCCCATTGTACGGCTTTGCCATAAGTCTCCTGTACACGGCTCTGGCCGGATGCAGCGACCCCGGCCCATTGCGGCCAATCCTGCAGGCTGCTTGAGATCGCCTCGACGGCCCTTTCCGGAGTATCATAGGTGCGCATCGTGACGCCGTCCTGCATTGCCTCCGGATAATTGCCCGCATCCGACACGAGCAGCGACCCGCAGCCCATTGCCTCGAAGCAGCGCATATTGCCGCGATCGTTGCCGGCCATGTCGATCGCGCCGTTGAGCACGATCTTCGCTGATCCGAATAGTTCATAGAGATCCCGGCCGAACAGCGGCATCCTTGCGATTCGCGCGATGACCTCGGGGCGCCGGTGCTTCGCGAGCGGCAGCAATCGGCCGACCGCGCTTTCCGCAAGCCGTGTCAGCCGCGAGGCATCGAGGCAGAACACGATGTTGCGCTCAGCCGCCAGAGCCGCGACCTGTTCGAGCGTCCGGCCGCGCGCGCTATGGTGCCGTGAATATCCACCAACGAATGCCACGTCGATCGGCCGTTCGCCGTGGCCGTACTGCTCCATGACGGGATCGATAGCGGGGAAGAACAGCTCTGCCCGGCAGCCCTTGCCGCGCCACGCCTCGAGGATCGAGGGGAAATTTCCGAGCACCGCGCCATAGGCGCTCAGGTCGGCATTTCCCGAGGGCGCCGCGCGCCAGCACAGCGTCTTCTTCACACAGCCGGGAAGCCTGGCGACGAACGCACTCGGAAAGCGCACCGGATCGAGATTGTAGAACACCTCGGTTCCGTGATGCTCGATCTGCGCCAGCAGAATGGCCTCGAGCGTCGGCGTCCCCTGCATGCCTTGCTCACGCGCCCACTGGCGCTGCAGCACTTCGTCGTCGGCATTGGTGAAGAAGGCTTCGGGGGCGCCGTCGAGCACCGGCTTGAGAAAATGCGCTGCGCCAAAGCGATCGTGCAGGAACACGTCGCGCCGCGCCGCGAAGGTCGATGCCTTTGCCGCAAGCTGGTTCAGCCGCGGCAGATAGGACGGATAGAGACCGCTATTCTGGAACAGACGCATTGGTTACGCGGTCCTCGCCAACATCCATTTCATGTTCAGGTATGGCCAGATCCGGCCGACGGATTCCCAATCCCAGCTTTGCGACGCCGTCAAGCGGCCGACCACCGTTCGAAGCGGCGCTTCGTCGACGAACTCGGCAAATGCCGGGACATTCCGATTGAGCAATTCCGCGGTCCAGCCTGCCAACGGTCCGTTCAGCCATTCAGGCATCGGCGAATTGAAGCCGACCTTGCGGCGCGCGGTGCGGATGCTTTCGGGCATCAGGTTCGCCATCGCCTGCCGCGCCACCACCTTGGTCATGCCATCGGCCGATTTGCTCGTTTCCGGCAGTGCCATTGTATAGGTCACCAGCCGCCAGTCCATGAACGGCATGCGGACCTCGATCCCGTGCGCCATCGAGAGCCGGTCGAAATTGCGCAGGATGGTCGGCAGCGTGGTCGAGTGGAACATCCGATAGAGACGCCGGTTCAGCGCACCCCACGTATCTGGCAACTCGTCATCCTCGGCGACCAGCGGCAGCGGCGCCGGCATCGCCATCAGGCCTCCCCGCAGGAAATAGTGCCCTTGGCGCCTGATCATCTGCGCCCGCAGGAAGTCGATGCCGCGCTGCGCCAGTTGCGATCGTGACGTGAGCGCAGCGGCAGCGTTCCGGATCCGGAATGCGGTCGACTGCCCCTCCTGCAGATAGGCCCCCATCAATTCGTCCGCCCCGTGGCCGTCGAGCGACACGGTGACATTCTGGCGGCGGAGCTCGCGATAGATCAACCACGGCGCGCTCGGCAACCCGATATAGACGTCGTCGTTGTCGTCGAGTATCCGGTCAAGGTCGGTGAGCGCGTCGGAACGACCGATCTCGAGAAAGCTCGGCGCCACGTCGGCCCACGCGGCCGCCTCCTCTGCCATCGGCCGCTCGTCATTGCCGGCGCCCGGAAAGGTCGCGACAAAGGCGTGCCGCCAGGCGGTCGAGTCGCGCGGCCCCATGCCGGCCTTCTCATGGCTCGCCATGGCGCAGATCACCGCGGACGAGTCAAAGCCGCCGGACAGGCAGGTGCCGATCGGAACGTCGCTGCGCATGCGGAGCGCGACGGAATCCTGAAACAGCTCGCGAAAGCGCGCGACGCGTTCGGCTTCGGTATCTGGGATATCAGGCAGGTGATCCACCGTCCGCCACCAGCGGCGCACCTGCACCCGCCCCTGACGCAGCCACATGCAGTGGCCGCCCTGGAGGCGGCGCAATTGCGTGAACAGGGTCCGCTCGCTGCCTTCGATCCCGAACGGGTCAAGCAACAGCCTCCGCGCCACGTCGACGTCGAGCGACGTCTCAACCAGCCTGCTCCGCGCCAGCGCCCGCTGCTCGGAGGCGAACACGAACCGCTCGGATGAGAGCGCGTACAGCATCGGCTTGATACCGAAGCGGTCGCGCGCAAGAAACAGATCATCGGTGACCGTGTCGTAGATCGCCAGCGCCCACATGCCGTTGAAGCGCAGCAGCATGTCTTCGCCCCACGCCTGCCAGGCGGCAAGGATCACTTCGGTATCGGACTGGCTGCGGAACACGGCGCCCTTCGCCTCGAGCTCGCGGCGGAGTTCCAGGAAGTTGTAGATCTCGCCATTGTAGACGATCACATGGCGGCCATCGCCCGATGCCATCGGCTGATAGCCGCCCTCGCCGGGATCGATGATCGCGAGCCGGCGATGGCCGAAGGCGACGTTTCGCTTGGCGTTGAACCAGATGCCTTCACCGAACGGCCCGCGATGCGCGATCAAGCTGGTCAGCCGCGAGATCTCGGCCGGCTCCACGGGATTGCCCCGAAGATTGACGATGCCTGCGATACCACACATGTCTAGGCGGCCTTGAAGGGCAAGAAGCGGGTGATGATGATGCGGAGATCCCGCCAGCAGACGGCGCGATAGGGACCCAGCTGCGACACGGCAACGGCGGCGACAAAGATCGCCGCCGCCGATACGCCGTAGAGCGACACCACATACCACCATGACGGCGCGTGGTCGAACGACACATGGCCAAGCTGAGAGCGCAGTGCCAGCGCAATGGCGACGCCCGTGCCGAGCGGGATCAAGACGAAATGCACCATGCGCGACCACATCCCTGCGAGCCGGAACGTTCGCCGCAACAGCAGCACCGTGATCACCATCTGCGCGGCCATGCCGGCACAGGAGCTCCAGCCGGCCGCCTGCCAGCCGAAAAACGGCAACGCGACGGCGCTGGTCGCCAGCGTGAAAATGCCCGTGACGAGCGAGATCAGCGCGTTGTAGCTGGAGCGTCCCTGCGACAGCAGATAGAATGCAAACACGTTGGCGCTCGACCCCAATATCCCGCTGATCGCTAGCACCACCAGCACCAGCTGTGCCTCGGCGGCGACCTCGGCGCCGGTCCATCGATACAGCAGCGCGCCTGCGACCGGGATCAGGCCGCCCAGCGCGCTCGCGGCAAGCACATTGAGAATCCAGGACGAGCGAAGCAGGAGGTCGACCTTGCGATCATCGTCTTCCTTCTGCAGCGTGCTGAAGAACGGGAACAAGATCTCGCCGATCTTCAACACACCGATATAGACCGCCTCCTCCAGCCGCTGCGCGACGCTGTAGAAGCCGACGAATTGCGGCTGCAGCAGCGCGCCGAGCAGATAGCGGTCCGCCTGTCCGGCAAACAGCGCGCCGCTTTGTGCCGCAACCTGCCAGCCGCCGAGCTTGACCAACGCGCGCAGCGTACTGCGATCGAGCGCCGGCCATGCCAGCCAGTCACTGATTGCATGCCGCGACCAGGCGGACGCCATCAGGAGATTCGTTGCGAAGCCCAATGCCTGACAGCCGAGGAAGGTCGAGGCGCGCGGCGCGTACGGGATGAGCAGCAGCATCGACATCGTCGTCACCACAGTGCCCGTGATGCTGATCGACGCGATCCGCCGATAGTCCTGACGCGCCGTGAACAGCGAGAGGAAGACCGCGAACACGCACTGGCACAGCCATCCGGCACCGGCCAAGGCGAAGGCAAGCCCGAGGTCGTCGGCGGCCGGGCCGCCGACGACCTCGGGCTTGCCTTCGCCTTGGCCGGTGCCGGTCCTGTCTCTCTTTCACAACTGACGCACCCGCCGATCGACACTTTTCTTAACTCGCTTGTGCGTATGCGTCTCATAACAACAAAACTGATTAGTTGATATT
>NZ_VKHP01000329.1 GCF_010811875.1 Bradyrhizobium uaiense
CAGGCGAATCTGGTGCCGGAAGAGCTGGTGCATCGCGTCATCGTCCGCGAGAGCAAATACCAGCCGCATTTGATCGGGCGCGGCGGCGCCATCGGCATGATGCAGATCAAGCTCGCGACCGCCCGCGGGGTCGGCTACACCGGTACCGCCGAAGGTCTGCGCGACGCCGCGACCAACCTCAAATACGGTGTCAAGTACCTCGCCGGCGCCTATCGCGCCGCCAATGGCGATCACGACCGAGCCGTGCGTTATTTCGCGGGCGGGTATTACTACGTCGCAAAGCGGCAGCGCGGCGGTCACCTCAAGGAGGCGAAGCACGGCGGCGCGGGTGCACCGCCGAAGGAGCTCGCCAGGCAAGACCAAATGTCGGACCAGTTGACGGTCGATCCCGCCGAGCCGAAGCCGGAACAGGCCGCAAAATAAAGCCGATCGCGTCCGCACCGCGCCGGCCGCGCCTAGCTTAGTCGGCCGTCGTCAGCGCGCGGCCTCACCGCAAATCACGCAATCGTTCCACCGGCAATCTCGTGTGATGAGGTGCGGCGCCGCAGCGTGCCGTGCCTGGCATACAAGTTGACACGCCCGCCCATCCGCCTACATTAGGGGCGTTCCGAGGGGTGCTCCGAAGGAGGAGCTGAGATACCGCAAGCTTGGACTTCGCCGATTGGCGATCAGTTCGGGACCGCGGTGACCCTTTGAACCTGATCCGGGTCATGCCGGCGAAGGGACAGGGATGTATCAGACGTCAAGACTGCGGGGGGATTCCCCCGTCTCCATCATCGGCGCAGGCATAACCGGCGCCTGGCATGCGTTGTTGCTCGCAGAGGCCGGACGTGCCGTCACCCTGCATGAGCGCAGTGACGCCGGGATGACGGAATCCACAAGCCACTGGGCCGGCGGGATGCTCGCGCCCTGGTGCGAAGAGGAGGCCGCGGAGCCGGTGATCACCCGCCTCGGCATCCGCTCGCTCGACCTGTGGCGGCGGCATCTTCCGGAAATCCCGTTCAACGGTTCGCTGGTGGTGGCGCATCCGCGCGACCGCGCCGATTTCGAGCGCTTCGCCCGCCTCACCACCGGCCATCGCCGGCTCGACGCCGAGGGCGTCCGCGAACTGGAGCCGGCGCTCGAGGGCCGTTTCGGCGCCGGCCTGTTCTATCCCGAGGAGGGCCATGTCGAGCCGCGCCGCGTGCTGCCGCGGCTGCATGCCGCGATCACCAAGGCCGGCGGCGCCATCAAGTTCGGCAGCGACGCCGAGGCTGACGATCTCGACGGCCTCGTGATCGACTGCCGCGGCCTAGCCGCCCGCGACCGCGAGCCGACGCTGCGCGGCGTCAAGGGCGAGATGATCGTCATCGAGACCGCGGAGGTCGAGCTGTTGCGTCCGGTGCGGCTGATCCACCCGCGCTGGCCGCTCTACGTGATCCCGCGCGGCGACGGCCGCTTCATGCTGGGTGCGACCTCGATCGAGGCCGAGGACAACGGCGTCAGCGTGCGCTCGGCGCTGGAGCTGCTCGGGGCCGCCTATGTCGTGCATCCCGCGTTCGGCGAGGCACGCATCGTCGAATTCGGCGCCGGGCTCCGTCCGGCATTCCCCGACAATCTGCCGAAAATCAGGATCGAGCAGGAACGCATCACGGTGAACGGACTCTACCGTCACGGCTTCCTGCTGGCGCCGGCGCTGGCCGAGCTGACGCTCGCCTATCTCGCACGCGGCGAAATCGACAATGAGGTGATGCAATGCGCGTGATCGTAAATGGCGAGCAGCGGGAAATCAGCGCCGTCAGCGTCGATGCGCTGCTGGCCGAGCTCGACTACGAGGGCACCCATTTCGCGATCGCACTGAATTACGACGTGGTGCCGAAGAGCCGCTGGGCCGAGACCGCACTGAAGGCCGGCGACGAGATCGAGATCATCACGCCGCGGCAGGGAGGGTGATGTGATGATGCGTGCACGAACTCTCCCCACGTCGTCCCGGCCGAGTGCGCGCTTGCGCACGGAGCCGGGACCCATAACCACGACCGGAAATTGTCGGCAAGAACGTCGCCCCGTGTGCCCCATTGAAAGGCCGCGGCGTATGGGTCCCGGCCTGCGCCGGGACGACAGATTGATTTGAGGAGACACATGGTCACCTTCTACGGCAAATCCTTCCCCTCCCGCCTGCTGATCGGCACCGCGCTCTACGCCTCGCCTGCGATCATGCAGAACGCGATCCGCGCTTCCGGCGCCAGCATCGTCACGGTGTCGCTGCGGCGCGAGGCCGCCGGCGGCAAGACCGGCGATGCGTTCTGGTCGCTGATCCGCGAGCTCGGCGTCACCGTGCTGCCGAACACCGCGGGCTGCCGCAGCGTGCGCGAGGCCGTCACGACAGCCAAGCTCGCGCGCGAATTGTTCGGCACGCCCTGGATCAAGCTCGAGGTCATCGGCGACAACGATACGCTGCAGCCCGACGTGGTCGGCCTGGTCGAGGCCGCCACCATCCTGATCAAGGACGGTTTCGAGGTATTCCCCTATTGCACCGAGGATCTCTCGGTCGCCTCGCGGCTGGTCGAGGCCGGCTGCAAGGTGGTGATGCCGTGGGCCGCGCCGATAGGAAGTGCAAAAGGCATCACCAACCGCGATGCGCTCAAGCTGCTGCGCGATCGCCTGCCCGACATCACGCTGGTGGTCGATGCCGGCCTCGGCGCGCCGTCGCATGCCGCCGAGGCGCTCGAGCTCGGCTATGACGCCGTGCTGCTCAACACCGCTGTGGCAAAGGCCGCCGATCCCGTCGCGATGGCCAACGCCTTCCGCCTCGGCGTCGAGGCCGGCCGCACCGCCTATGAAGCCGGGCTGATGGAAGCCCGCGACTTCGCCTCCCCTTCCACCCCTGTCGTTGGGACCCCGTTCTGGCATGCCGTATCCTGATCCGTTCTATCCCGTCGTCGACAGCATCAAATGGGTCGAGCGACTGACAAAACTCGGCGTCGGCACCATCCAGCTCCGCGCCAAAGAGCTCAACGACGCCGAGGCGTTGCAGATCGTCACCGACGCGCTCGCCGTCACCAAGGGCACGCCCACGAAACTCGTCGTCAACGACTACTGGCGCGCGGCGATCGTCGCCGGCGCCGAGCATCTGCATCTCGGCCAGGAAGACCTCGCCGATGCTGACCTCGCCGAGATCCGCAAGGCAAAACTGACGCTCGGCGTCTCCACCCACGACGATTCCGAGCTCGCCACCGCGCTCGCCGCGAAGCCCGACTATGTCGCGCTCGGCCCGATCTTCTTCACCACGCTGAAGTCGATGCGGTTCGAGCCGCAGGGCATTGCGAAGATCACCGAGTGGAAAAAGCGCATCGGCGCCATTCCCCTTGTCGCGATCGGCGGCATCAAGTTCGAGCACGCCGCCGAGATCTTCGCCGCCGGCGCCGATTCGATCGCCGTCGTCTCCGACGTCACCCAGAACACCGACCCCGACGCGCGGGTGCGGCAATGGCTCGGCATCCGGGCGGAGGCCGCGTGATGCACGGCATCGCACGCTACTCATCCCGTCACCCCCGCGCAAAGGCTTCGCCTTTGTCGCTGGAGGTGGCCGCTTCTTCAGCGGCCCTCGAAGGGTCGACGGCCCGGCTCGTCGACCCTTCGAGGCGCGCAAGTGCGCGCACCTCAGGGTGACGAGATCAACATCAGCGCTATGCACACGAATTAAAACGGAGGATCCCTCATGAACATCCGCTCCAACCCCGACACCACCCGTCCCGCCGTCACCACCGGCGCGCTGCCCGCCTCGCGCAAGATCTTCGCAACGCCGGAAGCTGCACCCGACATCCGCGTGCCGCTGCGCGAGATCATCCTGTCGGAAGGCGCCGGCGAGCCCAACCTGCCGGTCTATGACACCTCGGGCCCCTACACCGATCCGAACGTCACGATCGACGTCAACTCCGGCCTGCCGCGCAATCGCCTCGCCTGGGTCAAGGAGCGCGGCGGCGTCGAGGAATACGAGGGCCGCACCATCAAGCCGGAGGACAACGGCAATGTCGGCGCAGCCCACGCAGCCAAGGCGTTCACCGCGCATCACACGCCGCTGCGCGGCCTCGACGGTCACAAGATCACGCAGCTCGAATTCGCCCGCACCGGCATCATCACCAAGGAGATGATCTACGTCGCCGAGCGCGAAAATCTCGGCCGCAAGCAGCAGCTCGAGCGCGCGGAAGCCGCACTCGCCGACGGCGAGAGCTTCGGCGCCGCGGTGCCGGCCTTCATCACCCCGGAATTCGTGCGCTCGGAGATCGCGCGCGGCCGCGCCATCATTCCCTCGAATATCAACCACGCTGAATTGGAGCCGATGATCATCGGCCGCAACTTCCTGACCAAGATCAACGCCAACATCGGCAACTCGGCGGTGACCTCGTCGGTCGAGGAAGAGGTCGACAAGATGGTGTGGGCGATCCGCTGGGGCGCCGACACCGTGATGGACCTCTCGACGGGGCGCAATATCCACACCACCCGCGAATGGATCCTGCGCAACTCGCCGGTGCCGATCGGCACCGTGCCGATCTACCAGGCGCTGGAGAAGTGCGACGGCGATCCCGTCAAGCTGACCTGGGAGCTCTACAAGGACACGCTGATCGAGCAGTGCGAACAGGGCGTTGACTATTTCACGATCCACGCCGGCGTGCGGCTGCCCTATATCCACCTCACCGCCAACCGCGTCACCGGCATCGTGTCGCGCGGCGGCTCGATCATGGCGAAGTGGTGCCTGGCGCATCACAAGGAGAGCTTCCTCTACACCCATTTCGACGAGATCTGCGATCTCATGCGCAAGTATGACGTCTCGTTCTCGCTCGGCGACGGCCTGCGCCCCGGCTCGATCGCGGACGCCAACGATCGCGCGCAGTTCGCGGAGCTGGAGACGCTCGGCGAATTGACCAAGATCGCGTGGGACAAGGGCTGCCAAGTCATGATCGAGGGCCCCGGCCACGTGCCGATGCACAAGATCAAGATCAACATGGACAAGCAGCTCAAGGAGTGCGGCGAGGCGCCGTTCTACACCCTCGGGCCGCTGACCACCGACATCGCGCCGGGCTACGACCACATCACCTCGGGCATTGGTGCCGCGATGATCGGCTGGTTCGGCTGCGCGATGCTCTGCTACGTCACGCCGAAGGAGCATCTGGGCCTGCCCGACCGCAACGACGTCAAGGTCGGCGTCATCACCTACAAGATCGCGGCCCACGCCTCTGATCTGGCCAAGGGTCATCCCGCAGCCCAGCTCCGCGACGATGCGCTGTCGCGCGCCCGGTTCGACTTCCGCTGGCAGGACCAGTTCAACCTCGGCCTCGACCCCGAGACCGCAAAGAACTTCCACGACGAGACCCTGCCGAAGGAAGCCCACAAGGTCGCGCATTTCTGCTCGATGTGCGGCCCGAAGTTCTGCTCGATGAAGATCACCCAGGACGTCCGCGACTACGCCGCGACGCTGAACGACCCGACCGGCGTCGGGGCGTCGATCTCAGGCACCATCGAGGACGGCATGGCGACGATGAGCGCCAAGTTCAAGGAGATGGGCGAGAACCTGTATCTCGACGCGGACAAGGTGAAGGAGAGCAATCGGGTGTTGTGACCCGCAATGCTCGTCATGCCTGGGTAGAAGCGCGAAGCGCATCTTTGCGGCATTCAACAAGAGTAAAGAGGCCGGGCTAAAGCCCGGCCTCTTTGCTTCGAGGCGTGTTTTCTTGATGTGCGGATTGTATAGGCCCTGTCACGACACCAACCCGCCCAGGGCGTCCGTTCCCAAGAACCATTGACTTGGATCAACGAAATATCCGCGATATCATCACTTGCTAAGCTGTTCAGGAGCGATGAGGCCGCGTCAGGTGTTATCCGCGGCGATTCTAAGTCCGGTTCGCAGAGGGTCCGGTAGTCCCATGCCCCTTCCTATTGGAGAGATTCATGAGAACCTTCAATGCCGTGCTATTAGTACTTCTCGTCGCCCAATCGGCCTCGGCACGGGCCGCGGATCTGAACGGAGCCTGGACGATCGACGCCTCGGCCTGCGACCAGGTATTCACCAAGGAGAACAACAAGCTCGCGTTCAGGAAAGACGCTGACTTCAACGCGGGCGGCCTGATCGTCCAGGGCAAGCAAATCACCGGCACGTTTCAAAAATGCACCGTCAAATCGTTGCATGATGACGGGAAGGATGTACGCGTGATCGCGTCATGCTCGGACGGTGTCGCGATTTCAGACGTGGCATTCGACGTGGAACTCTCCGGAGAGAATAAGATCACACTCAGCTCCAAGGAGCCGGTGCCGGTGTCGACGCCGTATGTTCGCTGCCCGATGTGACGTCGTGGCGACGGCTAGGTCGGGTTAGCCGAAGGCATAACCCACCGATGCCGATTCGCCTTCCGCTGGCAGGACCAGTTCAACCTCGGCCTCGATCCCGAGACCGCGAAGAACTTCCACGACGAGACCCTGCCGAAGGAAGCCCACAAGGTCGCGCATTTCTGCTCGATGTGCGGCCCGAAATTCTGCTCGATGAAGATCACCCAGGACGTCGGCGACCACGCCGCGACGCTCAACGACCCGACCGGCGGCGGGGCGTCGATCTCAGGCACCATCGAAGACGGCATGGCGACGATGAGCGCCAAGTTCAGGGAGATGGGCGAGAACCTGTATCTCGACGCGGACAAGGTGAAGGAGAGCAATCGGGTGTTGTAGGGCACTGCCCTCACCGCTCGTCATGCCCGGGCTTGACCCGGGCATCCATCAAAAAAGCAAAGAGGCCGGGCAAAAAGCTCGGCTTCTTATTGGCCCGGATGAGCAAACCCTTGCTAGCTAGTGGACATTTTGCGCGCCGCTATGCCCCACGCTGGGGGACTTTTGGTTAGGAGCACGCACGAGAAATCAATAATCTCAAAGACTTTACGCACCTCATAGCGAGGTGAAAAAAGTCTCACCTGTGTCAGCGCTAGATTTTTGGACTTTGACCTCATTGAAGAATTTTCGTCCGCCGCGTCGGTGCGTTGCGCGCATTTGGAATCTGTGCGCCAATAACTAATCCCCTTACGACTGATTCGAGCTTGTCCATTATTCAAATGGAGAGCTGCGTCATGTCGGACAAACTTTTGGTCAATCTTTGGGGGCGAGTATCAGTGCAGATGGTGTTTGGGCAATTGGTGGCGCTGTAATCATTGTGCTGGTGGTAGCTTTAGCCAGGCGTTCGCGGACTTGACTACTCGGCGGTAAGGTAGGCGTAGCCAGGTTGAGCGAAGCGACATTCGGGGATTGCGGTCGCCCACGTACTGCGGCGCTCATGCAGGATACGCGGACTAGCAGATGAGGCACGAATGTGACGAGCGAGCCAGATTATGCCAACTACGCGCGGTGCATGGAAGAAGTTAAGCGCAGACAAATTGCCATTGACGAAATACTTCAGGGGCAAAAATCCACGTCTTACGGATACACTAACGTAGAATTTGTCGCGCTCCAGTTCCGCAAGATTTTTGAACTTGTGATATTGTCGACGCTCGCGTCTCATCAACAATTCTTTGAAGGTCTTACCCGCAAGTTGGCCAAGGAGTGGCAAGTAGATAAGATCGTTGCGATCGTAGAAAAGAAAAACCCGGGCTTCTATCCAAAGCCGATTGATCGGATTCCGACAAATGCGGAGGGAGTAACGGACGAATGGAAGCCGATCACCTCGGGGTTCTTCACCCTCAAGGAGCTTGTCGAAGCACACGGCAGGATTGGCGGACTCATGCACGCCAACAATCCGTATCGCGAAGAAAAGTCGCTCGCAGAGATTGAACGGTTATTCCCGGTTTGGCGTGAGCGCTTAGTGCGATTACTAAACAATCATCTAATACAGTTTCCTGACGACGCGACGACCTTATACGTTGGCATGCAAAGCATCGAAACGGGTGCTGTTCACACTGCACTATTCAAGAAAATTATTGAGCCGAGCAAGTAGCCCGGATGAGCGAGGCGACATCCGGGGTTTTTATCTGACCCGCATGTCGCTGCGCTCATGCGGGCTACGGATTATGAGGGACATGAAGCAAACCATTTTCAGTAAGACAACGTGCCGGCTGACGCTGGCCGGCGCCTCGTTGCTGCTTGGCAGCTCAGCCACTTCGGCCCAGGAAAGCAAAGGCCTGCATGCGCCCACTGAAATTAGGCTTTACATCCATAGCGACCTGAAAGACACGGACTTCGTGCGACCGTTAGTCTGCGCGCTCAAGCGTGTCCTTGTCGCGCCGATCTCCACGCAAGACCTACGCCTCCCCTTGGGAAAAGAACTATTCACGGCGCCAATGCAACTGGATGCCGCGAAACTTGCCGTTCATTTCAATCAAGCGACCATACGCGATGGAACGACAGGCGAGTTCAAATATCTCTTCTTGCCATACAACCTAAGAGCCGCAGCGGGATACTCCACATTCCACGCGACCTTCGCCGTACCCAATCTTGTGGGTGCCGTTTCAACCACCAGCCTTGATGTTCGCGACCCCAACCTACCACAGCCCCAAATGTCCGAGATCATTGGCCGACGCTTTTACAAGGTCATGATTCGATCGATCGCGCAATCGGCCGGCCTTCGGGGCGAGGGGTGCACCCTTGCTTTCCCCTACGGCTTGGCAGCGCTTGATCAAAAAACGTCAGAGTTCTGCCCATCTGATCGCGCGGCGCTGGTTGCAGCTAGCATCCTGAAAGAAAAGGAAAGTGAGGAGGGAAGCGACTGTTTCGCGACGTCCGCATTGGAGCCGATCGGTCGACGCGCTCGAATAGCGCAGAGCGACTATCTGGCCAGCAAGTAGCCGGGATGAGCGAAGCGACATCCGGGGTTTCCTACTCGCCCCGCATATCGCTTCGCTCATGCGGGCTATGCTATGCCGGCGCGCCAACAGCCACCGCCTGCACGCTACCACCAGCACCCGCCC
>NZ_VKHP01000330.1 GCF_010811875.1 Bradyrhizobium uaiense
GTGCAGATAGACCTGCAGGTCACCGCCCAGTCTGAACATGGCCCAGTGCTCCGATGATCGCCGTCAATGCATCCACATCGCCGCATTCCAGCGCGAGCTTCACGCCGTTCGGCAGCGACACGCTCACTTTGGCCGGAGAACAAAAAGCTGGAGTCCCTTTGGGTTCCGAACCACGCACTTCATCGCAAGTCGCCGGCAAATCCACCGTCGCCAAGCTGTCTTGCCGCGACAGGGCTCGATTGGCGGACCCCTCAAGCTGAACCGGGATGAACGCCGGGCGTGAGGACGGCGGCAGCGACCTGGTCGCGGTGTGCTTCTTGATCCACTTCCGAAGGAGGTTCGCGTTGACCCCGTGTTCGAGCGCAAGTCTCGAGACCGAAACGCCAGGCTCAAGGCAGGCCGCCACAAGACGCTCCTTCGATGTCGTCTCGTAATGCCGGCGACCGTTTCGGCCAACAAACCTGACCCGCAGTTTCTGATCGTCGTCTGCCATCACAAGGTGTCCACCTATTTAAGTGGACACCTCATGCATCAGAGCACTCAAAAGCAAAAGGTGCGACGAAATTCGCGCTTACAGTTCTTTGGTCGGAACGCCGGCTCGTTCTCGACGATCAGCAATAACCTACAAAAGTTTATGAATTCGCTTAGATTGTATCATGAATGAACGCTAGAAAGGCGATGCTGCGGCCTGTCGGTCCGCCGCCAAGAAGCTTCGCGCTCGCTCGACCATGACGCGCGTCGTCCCCGCGCCCGGGGAGGCAGAGATGAACGCCGAGCCTGCTTGCTCGATGACCCACCGCTGCTCATCGGTCGGCTCGAACGGCTTGGCGATCATTTGAGCAGGGCCTCGATCGCCGTCCTCAGATAGCATGGCACCGTGAAGGCCGTGCCGTTCTTCATTTCCTCGGCAACCAGTTGCGCGAAATCGCCCTTCCGTGTCGTCTCGAAAAGCTTCTGGACCGACGCCGCCTGGACAGCATCGGCCTGACCCACCGCTGCATCCCACTTATCGCCGGAACGCGGGTGGAGCTTGAGATAACCACCATGGTCGATCAGCACCTCTCCCAGTCGAAGCTGACGGAGGCCACCAACTACGCACTCAACCCACTGGGACGGGGTTGTTTCTCCGCGACGGCCGCATCGAGATCGCCGCGGGAAGCCCTGCTGGCTTCCGCCGACGTTGTGTCCCGGGCTCTCAGCGAAGGGACTTCGCTGCGCCGCATGCTCGGCCGCTGCATCGAGGATCTCGCTCGACGTAGGGTCAGCCCGCTAGCCGGCACCAAGTCCAAATCAATGTGCTACGGTCGTTAATCCGCACCGTAAGAGAAAACGCGAGTGCCGGGAGGCCACGTCCGTTTGTTTTCTATCGGACTTGCTCCAATTTCCCAGCCCGCGCCTCCCCATAGGACGTCAACCACACCAAGGTCGCCCTTACCATCACGAACGAAAAATATGTTGGGAGCAGAATTGGTCTGCAGCACCCCGCTTTCTCCATTGGCCTGCAGCTTTAAGAGGTCCCAGATATCTGCCAGTTTGCTCTCTTCGGGAATGCCTAGTTCTCCGATGATCTCATTGTCATTTGAGGGATTCTTCAAGACGTGGGTTTGCAAGCATCTATTGACCGCGGTTTCGAACTTGACTGCAAACCTGCGCATAAACGTCGCGCCAAGCCAGGAACTCCTGACTTCGGCTGTTGGTGTGATGTCTTCCTTAAAGTGTTCCCGCGCCGCGAATGTTTGAGCCTCTCCTGGCTCGCTAGCCTTCTGCTTCAGCGAGCATTCGATCCTAACATATGGAACATCGGGATCATTATCAGCCCTGCTCTCCTCAGCAGTCGCGCTGAACCCAAATATCACCAGAACAGGGACGAGATACGGAATGAGCACCAAGCGGCGCTTTGTTGACGTCGTCGTCAACCTGCACGAAATCACTTCCATTTATTATTCTGCGCTGGCCGACTCGCGACGTTTGCCAGCACTTAATGTGGAGCCTAACCGTTCGGACGGTTCGCGACCAAGCGTCAGCTTCAACTCCGCCAGGTCAATAAATTCGTCCGCCTGCCGCCGAAGTTCGTCGGCGATCATCGCCGGCTGGATCGCGATGGTGGAAGCCACGGCGACGCGGACGCCGCGACGCTGCACCGCTTTGACCAGGTGACGGAAGTCGCCGTCGCCAGAGAACAGGATGATTCGGTCGACGCGCTCAGCGAGCTCCATGGCATCGACCGCTAGCTCGATGTCAATATTGCCCTTCACCTTGCGGCGGCCGCAGGCGTCCACGAATTCCTTGGTCGGCTTAGTGACAACCGCGTAGCCGTTATAGACGAGCTGATCGAGGAGCGGCCGGACCGTCGATTCCTGATCCTCGATAATCGGAGTGTAATAGAACGCCCGCAGCAGTGTGCCGCGGCGCTGAAATTCCCCGAGCAGGCACTTGTAGTCGATCTCGAAGCCGAGCGCCCTGGCAGTTGCTTGGAGGTTTGGGCCATCAATAAAGAGCGCGATCTTGTCGAAGGGTGACATGTTTCAATCCACGCTTTTCATCTGTCGTCTCCGATGCTTCACGGCCGGTTGCTGTCTGCCATGACTGGTGCGCCTATAACTTACGCTCGGTTGGCAGCGCTCCAACAAACTCAGTACGCAACGAACGAACAATCTCGTTTCGCGACTGAGTGTGTCACCTCAGCTTCACCTGAGGATTGACCAAGCCCGATGTCGGGGTTTGGCATAATGACTGAAGCACTAGCGGATTCCGTTTGACTGCGCTCGCCACTCCTTCGCAATATGCAGCTCATGCTCTAGTACCGCTGCACAGTGAATTTGACGGGTTGGATTGCGGTTAGAGTAGCTCCGGCAGCTGACGCGGATCAACGAGGAGTTCGATGCTGCGGGGCGCCCTCGGCTGCCGTCTGATGAGGCCCTCCCGTTCCAGCGTCAGCACCATCTGGTGCACCGAGGGTGGGGTGACGCGGAAGTATTCCTGCATGTCGGCTTCGGCCGGCGGCCTGCGGTGCAGGCGCGTGTAGAGGTGGATATAAGCCAGATACTGGCCCTGCTTGGGCGTGAAGGTTTTTGCGACGGGACTCACGCCTGCCATCCGATTCAGCTGTTCGTCCATGCCTCACGAGGAGGCAGGGATGAATGTACGCTATCGGGTTGAATTGAGCCAAACGGAGCGGGCTGAACTCACAGCACTTTTGAGTGGCGGCAAGCACGCCGCATGCAAGCTCAAGCGAGCACAGATTCTCCTGGCCGCCGATGCCGGTGCCAGTGACGATGAGATTGCACGGAGCGTCGGCGCGGGCGGCTCGACCGTCTACCGGACCAAGCGTCGCTTCGTGCTCGGCAACCTGGCAGCTGCGCTCAGTGAGGAGCCGCGCCCCGGAGCCGAGCGCAAGCTCACCGGCAAAGAGGAGGCCCTGCTGGTCGCGACGGCCTGCTCGAGCCCGCCCAAAGGCCGTGCCCGTTGGACCTTGGAGCTTCTGGCGGGTGAATTGGTCAAGCTCACCGAGCACGCCAACATCTCCCGAGAGACCGTACGGCGGCGGTTGGCCGAAAACGACCTCAAGCCGTGGCGCAAGGACATGTGGTGCATTCCGCAGGTCGACGGCGAGTTCGTTGCCCGCATGGAAGACGTGCTCGACCTCTATGCCGAACAGCCGGATCCGAAGCGCCCGGTGGTCTGCTTCGATGAGAGCCCGACCCAGCTCATCGGCGAGGTCCGCCAGCCGATCCCGGCCAAGCCGGGCCAGCTTCAGCGCTACGATTGCGAGTACAAGCGCAATGGCACGACGAACCTGTTCATCTTCCTCGACGTGCATCGGCCTTGGCGCAAGGTCAAGGTCACCGACAGCCGCGCCGCAGTCGACTTTGCCGCGTGTATGCGTGAACTCGCCGACGTTCACTTCCCCAAGGCAGAGCGCATCCGTGTCGTGCTGGACAATCTATCCACCCACTCAGCTGGCGCGCTGTACCAAGCCTTCCCGCCGGCAGAAGCAACGCGCATCCTTCGCCGGCTTGAGTTCCACTATGTCCCCAAGCACGCCAGTTAGCTGAACATGGTGGAGATCGAGATCGGCGTGCTGCGCAGCCAATGCCTCGACAGGCGCATTGGGAATCGCCAACAACTCATATCCGAGATCGCCGCCTGGGAGCGGCAGCGCAACGCCGCACGAGCCCGCATCAAATGGATGTTCACAACCGAGAAAGCCCGCGCCAAAATGGGCCGTTCTTACCCCTTGGTAGGCGCCGCCAAAACGTCCTCCGCCAAAGAGTCATAATCACTGTGCAGCGGTACTAGTACGCAATTTGACCTGGTCATCGCACCGGTCGTACCACGCCTTCGGAGAGCAGCTACACAATTATCAGATCGCGTTCGAATCAAAAACATTAGGTAATCAATCTGACACGCGCGTCTATTGATGCGCTGGATTGTCGAGCTTACGACGCGACGCCACTGAGCTGTGCACAGGAGATCTACTCCAAATGCGCCAATTTCCTAATCCAGCCGAATGGCATGGTTGTTGCCACCTTCTTTGATGTCAAACAGCAGGACACAGAAGACGATTATCCACGACGCATGAACGAGGGCTTTGTCGAGCTGCTGGTCGATCGATAGATATGTGTTTGATAATACCCGTACTTAGACTCTCATTGGACCACTTTCTGGCAAAGTTGGCGATTGTCGCGACGCCGAGATCGTGCAGCGCCGGAGATCTGGACGTGGTCGCTACCGCCTCCCGACGTGTCCTCAAAAGACCGGATCGACACCGATCCGGTCGTCGTCACCTTCAGCTCAAAAATGAAGGGACACGGGGCGTATCGGCACGCACACTGCTTTGAGAAGCAGCGGCGTTGCTCAGACAATCGCTACCGCCATCTCATACAGTCGTCATCGCGGCTAACGGAGCATCCCATGAAATCCTATCTATATCGCGCTGCCGCGGTGCAGACGCTCGCCGAGATCGGAAATGTCGAGGCGAATCTTAGAATCTGCGAGCACTATGTGAAACAGGCTGC
Organism: Bradyrhizobium uaiense; assembly: GCF_010811875.1. GTDB lineage: Bacteria > Pseudomonadota > Alphaproteobacteria > Rhizobiales > Xanthobacteraceae > Bradyrhizobium > Bradyrhizobium uaiense. Next base: position 5,019 of record NZ_VKHP01000330.1, read on the forward strand.
CTTTCAGGGTGTACGTCTCATCGTGTTTCCGGAGTGCATGAACGCTGGATATCTTTACGATTCAATCTCCCACGCTCGAAGGATCGCGGACACAGTCAACGGGCATTTTGTCCGGAGCCTTGCGAAGCTCGCGCGCGAGAACGATATGTTCGTAGCCACCGGCATGACGGAGTGGGATCCGAAAGCGGAAAAGATCTTCAATACTGGAATTCTGCTCGACAGAAAAGGAGAGCTTGTTGTTCACTATCACAAGCAATTCCTGACGACGCACGACCAGAACTGGTTCGCGTTTGGCGAGCGCGGTTTCCCGGTCGTCGAGACCGAGCTCGGGCGCGTCGGGCTCATGATCTGCTTCGATGGCCGCATCCCTGAAATTCCGCGCTGCACGGCTTTAAGTGGAGCGCAGGTCATTATCGATATGGCCAACTTCTTTCTGATCGATCAGGCGGACATGTGGCGTCCTGCCCGCGCCTTCGAGAATGGCGTCTGGATATGTGCCGCTACGAAGGCAGGACAGGAGCGATCGATCTACTATCCGGGCGGAAGCATGATAGTCGACCCAGCGGCAATCTGCGCGCCAAGGTCGCCTGGGACACACACGGCATGGCCATTGGCGATATCGACCCGGCGCTCGCGGACAACAAAGCCACGAGTCTCGGTGCGGACAAGTTCGCCGACCGGCGGCCCGACACTTATAAGGTCCTGACGGCTGCCTACACCGACACGAAAGTTGCGGAAATCAGCAACCGGCCAATCGTTCCGGGCAAAATGACGTTCAACATGGCTGCAATTCAGAGCCATGTTTCGGAATCTCAGCTCACGACCCTCGATTGCGTAATGGAGCAAGTCGGGCATGCGGCAAGGTTCGGTGTGCAACTCATGGTGCTGCCGGAATATTTCGCGTCGCCGAACTGGAGGATCGACCCCACAGAGGCTACGCGGCTAGCCTCCATAAATGCCAAGCTTCTGAAGACATTTGGCGAACTCTGCAAGTCAGAAGAATGCGCAGTCCTTATGCCGAACGTCCAAGAGGAGGATGGAAAGCTCTTCTCGACGTCCTTCCTGATCGGACCGGACGGCAACGTGCTGATGTCTTACCGAAAAGTCCATCTCTTTGCGGATGAACGTGCATGGGCGACAGCTGGTTCAGACTACCCCGTCATCGAAACGCCGTACGGGCGCATCGGCATCATGATGGGATATGACGGGATGTTTCCCGAATCGGCCCGTTGCCTCGGAACCAACGGCGCCGAGGTGATCCTGTGGCCATCTCGCTTGCAAGATCGCAAGGAGCGGACCTTGCTGGCCGTGCCACGCGCAGTGGACAACCGATGCGCTGTCATCCTCGCCAACCGTGTCGACGCGCCATTCGGCGGCGGCAGCATGGTGGCGTTGCCCGCCCAGTTTCCGGTGTGGGACGTTGATGTCGCGGTTCCGTGCTATCCCGACATGCACAAGGTAGTCGTGGAGGTCATCGAGATCGCCAATGCACGTCAGAAGCATATGATGGCGAACGTCCATATGTTCGCCAACCGCCAACCCGCGACCTACGGCGCGCTCGTCGAGCCACATGGCGTTAAGAACATTACCGCGGAATAGACGAGCGCAGCCGGTTCGCGCTGCGCGTATCGGGCGGGCGAGCGCCGAAGGGGCGCTCGCCCGTACAGACGGAGAGCGTTTCCTCTCGATTGTCAGCTTGCCGGCCGCCAGCACTTCCTCACGAAATGCTTAGAAGCGCGAGATTGGCGACGACGACGCGGTGCGAGTGGGACGAGAAGAGGAAACCGCCGCCGTGAAAATAGATATAGATGATGAGACGCTTGGCGTCAGACGCGGGGGCGCGGATCAGGTCACCGCCTAGCGGCCCCGACGCTACCCGCTCGATAATGGTACCGTCCGGAGTCGGCGCCTGCACATTGATCCTTCGAACCAAGCGCGCATGTCCGCTGGCCTGCCATTGGGCGGGGCGGGAATTGCGCGCTCGTGTGCAAAATCGCTGCGAGTTGCTGCTTGGACATGTTTTTCCCTTTCGATGCTATGCGAGATGCCGGTAGATCGGTCGTTGCCATCTCTTCGTGAAAGCGGACGAGCTGCCGGCCCCGCCCTCTTGCCGCAACGAATGACCTGAGCTCAGTTCATCCGCACGATCGGCTTGATCACGGCGCCGATCTCGGAATCGTGGATCGCAGTGTTGATCTCATCGAGCGAGTAGAACTTGACGAGCTTGTCAAACGGGAAGCGGCCGTTCCGGTGGAGATCGATCAGCATCGGAATGAAGACGTCGGGATTGGAATCGCCCTCGACGATACCGATCAGCCGGCGGCCGGCGCTCATGAAATGCGTCTCGTTCAGCACGATCTCCGCGTCCGGACCAGACGCGCCGAGAATGCCGCAGGCGCCGCGCGGGCCGAGACTCTCCACGGCGTTGCGGATCACCGCCGGCAGGCCCGTGGTATCGAGCGCGAAGTTCAGTCCGGTGCCGGTGATCCGCATGATCTCCTCAACCGCATTGGTCTGACGCGGATCGATCACATGCGTCGCGCCAAAGATTTCGCGATTTCGAGCCTTGCTGGATTGGTATCGATCGCAATGATCCTGGTGGCGCCGACGACGTTCGCTGCCATCAGCGCGGAGAGCCCGACCGAGCCCGATCCGAACACCCCGAAGGATTTCCCTGCGGAGATCTTCAGCGCGTTAAAGACTGCGCCGGCGCCGGTCTGCACGCCACAGGCAAGCGGCCCGAGCAGCTCGAGCGGCACCTCGGATGCGACCTTCACCACATTGACCTCGTGGCAAATCGCATGGGTCGCGAACGACGACTGACCGAAGAAGTTGCCGTTGATCCGCGCGCCGTCCGCCGACAGCGCGCTTGTCCCGTCCGCGCGCGCGGCGAAGAAGTTGCGCGGGAAGAATTCATGGCAGTAGCTGGCCGCGTGGTCCTGGCAGCTCGAACACCCGCCGCGGGAATTGTAGGTCATCGCCACGTGATCTCCGGGTTTCACCTTGGCGATGGCGGCACCGACCGCTTCGACGACGCCGGCGCCTTCGTGGCCGAGCACGACCGGAAACGGCGTCGGCAGCATGCCGTCGCGAACGACGAGGTCGGTATGACAGACACCAGTAGCCTTGTAGCATCCTGCGACAACGCTCGTCACAGGGATCGGGTAACTCTCGGTCGGCGAGAAAACATTGAATTGCCATCGCATCGCATCGAGATCATCAGATTCGGACAAGCTCCGCGTCGTTTGAATGAGTTGCGCGCCGATGCCTTGGACTGGAGTGCGGCCTTCGACATGACCTCGGGCGACGACCCGACGGTTACGGTTCGCCGCGGTCTGCTGCTTGCGCAAATCGCCGAGGCTCTCTTCAAGGCCGCCGAGATTGCGCCTGTCGAACTTGGCAACCAACGTCGGCACGGAACTAGGCGAATTGTTGAAATCGCCGCAAGCGATTCTGAACATCGTGTGCGATTGTCGGAAGCACTCGGTGTGGATGAACCGCACAAACTCATGCGCCGCCGGCATCAATCTCGGCTGATCACAATCAGCACGATGGCGTTTGCCCCCATCCGCCTGACGTGATGCACGAGATAACCAGGAAACTGAAGGTAGTCACCCGCTGACATTGCGATGCTTCGGTCAACGAATTTGACTTCGATACGACCAGAGATCACGTAAAGCATCTCTTCGCCCGCGTGTTCGTGGCCTCGCTGAAGTGGCGGGGCCGCGTCATGAGAAAAGCCTCGTTGCGTCTACCGCTCCCTGCGGGCGACAGCGGAACGAACGAATAGCCGTGGATCGGATCTTGCTCGGGCTTCGGATTTGTCGTGCGCACAAGATGAATGACCT